>JAHBSW010000063.1 GCA_019638935.1 Cryobacterium sp.
CGTCGAGGTCGTCGCCCGTGACGGTCACGTGGCCGAGCTTGCGACCCGCGCGGGGCTCCTTGCCGTAGTTGTGCACCTTCGCGAGCGGATGCTCGGCGAGCACGCGCCCGTAGCTTCGACCCATCGGGGCCATGCCGTCGCTGCCGAAGACGTTGACCATGACGGTGTGCGGTTCCCGGCATCCGGTCGCCCCGAGCGGCAGGTCGAGCACGGCGCGCAGGTGCTGCTCGAACTGGCTCGTGGTGGAACCCTCGATGCTCCAGTGCCCCGAGTTGTGCGGGCGCATCGCCAGCTCGTTGACGAGGATGCGCTCATCGGTCGTCTCGAAGAGCTCGACCGCGAGCACGCCGGTGACGTCGAGCCCCTCGGCGATGGCGATCGCGACGTCGGCGGCGACATCCGCGAGCCTGCCCGCCGAGTCGGGGGCGGGGGCGATGACCTCGGCGCACACCCCGTCGCGCTGGATGCTCTCGACGAGCGGCCAGGGTGCCACCTCGCCCGAGGGCCGCCGCGCCACCGACTGCGCGAGCTCGCGGCGGAAGCTCACGAGCTCTTCGACCAGGATCGCTCCCCCGTTGCCGTCCTCGGCGAGCGCGGCGAACCAGTCGTCGGCCGCGCCGGCGTCGCGCACGACGCGCACGCCCTTGCCGTCGTAGCCGCCGCGCGCGGTCTTCGCCACGGCGACACCGCCGTGCTCCGCGAGGAAGGCCGCGAGCTCGTCGGCGTTCTCGACCGCCGCCCAGTCCGGCACCGGCATCCCGAGCTCGGTGAGCCTGCGTCGCATCTCGATCTTGTCCTGCGCGAAGCGCAGCGCGTGGCGGCCGGGGCGCACGAGTGCTCCGGATGCCTCGAGCGCCTCCAGCACGGACTGCGGCACATGCTCGTGGTCGAAGGTGATGACATCGACGTCCCTCGCGAAGGCGAGAACGATCTCCGCGTCGCGATAGTCGCCGACACCCACCGAGGCGAGGTCGGCGGACATCCCCTCGGCTTCGGCCAGAACCCGCAATTCGACACCGAGGTTCACGGCCGCGGGAATCATCATGCGCGCGAGCTGGCCCGCACCGATCACGCCGACTCGCATGGCACCTCCGCTGGTGGTCTTCTACTGAACTCTCGGGGGCCGACGGTTAGACTGTGGGCCGCTCACACCCTATCTTCGTCCACCGGGAGACTCATGAGACCGCTGCTCGCGCAACTGCTGCGGTTCGGCGTCGTGGGCGGGGTCGGCTTCGTCATCGACGTCGCGATCTTCAACGCGCTGCGCCTCACGGTGCTCGCGCCGGAGGTCGTCGAGTCGGGTCCGCTGCTCGCCAAGGTCGTCTCGACGTCCGTCGCGATCGGCTGCAACTGGATCGGCAACCGCTACTGGACGTTCGGCACCACCCGCCGCCGGGGCGCCGCTCGCAGCGCCCGCGAGGGTCTCGACTTCGCCCTCGTCAGCGTCGGCGGGATGCTCATCGGTCTCGCCTGCCTCTGGGTGTCGCACTACGCGCTCGGCTTCACCTCGGTGCTCGCCGACAACATCTCGTCGAATGTCATCGGCCTCGCGCTCGGCACCGCCTTCCGGTTCTGGCTGTACCGCACCTGGGTGTTCGCGCCGCGCCCAGGCCCGAGGGCTGAGGCGCAACCGGATGCGACGGGCGTCGAGAGCTCAGGGGCGTCCGAGGGAGCGGTACTGCCAACCCGCCTCACGCCACTGCACCGGATTCAGGCAGTTGCGACCGTCGACGATCGCACGACCCGGGGCGACTGACTCGAGGTCGTGGGGCGTGAGGTAGCGAAAGTCGTCCCACTCCGTCACGAGAACCACCACATCGACGCCTGCGACGGCGTCGAGCGTGCCCGAGGCGTAGTGCAGCTCGGGGTTCCTCGCTCGTGCCGTCTCGACCGCTTGCGGGTCGTATGCCCGCACGAGGGCGCCTTCGGCGATGAGACGGGTCGCGACATCGAGCGCGGGCGAGTCGCGCACATCGTCGGAGTGGGGTTTGAACGCGAGACCCAGCACGCCGATGGTCTTGCCCTCGAGCGAGCCGCCCGCGAGTTCCCGGGTGAGCTCGACGACGCGAGCGCGGCGGCGCAGGTTGATCTCGTCCACGTGGCGGAGGAAGGCGAGAGACTCGCCGACCCCCAGCTCGTCGGCCCGAGCGACGAACGCGCGGATGTCCTTCGGCAGGCATCCACCGCCGAATCCGATGCCGGCACCGAGGAAGCGGCGGCCGATGCGCGCGTCGTGACCGATCGCATCCGCGAGCTTCGTCACATCGGCGCCCGTGACCTCGGCGATCTCCGCCATGGCGTTGATGAAGGAGATCTTGGTCGCGAGAAAGGCGTTCGCCGACACCTTGACGAGCTCGGCGGTGGCGAAGTCGGCGACGACCTTGGGGGTGCCGGTCGCAAGAGCAGCCGCATAGACCTCGTCGAGCAGCGCCTCCGAGCGCTCGTCGCCCTGTGCGAGGCCGTAGACGAAGCGGTCGGGCGTCATGGTGTCTTTCACCGCCCAGCCCTCACGGAGGAACTCGGGGTTCCACGCCAGGGCGGTCTCGGGCGCGACCTCGGCGATGCGCGCGGCGAGGCGCGCCGCCGTGCCGACGGGCACGGTCGACTTGCCCACGATGAGATCACGCGGCTGAACGTGCGGCAACAGGTTCTCGATCGCGCCGTCGACGAACCGCAGGTCGGCGGCGTTGCTCCCCTCGAGCTGCGGGGTGCCGACCGTGACGAAGTGCACGGCTGCGCCACGCGCGTCGGCGATGTCGGTCGAGAAGCGCAGGCGCCCGGATGCGACGGTCGAGGTCAGCAGTTCGGCGAGCCCCGGCTCGTAGAACGGCGGCGACCCTGCGGCGAGCAGCCGGATCTTCGACTCATCGATGTCGATGCCGACGACATCGTGACCGAGGTCGGCGAGACAGGCGGCGTGAACGGCGCCCAGGTAACCGCAGCCGATGACCGAGATCCTCACGCGAGCACCGTAGAGCGCCCGGGTGGATCGAAGGTGACGTGCGGGTTACCGGTTGCCCCACGCGGTCGTCTCGTCGGTGTCCTGCGACTCCTCCGCCTGCCGTCGAGCGGCGATGGGGTTGATGCTGCGCTCCATGAGGTCGTGGAGGGCGCCCTGCACGAGGTCGACGCCCGGCACGTCCCTGAGCACGACGGGCCGGTCGAGCCCCGTGTTGATGCGTACGTCACCGCTGCCGAACATCGACTGCAGTGCGTTCTTGCGCACGGTGACGTCGTAGCCGCGGCTGTGCAGCAGTTCCTGGCGCGTGCGCACGAAGAAGCCGCGGCGCAGCACGAGACGACGCGTCGTGATGATGTAGCGGTGGCTCAGCCACGCGAGCAGGGGCAGGAACCACACGAGAATGACGAACAGCGCTCCGCCCGCGAGCAGGGCGAGGTTCTGCCACTGCTCCTCGAAGCGCCCGAAGAAGAAGGCGACGGCGCCGATCGTGGCGATGAGCAGGAGCGAGGGCCAGAACAGCCGACGCCCGTGCGGGCGCAATCGAGCGACCACGCTCTCGATCTCGACCACCGTGCTGGGCATGAATCTATTCATACCGCAGGTGCGTGACGTCACCCGCCGCGACAGTCAAGACGTCACTGTTCGTTACCTCGTCGCTCGATGCGCCGGACACGAGCAGATGACCCTCGGGGTCGATGCCGACGGCACGGCCGACATGCTCGAGCCCACCGGGCAGCTCGACGCGCACCTCGCGTCCGAGGGTTCCGCACAGCTCGGTGACGGCAACGCGCAGACCGGATGCCCCCGCATCCCCGTGCGCGGCGACGAACCGCTGCCACTCTCCGTGCAGTTCGCGCAGGAACCCGGCGAGCGCCCGGTCGGCGAGCTCGGCCGCCGTTCCGGTTGCGCCGTTGAGGCTGAGCGACGTCGCCGTCTCGACGGGCAGTTCGTCCTCGGCAAGAGTGAGGTTGAGACCGACCCCGACGACGATCGTGCCCTCGCTCACCAGCTCGGAGAGCACGCCACTGATCTTGCGCTCCCCGTCGACGCTGGTCACGAGCACGTCATTGGGCCATTTGAGGGCGACGGATGCATCCGGAATCACCCCGGCGACGGCCCGCGTCATCGCGACACCGGCGAGCAGCGGGATCCACCCCCAGTGCGCACTGTCCATGCCTGGCCGCAGCAGCACCGAGACGGCGAGCGCTTTTCCGGGTGGGGACACCCACTCGCGTCCGAGTCGTCCACGGCCCGCCGTCTGGTCGAGCGTGACGACGCTCGTGAACTCGGCGACATCGCCATCCTTCGCCCGGGCCACGAGTTCATCGTTGGTCGACGCCGCACTGTCGAGCACGATGAGGTCGATGTCCAGGTCGTGGGTGCGCGAGAACTCCATCCCCACACGCTACGCCGCTTGACCGTGCCGCGGCTCTGTAACAACCGCGCGTTCAGTGGACGAGCCTCGATGATTGGCGATAGCGTATCTGCAACCCGCCAGATCGGGCCATTGACGGATCGAGGCAGAGTTTGACTGGATAGGTCGCAGACCGGCACCCTCCAGCTCACGCTCACGCCGCCATTACGTCATCAAGGATCCTCGTGACCACTCCCATCCTCATGGACGTCGATACCGGAATCGACGACTCCCTCGCACTGCTCTACCTGCTCGCCAACCCCGAGGCAGAGATCGTCGGCATCACCTGCACGGCCGGAAACGTTCCCGCCAGGCAGGTCGCCATCAACAACCTCGCGTGGCTCGACCTCTGCAAGGCACCCGAGATCGAGGTCGCCCTCGGCAGCGAGGTTCCCGTGCTCGCTCCCCTCATGACGACGGAGGAGACTCACGGCCCACAGGGCATCGGCTACGCCGAGCTGCCCGCACCGACGCGCGCTCTCTCGAGCCGTCACGCCGTCGAGGTGTGGGCGGATGCCGCACGCAGCCGCCCCGGCGAGGTCGTCGGTCTCGTCACGGGGCCGTTGACGAATCTCGCGCTCGCTCTGCGCATCGAACCCGAGCTGCCGCGGCTGCTGAAGCGCCTCGTCATCATGGGCGGCGCGTTCAACCACCCCGGCAACACGACCCCGACGACGGAGTGGAACATCGCCGTCGACCCGGAGAGCGCCAAGATCGTCTTCGACGCGTTCTCGGGACTGCCCGAGGATCGCCGCCCGATCGTGTGCGCGCTCGACGTCACCGAGACGATCGAGATGCGCCCGGTGCACCTGTCTCGCCTCGCCGAGACGGCGGGGTCGACGCCCGTCGAAACGGTGCGCGAAGAGGATGCCGACGGCCAGCTCTCGCAGACCTCGAACCCCATCGTGCGCTACCTGACGGATGCGGTGAAGTTCTACCTCGAGTTCCACGTCAGCCACGACCAGGGGTTCCTCGCGCACATGCACGACCCCTTCGCTGCGGCGATCGCCCTGCACCCCGAGCTGGGAACACTGCGTCAGGCGACCGTCGACGTGGAGCTGGCCGGCTCGCTCACGCGCGCTCAGACGGTGGCGGACTGGGCAGGGCTGTGGGGCCGCGAACCCAATGCCGCGATCGTCGTCGACACCGACCCCGCCGCGTTCTTCGATCACCTCATCGAACTCGTCGGAGCCTTCGCCCGCAAGACCTACCCGCCGACCTCCTAGCTTCATTGACGCTCGCTTCCGAGCTGTACCCACCAGATAAAGGAGAAACACATGAGCACCTCCCGCACCACGGAGACGAACAAGGTTCGTAACCGCATACTCATCGCCCTCGGTGCGATCATCGTGATCGCCACCTACGTCTACATCGTTGTCGCGCAGCCGGCGGAGATCGCCGAGAGCGCGACCAGCCAGGCCTCGCTCATCGCGATCGCCGGCTACGTCGTCGGCGCGATCCTGCTCGCTGCGGGCTCGATTCACCGTCTGCCGACGGTGACGCTCGCGATGGTCCCTGTCGCGATCGCGCTCAACATCGTCGTCGGTCAGCTGGTCTCGGTACTCAACCTGCCGATCTACCTCGACTCCATCGGAACGGTGCTCGTGTCGGCAATCGCGGGCCCGGCCGCCGGTGTTGTCACCGGCATCCTGACCAACGTGATCTGGGGTCTGCTGCTCAACCCGATCTCGCTGCCGTTCGCCGTCGTTCAGGTCGTCATCGGTGTCATGGCCGGTTACGCCGCGCGCTGGGGCTTCTTCCGCATGTGGTACCTCGCGCCCGTCGCGGGTCTCGTCACGGGAGTCGTCGCCGCCGTCATCTCAGCACCCATCGCCGCCTACATCTTCGGCGGTGCGACGAGTGCCGGCACGGGAGCGATCGTGGGCGCCTTCCAAGCCATGGGGCAATCCCTGCTCGGAGCAACCACCCTGCAGGGCCTGATCAGCGACCCGCTCGACAAGGCGATCACCTTCACTGTCGTCGTCATCATCCTCGCGGCGCTGCCGGCACGCTTCCTGCAGCGCTTCCCGTTCGTGCGCGAGTACAACGTGTTCGGCAAGAAGGCGCCCGTGCTGAGCCCGAGCTCGGCCGCTGCTGCTCCCGCGGCCGCCGAGGCCGCGGTTGACGCGGCCGCGGACGCCGACGGCACGACCGAGAGGTAACCACCGGTGTCGACGACCTTGTACTCGGGGCACTCCACCCCCATCCACCGGCTGAACCCGCTGACGAAACTCGTGGCCATGCTGGCCATCATCGTCATCGCGTTCGCGCTGCCGTGGTGGGCATCCGTGCTCCTCATCGTCGTCGTCATCGTGCCGGCGGCCGTCATTGCGAAATGCGGTCGCCGGCTCCTCTGGATCAGCCTCATCATGCTGCTGCCGATCCTGCTCGCGCTGTTCGCGGTGCAGGGCCTCACCTTCCCCGGCGGCGCAACCGTCGTATGGCAGTGGGAGTTCCTCACGGTGACGAGCGAGGGACTCATGTTCGCCCTCACCGTGGGTTCCCGCATCTGCGCTCTCGTGCTCGCGTCGATACTGCTCGTGCTCACCACCCACCCGGGCACGCTCATGAGCTCCCTCACCGAGCACGGCATGTCTCCGAAGTTCGCCTACATCATCAGCTCGACCCTGCAGCTCGTGCCCGCCTTCAAAGACCGGGCCGACAGCATCCTGCTCGCCCAGCAGTCACGCGGGCTCGCCATCACCGGCAACCCGCTGCGTCGCGTGCGCCTCATGATGCCGCTGCTCACCCCACTCGTGCTCGGCATGTTCACCGATGTCGAGGAGCGTTCCACCGCGATGGAGGCGCGCGCGTTCGGATCAGCGGCCAAGCGAACCACGCTCGTCCCCGTTCCCGACAGCACCGCACAGCGCATCGCCCGATGGCTCTTCGTCGTGCTCGCCGCCGCCGCAATTGCCACCCCGATCGTGATGGGACTGCTGTGATCTCGCTCAAAGACGTGTCGTTCGCCTACCCCGATTCGGAGTCGTTTCAACTCCTGCACATCGACCTCGAGGTCGAGAAGGGAAGCGTCACGGGAATCGTCGGCGGTTCGGGTGCCGGCAAGTCCACCCTCGCCAAGATCATTTCGGGCTTCATCCCCCACGTCGACGGCGGCACCCTCGAGGGCACCGTCTCGATCGATGGCTCCAACCTCGCCGACATGTCGCTCGTTCAAGCGGTCGCGCACGTCGGTCTCATCATCCAGAGCCCCTTCAACCAGATCTCCGGCGCGAAGTTCACCGTGCGCGAGGAGCTCGCGTTCGGGCTCGAGAACCTCGGAGTCGAGCGCGACGAGATGGTGGAGCGGGTCGCCGCGGTTGCCGAGCTGCTCGGCGTCGCCCACCTGCTCGATCGCTCCCCTTACGAGCTGTCGGGTGGGCAGATGCAGCTCGTCGCCATCGCCTCCATGATCATCATGAACACGCCCGTGCTCGTCATGGACGAACCGACAAGCCAGCTCGACCCGGGCGGAACCCGCATGGTGTTCGACGTCATCTCCAGCCTGCGTGACGCGGGCATCACCGTCGTCATCTTCGAGCACAAGCTCGAACTCATCC
>JAHBSW010000064.1 GCA_019638935.1 Cryobacterium sp.
CCAAGCAGCAACTGTACCTTGCTGCGATCTTCGTCGGTGTGAGCCCACGACCGCAGGATGCGTTCCTGACCGCGGTCGAAGACGATGACGAGGTCGTAGCGCGCGAACCAGTCCGGTTCGAACTGCTTCGCGCGGTGGCCGTCGTCGCGGTACCCGGCGGCGGCCAGTGCCGAGAGGGTTCGGTGATCCGCGTTCTCGCCCACGTGCCAGTCGCCGGTGCCGGCGGAGGCGACCGAGATCCCGGCCGTCAGCCCCGCCTTCGTCACGAGATCGCGGAAGACGGTCTCGGCCATCGGTGAGCGGCAGATGTTTCCGGTGCACACGAAGCAGATGCGAAAGAGCGATGAATCGTCGAGCGGGCGACCGAAGCTCATAGGGCCATTCTCGCTCAGTGGTGGTCGGCTCAGCCAGTCCTCCACAGAGCCCGTCGCTCGACGTCGACTCCCAGGGGGTGCCGGGATGTCGGCGGGCGCGTGCCGCGTGCCGCCACGATGGCTGTGAGCGGGGATAAGGGGTGATCGATGCAGGATGCCGCGGCCGTAGCTGCGCTCGCCGACCGGCTTGATCGGCAGTGCGGCTTGTTGCGAGCGGAACAGGAGCGCGTGCGGGAGGTGGGACGACGCCTGTCGAGGGATCCGAGCGTGATGCACTGGGTCGGGTTCGCGCGCACCGCATTCGACGTGGAGGTCGAGGTGCTGCGGCATGCGGTCGCAACGCTCGATCGAGAGCTGACCGAAGCCGTGGAGAACTCGGCACGCGCACGAGAGACCCTGCTGAGCTATGTCTAGCGAGACACCCTCCGACGAGCTCGTCATCGGAACCGGAACCACGACCGTGCTCACGGCGGACCTCGAGCGATTCGCACAGGTTCTCGACGCGGTCAACGGCGAACTGTTCGAGTGCTCACAGCGTCTCGCGCGCGCGGATCGCCTGGTGACCGGCGGTGAACTCACGCGGATCGACGCCCCCTACAGTGCGATTCTGGCGGAGGAGGCGATCGACAACGCACAGCTCGCCGCGGCAAACGCGATCGTCTCGAGCGAGCTGCTCGCAACGGGGCTGCGCACCGTCGTCGAGCACTACGAGTCGAACGAGGAACAGCTCGCGCATGCCCAGCAGGCTCTTGCCGCACAACTCGGATACGGCCTAGCCTTCTTCCTGCCGGGACTGGCCTTGCTTCTCGCCCCCGCGCTTGCGACGGGGCTCGCGGGAATGGGAATCGGCGTGCTGCTCCTGCCCGAGGAGCTGCGTCGCCGCTTCGTACAGAATCTGCTCGCCATCGCACACGCCAAAGCGGGAATCCTCAGCGACCCCGTCACGGTTGAGCTGGTGCGGCGGACCGTCACGTCGTCCGATGACTTTCTCGCCGGACTTCTGCGGATTCCCGCGGGAGCGGCACAGGCACTGGGCGACGAGGGCATGGGAGTCACCGGGCTCGGCACCACCACCGCCGTCATCGGCGGTGCGGCGGCGAGTGTCGGGATGCTTCGGGAGACTCGTGTGACGGTGCGGCAGACCTCCGTGGAGGGCGAGACCGCCCCGGCGACCGGTGTGAAGGACCGAGTCGATCGCATCCCTTCCTCACACGACCAGATTCGCATCGAGCGCTATCACGCGCCCGGCAAGCCCGATCGCGTGGAGGTGTTCATCGGGGGCACGTCGGCGCTCGGCGCCGTGACGGGGGGCGAGGCGTGGGACATGACGAGCAACATCCAGGCCATGGCGGAAGGATCGGCGGGATCGGCGCGGGCCGTGCTCGAAGCCATGCGGCTCGCGGGTGTCACGGCGGATACGCCGATCGTGTTCACGGGGTACTCGCAGGGCGGGCTGCTCGCGGCCCAGCTTGCGGCATCCGGTGACTGGAACACCGCCGGCCTCGTCACGGTGGGTGCCCCGGCCGGTCAGATCGCGGTGCCGAGTGACGTCGCCTATCTTGCGATCGAGCACACGGACGACCTCGTGCCCGCCCTCGGCGGCAGGTTCGTGCACTCCGAACCGCTCGTCATCAGGCGACGATTCTTCGAGGGACCGATCGATGTCAGCGAGCGCCTTCTGCCCGCACACGAGCTCACGAACTACGTGCGCACCGCCCAGCTCGTCGACAAAGAGCCGGACGCGCGCATCCGCTCGATCGTCGAGGGCTTGGCCGCCGAGGGATACACGGTCACGTCGACGATGTACCGTGCCGACCGCGTGGGGTAGAGCGCGACGCGAACTAGCGCTTGCCCACGATGGGGCGCAGCACGAGCCCGATCGCCCAGTTGAGCAGACCCAGCACGATCGCGCCGAGCACGCCGGCCCAGAGGAAGCTGTCGATGTGCAGACCGAAGCCGAACAGATTGGTGAGCCACGCCACGAGCATGAGCAGCAGGGCGTTGACGACGATCGCGATGAGTCCGAGCGTGAGCACGTAGATCGGGAACGCGACGATGCGAATCGCGTTGCCGATGATGCCGTTGACCAAGCCGAAGACGAGGCCGACCAGCAGGAACGTCAGCACGAGCTCGAGCTGGCCGCCCGGTTCATAGGGTGTGACCGAGACGCCCGGCACGATGAGGGTCGTGAGCCACAGGGCGAGCGAACTGATGAGCACTCGAATGATGAATCTCCGCACAGGTCAACTATGCCTGCCAGGTTCTCCCAGTGCAATGCACCCTCACCGCGAGTCCCCGCACTCCGGGCTGGCCGAATAGGCTGGAGGCGTGAGCGAAACCAGCGAACCTCAGCGAGTGGCTCTTCGGCCCGAGATTCTGGCCACCGCGCCGTATCGCCAGGGCAGACCGGCCCCGACGTCGTCCTTCAAGCTCTCGAGCAACGAGAATCCGTTCGAACCGCTGCCCGCCGTGATCGAGGCGATCAACAGCCCCAGCATCAATCGGTACCCGGACGCCACAGCCGCGGCGGTCGCAGCCCGGATCGCCGCGAAGTTCGGTGTCACCCCCGGTGAGGTGCACGTCGGGGCGGGCTCGGTGTCGATCCTCGCGCAGCTCATTCAGGCGGCCGCGGCGCCGGGAGACGAAGTGCTCTACTCATGGCGGTCGTTCGAGGCCTATCCCGGCCTCGTGACCGTTGCCGGGGCGACGAGCGTTCAGGTTCCGAACACGGCAGACCACGGCCACGACCTCCCCGCGATGACCGCCGCGGTGACCGATCGCACGCGGGCGATCATCGTGTGCTCGCCCAACAACCCCACGGGAACGGTCGTCTCGCAGGCCGAGTTCGAGCGGTTCATGGCGACCGTTCCGGCAACGGTGCTCGTCATGCTCGATGAGGCATACATCGAGTTCGTCACCGACTCCGACGCCGCGAATGGCGAGCGACTACTCGGTCGTTACCCGAATCTCGTCATCCTGCGCACCTTCTCGAAGGCCTACGGACTGGCCGGTCTTCGTATCGGCTACGCGATCGGCCCCGAGTACATCCTCGATGCCGCGCGAGCGACGGCGATCCCGCTCTCGGTCACCGAGCAGGCACAGCGCGGAGCGCTCGCCTCCCTCGACCACGAGGCCGAGCTTCTCGAGCGCGTGGCGGTGATCGCCGCCCGCCGTGACGAGGCATGGCACGCCGCCACCGAGGCGGGGCTCGACGTTCCACGGTCGCAGTCGAACTTTCTCTGGCTCGCCACCGAAGACAGAACCGTCGAGGTCAATGAGGTGCTGCTGAAGCACGGGATCGTGGCGCGCGTGCTGGGAGGCGATGGCATCCGTGTCTCCATCGGCGAAGCCGAGTCTGTAGAAAAACTGGTGGTCGCAGCACGCGAGGTTGTTGCAAACCTTCAGTCGTGACCGGTGCCGGGCGTCTAGATTGGAGAAATCGGGTCGCGTGCGACCCGCCCGACTGCATTCGATGGCTGGTGAACCCGACGGCGAGGAAGTGAGGTGAGCGGTGTCTGACGACGTGCCCGCACTGCAGTTGCTCGCCCCCGACGGCACTTTTCGCGCGCGCGGCGCGTCCGAGGAGTTCGTCCCCTACATCGAGGCACTCGACGACGAGATGCTTCGCGCGTTCTACCGCGACATGTCCCTCACACGCGCCTTCGACATCGAGGCGACGAATCTGCAGCGCCAGGGGGAGATGGCACTGTGGGTGCCGAGCCATGGTCAGGAGGCTGCACAGGTGGGGTCGGCTCGCGCCGCTCGTCCGCAGGACCACCTGTTCCCCTCCTACCGCGAGCACGCTGCGGCGATGGTGCGCGGGGTCGACCCGGTCGACATCATCCGGATGCTCCGCGGTCTCACCCACGGAGGCTGGAACCCTGCAGCGCACGGCAACTTCCACATCTACACCCTCGTGATCGGGTCGCACGCGCTGCATGCGACAGGCTACGCGATGGGGATTCTGTTCGACAACGAGTTGCGGGCGACGCCAGCGCGAAAGAGCACGGGCACGAAGTCGTCCACGAAGGCCGTGAACGCGAGCGACGACAACGAGGCCGTCATCGCCTATTTCGGAGACGGTGCGACCTCGCAGGGCGACGTGGCCGAGGCCTTCGTCTTCGCCGCGAGCTACCGCACGCCGCAGGTTTTCTTCGTTCAGAACAACCACTGGGCGATCTCGGTGCCGGTCTCGGTGCAGTCGCGCACGCCGCTGTACCTGAGGGGCACGGGTTACGGCATCCCGAGCGTGCAGATCGACGGCAACGACGTGCTCGTCAGCTACGCCGTCAGCACCAAGGCGCTGACGGCGGCGCGCAGCGGAGAGGGACCACAGCTCATCGAGGCGCTCACCTACCGCATGGGCGCGCACACGACCTCGGACGACCCCACCAAGTACCGCTCCCACGAGGAGCACGAGTCGTGGGCGAAGCGCGATCCCATCACGCGCTACGAGAAGTGGTTGCGCTCGCGCGGAGCCGATGACGCGTTCTTCGCGGAGATCGCGGCGGAGGCGGGCGATCTCGCTGCCGACATCCGTCGTCGCACCCTCGCGCTTCAGGATCCCGTGAGCGACACGATCTTCGACCACGTGTACTCGGAACCGCATCCGGTCATGAGCGAGCAGAAGCAGTGGCTCACCGAGTACAGCGAATCGTTCGGAGACGCCTCATGAGCGGCGCGACGGGGGCCGGAGCGACCGCGGCGCGCGTGACCGAGCTGCCCATGGCGAAGGCCCTCAATGCGGGGCTGCGCGCGGCGATGGCCGCCGACGACCGCGTGCTGCTCATGGGCGAGGACATCGGCCCGCTCGGCGGAGTGTTCCGCATCACCGAGGGGCTTCAGGCCGAGTTCGGCGCTCGTCGCGTGCTCGACACCCCGCTCGCCGAGTCGGGCATCGTCGGCACGGCGATCGGACTCGCGATGCGCGGATTCCGGCCCGTCTGCGAGATCCAGTTCGACGGCTTCATCTTTCCCGGCTTCGACCAGATCACGAGTCAGCTCGCGAAGCTGACGGCCCGGCACGAGGGCACGCTCACGCTGCCGATCGTCATCCGCGTTCCCTACGGCGGGCACATCGGCGCGGTCGAGCACCACCAGGAGAGCCCTGAGGCATACTTCGCCCACACTCCCGGACTGCGTCTCGTGAGCCCGAGCACCCCGAACGACGCCTACTGGATGATCCAGGAGGCCATTCGAAGCAATGACCCCGTCATGTTCTTCGAGCCGAAGAGCCGCTACTGGCCGAAGGGCACGGTCGACTTCGATGCCCCCGCAGCGCCCCTGCATGCGAGTCGCGTCGCCCGCGCCGGCACCGACGTCACACTGCTCGGACACGGCGCGATGGTGAGCGTGCTGCTGCAGGCCGCCGACGTCGCCGAGAGCGAGGGCACGAGCGCCGAAGTGATCGACCTGCGCTCACTCTCCCCCATCGACTACCAGCCGATTCTCGACTCGGTTCACAAGACCGGGCGACTCGTGGTGGCATCCGAAGCCCCGGGCTTCGTGAGCATTCCGTCGGAGATCGCGGCGACCGTCACCGAGAAAGCGTTCTACTCGCTCGAGGCGCCGGTGCTGCGCGTGACGGGCTTCGACGCGCCGTTCCCGCCGGCTCGCCTCGAATCCACCTACCTGCCCGACGTCGATCGCGTGCTCGACGCTGTCGACCGGGCGTTGGTCTACTAAGGAACACACATGAGCCACACGTCGGACTTCCTCCTGCCCGACCCCGGCGAGGGTCTCACCGAGGCGGAGATCGTCGACTGGAAGGTCGCCCCCGGCGACACCGTCACGATCAACCAGGTGCTCGTGGAGATCGAGACGGCGAAGTCGCTCGTGGAGCTGCCTTCGCCGTTCGAGGGGGTCGTCGAGGCGCTGCTCGTCAGCGTGGGCGACACGGTCGAGGTTGGTGCGCCGATCATCTCCGTCACCGTCGACGGCGAGGGGGCGACGGATGCGACGGCGACGGATGCGGTGCCCGCCCGGTCGAGGGCCGCGGCACCCGCCGCGAGCGAGAACACGGCCGAGGCCGCGGCCGACACCGCGGGAAGCGTGAGCGAGGAGAGCGGCTCGGGATCGGTGCTCGTGGGCTACGGCACCCGAGAGGCCGCGCACTCGAGACGAGGCGCTCGCCGAGGTGTTCGCCGAGTGGGGCGGCAGGAGTCGGTGCCCGCGGCCGCGGCATCCGCCGTCGTCGCGAAGCCGCCGATTCGCAAGCTCGCGAAGGACCTCGGGGTCGACCTCAGGGGAGTCGAGGCGACAGGCCCGATCGGCCAGGTCACGCGCGACGATGTCATGCGACAGTCGAGGCAGGGGAGGGTCGCTCGCGGCCACGAGACCCCGGACTGGGGCATCGAGCGCGAGGAGCGCATCCCCGTCAAGGGGGTGCGCAAGGCGGTCGCCGCGGGAATGGTCGCGAGCGCGTTCTCGGCGCCGCACGTGAGCGTGTTCGTCGATGTCGACGCGAGCCGCACGATGGAGTTCGTGCGCCGGCTCAAGAGCTCAGCGGACTTCGCCGACGTTCGCGTGTCGCCCATGCTCATCATGGCGAAGGCCATGATCTGGGCGGTGCGTCGCAATCCCACCGTCAACTCGACCTGGGCCGATGACGAGATCGTCGTGCACCACTACGTGAACTTCGGGTTCGCCGCTGCGACCCCGCGGGGACTCGTCGTTCCCAACGTCAAGAATGCACACGAGCTGTCGCTGCGTGAGCTCGCTGTCGCACTCGATCAGCTCACCGCGGTCGCGCGCAGCGGCAGGCTTCAGCCCGCCGACATGGCGGGCGGCACCATCACCGTGACGAACATCGGGGTCTTCGGAATGGACACCGGCACTCCCATCCTCAACCCCGGAGAGGTGGCGATCGTCGCGCTGGGCACGATCAAGCAGAAGCCCTGGGTGGTCGACGGCGAGGTGCGCCCGCGCTTCGTCACCACTCTCGGAGCGAGCTTCGATCATCGCGTCGTCGATGGGGATGTCGCGAGCCGGTTCCTCGCGGATGTCGCGAGCGTCATCGAGGAGCCTGCGCTCCTGCTCGATTAGCACGCCGAACCTAGTTACTGAGTTTGACAATCGTTCTCAATAGACCGTACTGTGTAGCGCGGGGTGATTGACCCCGCTCAAAACGACATAGACAGGTCCGCACGTGAACCGACTCAGCACAGCACTCGCCCTCCCCCTGGCCGCGACCGTAGCCCTCGCGCTCGCCGGTTGCACCGTGGACGACGCTCCCGCTGAGAGCGACCGGCTCAGCATCGTCGCCTCAACCGACGTGTA
>JAHBSW010000065.1 GCA_019638935.1 Cryobacterium sp.
CGTTCTCGGGCCGTCGCTCCATCGAGGAAGAGGAGCTCGGTCCAGAAGCGCCCAGCGCCCCGGCGATTCGGATGCCCGGATCAGATCGACAAGGCGTGTGTCCCATTGATCGAACTCGGCGAGGAGGTCATCGACGGTCGCTGTCGCGCTCCATGACTCGAGGGAGTAGGCACCGGCCGGCGCGAATGCCACGATGTTGATCAGTTCGCCGGCCGAGACCGGGTAGTGCACAAGATGACGCCCGGGGCCGATCCACAGGGTCTGCGCGCTGCGTCGTGCGAATGCCGGCGCTTTCTCCGCGGGCACCAGCGCTCGGAACGCGCAGAGTCCCGAATATTCGGCGGGGCGCGGATCCGCGATGACGGGCCGCACGAGTGAGTGGATGCCATCGGCTCCCACGACGACATCCGGATGAATGATCTCGCCGTCATCGAAGCGCACTGTGGGGCGGCCATCAGACAGAGACACCTCGACACAGCGTTTGCCCAATCGAATCGCCTCGTCGGGGACCGCCGATTTGATGGCATCGAGCAGGTCGGCGCGATGCGCCGTATAGCTGTGTTCGGAGTACAGACGCAGGCAGGAGGTCGCAAGGTCCTCGGACGACAGCACGGTGCCGTCCTGCCATCGACGGAACTCCCAGCCGACATCGAGTTGAACGGCTCGTGAGGCGAAACTGTCGAGCACGCCGAGGCGGCGGAGCAGTCGCACGAGATTCGGGGCGACGACGAGTCCCGCTCCGACTGCTGTGAGTTCGGGAGCCTGCTCGTACACTGTGCTCGAGAACCCGGCGCGGGCCAGGAAGCCGGCCGCGGCAAGGCCACCGATTCCGCCGCCGATGATCGCGATGTCGGGTGGGTGCGTTGCTGCTCCTACCACGTGCTGCCTCCCACTGTCGGGTGATGTCGTTCGCGATTGATCGAGCGAACGGTCACATGCTCTCGTGCGCGGGCGCGGGATCAAACGGGCTGGTCGTTCAATGAATATCGTCTTCGCGTCTTCTGAGGGCTTCGCGTCTCCACCATGCTTGTGCATTACGCGTAGTCGGCCGTTCAACGGTTCGGCGTTATGGTGTAGACACTCTGATCGAGACGGACACATCACTCATGCCTCGTACAAGCGAGCCCGGTAGAACGGTGAGTTCACGCCTGCTCGAGCTGCTGTTCAGCTTTCGTCCGGGACGCAGCGCTCTGAGTCTCGCTGACCTGGTTCGCGAGACGGGCCTGCCGCACGCGACAGCCCGCCGCCTGCTTCTCGAGTTGCAGAAGGCAGGCGCGATCGAGAAGCGTGACGACGGCAGGTTCACCATCGGCCTACGACTCTGGCAGTTGAGCACACTGGCGCCTCGTACGGAATCCCTCCGCGCTCTCGCCCAGCCGTTCATGGACGATCTCTACACGGCGTTGCGTCAGCATGTTCAGCTTGCGGTACTGGATGACGACCATGCTGTCATCATCGAGCGTCGTTCAGCCCCTCATGCCGTCGAACTCGTCTCGCAAGTGGGCGGACGCCTACCGCTTCACTGCTCCGGTGTCGGGAAGGTGCTCCTCAGTCACTCGGACCCCGACTACATCGATCGGATACTCGGGGGACAGCTGCCACGCTTCACACCCCACACCAACTCGGATCCTTCCTCTCTTAGGCGAGAGATCGCGGCATCTCGAACGACCGGGACCGCGACCGTTCGAGGAGAGCTCACCGTCGGCGCGGACTCCGTAGCCAGTCGCATCATGGACGGTGACGGACGCGTCGTGGCGGCGTTGTCCGTGGTGGTGCAATCGGGTTCGGTCGAGCTTCAGGCAGCGATTCCCTCTGTCATCGCGTCGGGACTGGGTATCTCGAGGGCGCTGGGCTGGACACCGGGCACGCCGATCCGCCGAGGATCTAGTCTGGCTGGTCATTGAACGGACAACGATGTTGCCCTCGTGAGTGATCTCATCCACGCTCGATCGAGTCGGCGACTGCAGCCGTTGTAGCGGCGATCAGCGAAAGCAGGGACAGCCAGGATGAGCCTCACCTTCGACCACCAGACCCTGGGGCAGCGCGTGATCTTCGGCGCCGGAGCCGCGGTGCCCAACGCCGTTGCCGCACTGGAGAGCCTTGGTGCCGAGAGGGTGCTTCTCGTGGCCGACATCGTCGCGATGGAGATCGCGGATGCGATCGCCGCACGTGTGCCGGTGATCGAACGCATTCACGACATCGTCCAGCATGTGCCCGCAGAGAAAGCGCATGCTGCGGTGGTTCGGGCGCGCGAGACGAACAGCGACGCGATCGTCGCGATCGGCGGCGGCTCGTCGATCGGCCTTGCAAAGATCGTGGCGCGGGATGTCGGGCTTCCCATCGTCGCTGTTCCGACCACCTTCGCCGGCTCTGAAGCAACCGACGTGTGGGGTGTGACGGAAGCCGAGCGCAAGATCACCGGCGTCGACCCGAGGGTCTTGCCCACGGTAGTCGTCTACGACGCTTCATTGAGCGCCGGCCTTCCCGGCTCGCTCGCGGTCGCGTCGGGCCTCAATGCCGCGGCACATGCGGTCGACTCCCTCTGGGCGCCCCGGGCCGACCCGATCAACCGGGCGCTGGGCTCGGAAGGGCTGAAGACCATCGTCAGCGGACTCCGATCGCTGAACGAAGACTCGACTGATCTCGCCGCGCGCGAGCGGCTGCTGTACGGCGCATATCTGTCAGCCGTCGCGTTCGCATCAGCAGGTTCCGCGATGCATCACAAGATCTGTCACGCGCTGGGGGGCACCTACAACCTGCCCCACGCCGAAACCCATTCGATCGTGCTCGGCTACGTGATCGCCTTCAACGGTCCCGCGGCGCCAGAGGCTCAAGCCCGCATCTCCGCTGCATTCGACGGCGCCCCCGGAGCGACGGGACTGTTCGAACTGCGGCGTGAGCTGAATGCGCCCAGGTCACTGGCCGACATCGGCTTCGCCGAGTCGAGCATCTCCGAAGCCGCACGTATCATTCTGCCCTCCATTCCCGAGTCCAACCCCCGCCCCGTCACCCAGTCCGACCTGGAGAGCATCTTGCGCGATGCCTGGGCCGGCGTCGCTGCCAGTCAGGAGTCACCATGAGCACAGAACCGATCTCGGCAGAGCAGCTGGGTCGCGAGGCCGAGCTGGTGGAACGCGTTCAGCGCTCATTCGACAGAGCCCCCGACGCGCGCCTCAAGCAGCTGATGCAGGCGCTCGTTCGACACCTCCATGCCTTCGTCGGCGAAGTCCGGCTCACCGAGCAGGAGTGGAACGCGGCGATCAGATTCCTCACCGAGGTCGGGCACATCACGAATGACAAGCGTCAGGAGTTCATCCTGCTCTCTGACATTCTCGGGATCTCGATGCAGGTCGTTTCCGTGAACAACGAGGCATTCGAGAACGCCACCGAGGCCACCGTGTTCGGGCCTTTCTTCATCGAGGGCGCCCCTCTGATCCAGAACGGCGAGGACATGTCCTTCGGCGCCGTGGGAGAGCCCTGCTGGGTGGTCGGTTCGATCAACGACACCAGCGGCGCCCCGGTGCCGGGCGCCCGCATCGAGGTGTGGGAGGCCGACGAAGACGGGTTCTACGACGCGCAGTATTCAGACGGCCGAGTCGCTGCACGGGCTCACCTGTTCAGCGACGAAGACGGCCGGTATCGTTTCTGGGGTCTCACGCCCACTCCGTACCCCATCCCGCATGACGGACCCGTGGGCGGGCTGCTCCGAGCCGTCAGGCGCTCTCCCATGCGAGCGTCGCATCTTCACTTCATGGTCAGCGCACCCGGTTACCGCACGCTCGTGACCCACATCTTCGTCGAGGGAGACGAGATCGGATGGGCGGATTCGGTGTTCGGCGTCAAGGAATCGCTCATCCGCGAGTTCGCGAAGCATCCAGTCGGCGCACCGACTCCCGACGGCCGTGATCTCGGTGATCGCGGTTGGAGCGATGTGCGCTTCGATATCGTTCTCGCACCTGCCCGCATCGAGAACGAGGCGGCAGAACAGAAGCTGATCCCGTAGGCCCCGATGGCATCGGTCGTCTCGACCCTGTGCTCACGGGGGACTGGTCTCAACTCTGATCGGCTCGTCAGGGGAGCCGTCACCTCACCGTTGCCGCTCGTCGTCGAACTGCGAACCGACCTGGTGGCGCAACTCGTCCAGCAGCGCCATCACGGCGACGCTGTCCGAGAGGCTGTGCAACGGCGACTCGGTGAGACCCGCTTCGAGGTAGCGCGCCATCGCGGCGACCTGGAACACCATGCCCGCTCGGCCGGGGAATCGTTGGTCATCCCATTCCAATCGCCGTCGACGGTCGGGGGAGACGAGGCTGAGCGGGGCCGGATTCTGGAACGATTCCCCCAGCTCGACTCGGTTCAGACTTCCCCCGATATCGGCTCTGACCGGGGCTTCACCGCGCCAGCTCGCGTTGATCAGCGCCCGCGACCCGGTCGAGGTGGTGAGCAGCGCCGAAACGGCGTCCTCGACGCCGGAGGGTGCCAGCGTTCCCGAGGCGTGGGCGCTCGAGAACTCGCCGAGGAGGGTGAACGCGAGCGAGAGCGGGTAGACCCCGATATCGAGCAGCACGCCACCGCCCAGGATCGGGTCGAAGAGGCGATGCTGCGGCTGATACGGCGTGACCACACCGTATTGCGCAACGACGCTATCGATGGTTCCCAGCACTCCGTCGCCGAGCAGCTGATCGATGATCTGCATCTGCGGGAGATAGCGGGTCTTCATCGCCTCCATGACGAAGACTCCTGCTTCGACCGCTCGCCGTTGCACCTCGCGGGCCTCGGCAGCCGTTCTCGTGAACGACTTCTCGACGAGTGTGGGCTTTCCCGCCTCGATGCAGAGCAGGGTCTGTGCGTAGTGCTCGCTCATGGGGGTCGCGACATAGATCGCGTCGACGCCGGGATCGGCCACGAGCTCCTCATAGGAGCCGTACGCACGATCGATGCCGAATCGTTCGGCGAATGACCGCGCGCGGTCACGGCTGCGGGAGCCGACGGCGACGACCTCTTGTCCGGTGTGAGCAAGCAGAGCAGCCACCAGGTCGGCGGCGATGATGCCCGGGCCGAGAATGCCCCACCGCAGCGCGGGGGCTTTGCGCGGGTCGATGTGGGGTGGTGCCGGAAGGGCGAGGGGGAAGGTCATGGTCGACTGCTCGATGGTCCGGGTCTGGGATGTGAGACGGCGCAGGCGGATCGGACTGCAGCGGCGAGGTGGTGCGACTCGCGGTGACGTCGGCCGATCGTCATCATCATCCGAGCATAGCTTGCCGAGCATACGCGACTCGGTCAGCATTCGAGGCGAGCGATACGCTGGCTGGATCGGCGGCGGATCGCCCCGGTCGGCGGCAGCGTGTCGGATCCAAGCTCTTGAGGGGGGCGTGTTGTCGCATGGTTTCGTCCAGTGAGTCGGGTGTCGAGCCGCAGGAGCGATTTCCTCTGCTCGGCATGCTCACGCTCGCCGCGGCGATCTTCGCCTGTCTGACCAGCACGTTTCTGCCCACCGGCCTGCTTCCCGAGCTTGCGGAGGGCATGGGGGTCAGCCAGGCCAGCACCGGGCTGCTCGTCACCGTCTATTCCGGTGCCGTGGTGGCCACCGCTGCGCCTCTCGCCGCGCTGACGAGGCGCTTACCCCGCAAGGCGCTTATCGTCGTCGTTCTGATCACCTTCGCGGCGACGAATCTGATGATCGCCCTGATACCGACCTATCCCGTCGTCGTCATCGCGAGAGTTCTCGGAGGCGTCGCCCACGGCCTCTTCTGGGCCGTCGCAGGTGCCTATCCGGGACACGCCGTCGCGCCCGCACAGCTGCCGCGAGCGATCTCGATCATGGCGATCGGCTCGTCACTCGCTCTCGTGCTCGGCGTGCCTGCTGGCACCGCGCTAGGTCATGCGCTCGGCTGGCAGCTCGCTTTCGTCGCCGTCGCGGTCACGATCGTGCTTCTCACGATCGCCGTCGCGCTGCTGTTGCCGTCCGTGCGTCACATCGATCCGGATGTCCCACGGGCGTCGGCCCCGCTGCGTCGCGACCCCGGTGTGCCGGGCGTGATGCTCATCTGTGTCATCGGTGCGGTTCTCATGGTGGGGCACTACACCTTCTACACCTTTCTGGTTCCCTTCGTCACCGATGTTGCAGGATTCGAGGAGGGGTGGGTCAGTACGCTTCTTCTCGTGTACGGTGTGGCCGGCGCTGCGGGGTTGCTGCTCGTGGGGGCGATCGGTCGCCGTGCACCGGCGGGCGGCATAGTGTGGACCGTCTTCATCGTGCTCTGCACCGTGGTGGTCATGGGGGTTTTCCCCCAGTGGCAGGTGCTCGTCGTGGGCGGCCTTGTTCTGTGGGGTGCCGCGTTGAGCATCCTGCCGGCGCTTCTGCAGCTGTGGCTGCTGCAGACCGCGGGACCACGACTGCGCGATGTCGCATTTGCGTGGTTCACGACGTCGTTCAACGTGGGCATCAGCGCCGGTGCGGCGATCGGTGCCCTCGTGCTCGGCGCGTACGGCGTGGGGGCGGTGCCGTTCGCCGACGCTGCGATCACTGTGCTCTGCCTCGCGCTCGTCGTCACCGGAAGTCGGATGCTGACGCGCAGGAGCGCGCACTAGCCATACCCGGTCAGTACTTCGGCGTCGATCGGCTGTGTGGTCGGCAGCGAGTGGCGCTGCTGCGACGGTCTACGAACCCGAGTTGACGATCTCGATCATGCGTTCGGCCCACCGGATTCGAAGCTGCGCCGATTCGATCAGATGATCGAATACGTGCGCTTTGATCTCCGAGATCCGTCGGTGGTCGCTCTCCGGTCGACGGGCCAGTCGCTCGATCAGGAGCGGGGTGTTCCGGGCCAGCAGCTTGGTCCGGTGCACCTCCCACTGCTCGATGCTCCGCCGGAGCGAAGAGACGGCGCTGTTCAGCACGCGTTCGGCCTCGACCGGGTCCACCATGTCGAAGAACAGCGACTGCAGCAGCAGTGGGTCGCGCAGTGACGGTTCCTCGTGCGACTCGGTGAGCCAGCTCCGTAGCGCCTCGAGACCGGAAGCCGTCGGGGAGTACTCGACTCTTCGCAGGCGCTCTCCTCGGGTCTGCTCATCG
>JAHBSW010000066.1 GCA_019638935.1 Cryobacterium sp.
TCCTCGACGTGGTTGCGCGCCGTGGCGATGAGGATGGGCACCCCGCTCTGGTTTCTCATTCGTCGGCAGACATCTATCCCGTCCATGTCGGGAAGCCCGAGATCGAGCAGCACCGCCTCGGTGTCTGCGCTGAGGGCGGCGAGTGCCTCCGCACCGTCGGCGGCGATCACCGTGGTGTGCCCTTCTCGGCGGAGAAGTGCGCTGAGGGCAGCAGAAACGCGCTCATCGTCCTCAACGATCAGAATCGCCATGGGTCTATCCAGCCGATGCGCGCTGAGCGAAAGCCGATTCGAACAGGCACACCGCCGCGGCGGTGGCGAGATTGAGCGACTCCGCGCGACCGTAGATCGGCACCGAGACCACCCGATCGGCGAGCGCGAGCGTGTCGTCGTCAAGCCCACGAGCCTCATTGCCGAAGAGCCACGCGGTCGGCTCGGCAAGCGCCCCGCTCGAGCGCGCGGTGAGCAGATCGTCGCCCTTGATATCCGCAGCGACGATCTGGATTCCCACGGCGTGCGCCCGCTCCACGACGGAGTCCAGCTGTCCACCCGTTGCCACCGGCAGGTGGAAGAGCGACCCCGTCGTTGCCCGCACGACCTTGGGGTGCCACGGGTCGACACTGCGACCGGCGAGGATGACCGCATCGGCACCCGCGGCATCCGCAACACGGATGATGGTGCCCGCGTTGCCGGGATCGCGCACCTCCTCGAGGATCGCCACGAGACGCGGCGCATCGTCACCCGGCCGCAGAATGTCCTTCACCGAGGTCGGGAACTGCCGGCAGACCGCCACGATGCCCTGCGGCGTGACGGTGTCGGCGATCGCGTCGAGCACCGCCTCGGTCACGAAGGTGACGTCGACACCCGCAGCCATCGCCGCCTTGCCCAGCCCGCTGTGCTTCTCGAGGGCCGTCGGGGTCGCGTACAGCTCGACGACGACATCGGGTCGCCACTGCAGCGCCTCGCCCACCGCCTGCGGCCCCTCAACAAGAAACAGCCCGGTATCGAACCGGGCTGCTTTCTTGGCTAATTTCGCAACCGCACGCACTCGGGGAGAGCGCGGATTGTCGATCATGACGCCAGTCTACTTGGCGGCGTTGACGTCCTTCGGCAGGGCATCCTTCGCCGTCTGCACGATCGCCGCGAACGTCGCAGGCTCGTTGACCGCGAGCTCCGCAAGGATGCGACGGTCGACCTCGACACCCGCGAGGCCGAGGCCCTGGATGAGGCGGTTGTAGCTCAGGCCGTTCGCGCGCGAGGCGGCGTTGATGCGCTGGATCCAGAGGCGACGGAAGTCACCCTTGCGTTGGCGGCGGTCGCGGTACGCGTAGACGAGCGAGTGCGTGACCTGCTCCTTGGCCTTGCGGTAGAGGCGCGAACGCTGACCACGGTAGCCGGACGCGCGCTCGAGGATGACGCGACGCTTCTTGTGGGCGTTGACGGCCCTCTTTACTCTTGCCATTTCTGTTCCTTCTGTAGAGCTGTGTGAGCGTCGGCGTTACTTGCCGAGGAGCTTCTTGATGGCCTTGACATCGGCGGGGGCGATGACCTCGTCCTGGTTGAGGCGGCGCTTGCGCTGCCCCGACTTGACCTCAAGGTTGTGTCGCATGCCGGCCTGCTGCTTCATGATCTTGCCGCTGCCGGTGACTTTGAAGCGCTTCTTGGCCCCCGAGTGGGTCTTCTGCTTAGGCATCCTGTTCCTCTTTCGTTTCGGTCTGTGCCGGCTCTTCGGCCGGTGTCTGGGCCTCGTCAGTCGCAGCATCCGACTTGGACTCACTGCTCTGCTTGCGTCGCGCCTGGGCCTCGGCCTTGGCGGTCGCCTTGGTCTTGTGCGGGCCGATCACCATGACAATGTTTCGGCCATCGATCGTCGGCGTGTGCTCGACGGTGCCGAACTCGGCCACGTCTTCCGCGAACTTCTGGAGCAGCTTCACACCCATCTCGGGGCGGGACTGCTCACGACCGCGAAACAGGATCATGGCCTTCACCTTGTCGCCACCGAGGAGGAACCCCTCGGCGCGCTTGCGCTTCGTCTCGTAGTCGTGCTTGTCGATCTTGAGGCGGAACCGAACCTCCTTGAGGATCGTGTTCGCCTGATTGCGTCGGGCCTCCTTGGCCTTCTGCGCCTCTTCGTACTTGAACTTGCCGTAGTTCATGATCTTCGCCACGGGAGGCTTCGAATTGGGGGCTACCTCGACGAGGTCGAGATCTGCCTCTTGAGCCAGCCGCAGTGCGACGTCGATGGAGACGACGCCGACCTGCTCGCCAGCGGGTCCGACGAGTCGAACCTCGGGCACTCGGATCCGCTCATTGGTGCGGGGATCGCTGATAGGAATCTCCTCTTTCTTTCTGAAGCCGATACGCCGACGGATGCCGGCGGAACCGCGAAAGAGAAAACTCACCGCCCGGGCACACAGGTGCCAACGGGCTCGACACCCTGACTACCCCGTGAGCGCCCGATCTTTCGAACGTGCCTCACGCGGCGGAGTGCCTTTTCAACCCGGTAACCTTGATGAAGCGGTCAACGCGGGTGGGAGAATCTCCACTTTCGCACTGGGAGCGGGATGAACCGCCCTCAGGGCCCGCACGATTCTATCAGAGGAACAACTACATGAGCGACTTCGCGTCGGAACCATCGACCGCTGCCCGGATTGAGCAAACCGCACCCGACGGAGCCGACGAGGCTCGCGACATCGCCGACGTGCCCGCGGTCGAGGTCATCAACACCGTCGCCGTGCACCTGCTGAGCGCGGCCGCCGTGAAGTGCGGACTCGCCGACGACCCCGACAGCCAGCTCGACCTCGACGAGGCACGCAAGCTCATCAATGCCCTCGCGGGACTCGTGACCGCCGCAGCTCCCGAGATCTCGGACTCGCACGCGCGCCCCCTGCGCGACGGGCTGCGCTCGGTGCAGCTCGCGTTTCGTGAGGCCTCGCAGATTCCGGATGCGCCGGGGGCTGGTCCCGGGGAGAAGTTCACGGGCTCAGTGATCTGAAAACCCGCCGGTTGAGTAGCCGCCGTAGGCGGCGTATCGAAACCAGCCGTGTGCAAGGGTTAGGCCTCGATACGCGCCCTGCGGGCGCTACTCGACCAGCGGATGGCGGTCGGCGCTGGCGTCGCCGCGAGAAGTTCACGGATTCAGTGGTCCGAAAACCCGCCGGTTGAGTAGCCGCCGTAGGCGGCGTATCGAAACCAGCCGTGTGCAACGGTCAGGCCTCGATACGCGCCCTGCGGGCGCTACTCGACCAGCGGGATGGCGAACCGCAGCGCGACCTAGGCCGGCGGATGGCGGACTGCAGCAACCTAGACCGGCGGGACGGCAGACCGCAGCGCGACCTCGACCGAGTCGACGGCCGCCGCGATGAGTTCGCTCTCGGCCCAGCGGTCGGCCAGGCGCGCCAGCAGCTCGTGAAGCGCGGTCGCGTCGAGGCCCGGCTGGAGAGCGAGGCGCACGATGAGCTCGGGGCCGGCGAGCACCGCCTGCGGATCCCCCGCCTCGATCGCGACGCCCACCACGACGGGCTCACCCGCCGTCGAACGCTCGAACTCCGCGACGACGTCGGCCGACTCGGCCGCGGGAACCCACGGTTCCTGCTTCGCCATCGCCCAGAGCGCCGGGCGACGCACGACGAACCGGGCCTCCGACCCGGCGTCGAGCACGACGACATCCGTCTGCTCGCTCGCCGCGGCAAGAGCCACACGGATGCCGTCAGCCGGCACCGGACGCGCGGTCGGATTCCACAGACCCATGGCGGCCACCGAACTGAACACCGGCAGCACCGTGCGACCGTCGGGGCCGGCGACCGTCACGATCGAGAGTTCCTGCGACTTGTCGACGCGCTTGCCAGCATCCCCAGCGTCGGCAGTGTCTGGTCCCTCATCGCCGAGCTCGGCGAGCAGCGGGATCAGCAGGCGAGCGCTGCGCAGCGCGTCGACGACATCGGCCTGACTCGCGCGGCCCTCGCGAAAGGCGGTCAGTGCGCCGCGCAGCACGGGGTCGATCTCGCCCGAGTCTTCCGCGTGCGGGTTCTCGGTGAACGAGCGGCCCGCCCACGGCTGACCCGCCGAGTCGCCGAGGTTCTCGGCATGGAGGTCACCGTGATCGTGGCCATGGTCGTGCTCAGTCACCGTCAACCCTGAACCTCATCAGCCCTGTGCGACGTCGAGCGCTTCGCTGAGCGTGAAGGCCTTGGCATAGAGCGCCTTGCCGACGATCGCCCCCTCAAGCCCCTGCGGAACCAGATCCCGCAGGGCCGCGATGTCATCGAGCGACGAGACACCGCCCGAGGCGATCACGGGGCGGTCGGTATAGTCCATGACCGACCGAAGCAACTCGAGATTGGGGCCTTGGAGCGTTCCGTCCTTAGTGACGTCGGTCACGACGTATCGTCGACAGCCGGCTTCGTCGAGCCGGTCGATGACCTCGAACAGGTCGCCTCCGTCGCGGGTCCAGCCGCGGGCGGAGAGCGTTCGTCCGCGAACGTCGAGGCCCACCGCGATCGCATCGCCGTACTGCGAGATCACGTGAGCGGCCCACTCGGGGTTCTCGAGCGCCGCCGTGCCGAGGTTGATGCGCTTGGCCCCGGTCGAGAGTGCGGCCTCGAGGCTCTCGTCATCGCGGATACCGCCCGACAGCTCCACGTGGATGTCCTTGGCGACGCGCGTGACGCGCTTGATCTCGGCGCGGTTCTCGCCGCGACCGAAGGCGGCGTCGAGATCGACGAGGTGAATCCACTCGGCACCCTGGTCGATCCAGTCGGCCGCGGCGTCCGCCGGGTCGCCGTAGCTCGTCTCGGTGCCCGCCTCACCCTGAGTGAGTCGCACGGCCTTGCCGTCGGCGATATCCACGGCGGGCAGCAGGGTCAGCCCGGGGATGCTGTTGAACTCACTCATGTGTCGTGCTCCTTGTGTTGTTCGTGCTCGTCAACGAATCGACCCAGTTCTGCAGCAGGCGAAGACCGGCTGCTCCAGACTTCTCGGGGTGGAACTGCGTGGCCGTGAGCGGTCCGTTCTCGACGGCCGCGACGAAGCGGTCACCGTGCTCCGCCCAGGTCACGAGCGGTGGCACGCGACTGCCTGTGGGATCCAGCACCCATTCGCGGGCGGCGAAGGAGTGCACGAAGTAGAAGCGTTCCCGCTCTATGCCCTTGAAGATCAGACTGTCGTTCGGCACCTCGAGGGTGTTCCAGCCCAGGTGCGGCAGGATGTCGGCCTCGAGCCGCGACACCGAGCCCGGCCATTGACCAAGCCCCGCGGTGTGCTCCCCCCGCTCGTCCCCGCTCTCGAACATCACCTGCATCCCGACGCAGATTCCGAGGACCGGGCGGCCGCCCGCCAACCGGCGATCGATGATCTCGGGGGCGCGCACGGCATCCAGTTGGCGCATGACCGCCGCGAAAGCACCGACACCGGGCACGACGAGTCCGTCGGCCTGCTCGGCGGCCCGCCGGTCGGCGGTGACCGTGACTGCGGCGCCTGTCGCCTCGAGCGCCCTCGATGCCGAGTGGATGTTGCCGCTTCCGTAGTCGAGAACGACGACGGTGGGTGTACTCACGCTAGAGGGCGCCCTTCGTCGAGGGGATTCCCGTCACGCGATCGTCACGGCTGACGGCCTGACGAAATGCGCGTGCAAAAGCCTTGAACTCGGCTTCGGCGATGTGGTGCGGGTCGCGTCCGGCGAGCACCGTGAGGTGCACGGTGAGTCCGGCGTGAAAGCTGATCGCCTCGAAGACGTGGCGCACCATCGACCCGGTGAAGTGACCACCGATGAGGTGGTGCTCGAAGCCCTCGGGCTCTCCCGAGTGCACGAGGTAGGGGCGGCCTGACACGT
>JAHBSW010000067.1 GCA_019638935.1 Cryobacterium sp.
GATGCCGTTGCCTGTGGCGCAGCGCTGCAGAAACTGGTCGGCGAGGGTGGAGACCTCGGGGTCGTTCCAGGCGCGGGGCTCGTGCGCGATGAGACCGATCGTGATCGTGGTGCCGTTTGTCGCGCGAACTTTCGCCGAGAGGGTGAAGAGCACGTCATCGGGTTCCGGTGGAGCTGTCGGCTCCTCCGTGGTCTCCGGCGCTGACACCGTGGGCGTTTCAATGGGCTCGGAGCCGTCGTCGGGGGCGGCGCAGCCACTGAGAACGAGCGCGCTGATCGCAATCGCCCCCAGTACCACTCGCTGGGAATTGGAGCCGTTCGAGAACATGCTCCGCCGAGGATGTGTCCGACGACCGACGGTCATGCTCCGTGCCTCTCTCGCAAGCAATGGGGCTGCAGCAGGCGTGGTGCAACCCGAATTGTTGTGAGATTATCAGCGTTCTTCGGAGCGTGAGCGCCCACGTGCCATTCGATAGCAAGACGTGATAACCCGCGGCGTAGAGTTGTTCCATGGGACTATCGGGGGGATCAGGCACACGCCAACGTCGAGCTGAAGGATCCGCGCAGTGAGCCTCGAGCGCACCTCCTCCCAGCTCCGACGCTGGCGTCGGTACCTCGCCGCCGAGCGTGCCGAGGGTGCCGTCTACCGTGACCTTGCGTCTCGGCGCACGGGCGAGGAGCGCGAGATTCTGCTTGCGCTCGCCGACGCTGAACGGCGGCACGAGCAGCACTGGCTGGACCTGCTCGGTGACGACGTCGGAAAGCCGGCGCGCGTCGATCTGAGTTCACGCATGCTCGGCTGGGCGGCGCGCCGCTTCGGCTCCGTCTTCGTGCTCGCGCTCGCGCAGCGCGCCGAGTCACGGTCGCCCTATGAGACGGATGCCGATGCCACCGCGTCGATGGCGGCCGACGAGCGCGTGCACGAGGAGGTGGTTCGTGGCCTGGCGGCGCGAGGACGCAACCAGATCTCGGGCACCTTTCGGGCCGCGGTCTTCGGAGCGAACGATGGCCTTGTGAGCAATCTCGCGCTCGTGCTCGGTGTGGGAGCCACGGGAGTGTCGAACCGGTTCGTTCTCGTCACCGGGATCGCGGGACTTCTCGCCGGCGCGCTCTCCATGGGTGCTGGGGAATATATCTCGGTGAGCTCGCAACGGGAGCTGCTCGATGCCTCCGATCCCAAGCCGCAGCAGCGGACGTCGGTGGCTGCCCTCGACGTCGACGCGAACGAACTCGCACTCGTGTATCGCGCGCGAGGCATGAACGCCGAGGACGCCGAGGCTCACGCACGCAGCGTGCTGCGGGGCGCGGAGACGAGCGGCTCGGAGGCGCGAGCGGCGGGCACGGGCGACGTCGTCGGCACGGGCATGCGTGCAGCGCTCGCGAGCTTCATGTTCTTCGCAAGCGGCGCGATCGTGCCGGTCGTTCCTTACCTGTTCGGCATGAGCGGCTGGCTGGCCATCATCGTGTCGGCTGCTCTCGTCGGCGTCGCCCTCATCGCGACAGGTGGCATTGTGGGCATCCTCTCGGGAGCGTCGCCGATGAGGCGTGCCGTGCGTCAACTCGCGATCGGGTTCGGGGCTGCGGCGGTGACGGTGGTGCTGGGCTACCTCGTGGGACCGCTTCTATAGGAACCTGATCGCCGCAGCCGCCGTTCTCGGGGCACGTCATTAGTGCCGCGAGCGAGAACCGTGCGTCAGTGCCGCGCGGCGATGATGGGAACGCCGGTGCGTGGATGCGGGAAGACGTCGACGGCTTGCCCGTAGACATGTTCGATGCGGTCGGCGGTGAGCACCTCGGCGGGCGCGCCGGTGGCGGCCACCCGGCCGTCCGAGAGCAGCGTGACCCGATCGGCGTGAGTGAGGGCGGCGTTGAGGTCGTGGAGCACGATCGCGACGGTGGCACCGCTGGTAGCGCGTCGCCGGGCGAGCCGCATGACATCCTCGTGGTGTTTGAGGTCGAGGGCGGCCGTCGGTTCGTCGAGCAGAAGGATGTCGACGTCTTGCGCGAGCACGCGCGCGAGGGCGACCCGAGCCCGCTCTCCACCCGAGAGTGATGACACGGGGCGGCGTGCGAGCTCGAGCACCTCGGTTGCGGCCATTCCCTCGGCGACCACACGATCGTCGTCCGCTTCGGCGGGGGTTCCTGCCCAGGGTGCACGCCCCATCCTCACCACCTGCTCGACGGTGAAGGAGAACGCGACGGTGTTCTGCTGCAGCAGCACACTGCGCCGCTGCGCAAGTCGGCGGGGGCGGATGCTGTGCAGGGGCTCCCCGTCGAGCCACACCTCACCGACGACCGGGTCGATGTCGCCCGAGAGCACGCTGAAGAGGGTGGATTTGCCAGCGCCATTGGGCCCGACGAGGGCGTGCACCTCGCCGCGATGGAGTTCGATGGAGACGTCGTCAAGGATGGGTCGCGCGAAGGGGTTCGGCTGCACCACGACTCCTGTCGCCACGAGCCTGACGTCGGGGGGGCTGAGTTCGGGGATCACGCCCAGCCTCCCGATTCGCGGCGGGTTCGCAGCAGCAGCCAGAGGAAGAAGGGGCCGCCGACGAGGGCGGTGATCATGCCGATGGGGAGGTCGGCGAGGGGAACGGCGGTGCGAGCGACGAGATCGGCGGCGGCTATGAGCAGTGCGCCGCCCAGGGCGGAGACAATCACCAGCGGCAGGTGAGCCGGACCCATGATCATGCGCATGAGGTGCGGGATGACGAGTCCCACGAAGCCGATGATCCCGGCGAATGCGACGGCCGCGCACACGAGCAGGGCGACGGTGACGATGACGGTCATGCGCAGTGGCTCGACGCGAACACCCAGGTGTCGGGCGGTGCGCTCGCCCAGTGCGAACAGGTCGAGCTGTCGAGCGACGAGCAGGGCGACCACGGTGCCGATCGCGACGAGCGGGGCGACCAGGGCGACATTGGGCCACAGCGCGCCGTTGAGCGAACCGAGCTGCCAGAAGATGATCTGTTCCCGCGTCGACGTGGTGCCGAGGAAGGTCAGGAACGCGAGGCCCGCACCCCCGATGGCGTTGATGGCGATTCCCGTGAGCAGCAGGGTGACCACCTCGGTACGGCCCCCTGCGCGGCTGATGAAGTACACCGCGAACACCGCGATCAGGCCACCGAAGAATGCGAAGGCTGGAGTTGTCCACGCACCGAAGGTGGCGAGTCCGAAGGTGAGGCTCGCGGCGGCGCCGACCGCGGCACCCGATGAGACGCCGACGACCCCGGCATCCGCGAGCGGGTTGCCGAAGATCGCCTGCATGAGCACGCCCGACACGGCGAGAGCCGCACCGACGATCACACCCAGCACGAGACGGGGCATGCGGATGCTCAGCAGCACCCCCGCGTCCGTTGTCACGGTCGGGGCCCACCCGGTGTCGATGCCGATGGCCTGCAGCAGGATCCCGATGATCTGGGTGGGGGAGAGCGCGTACTGCCCGATGCCCAGAGAGAGCAGGCAGGTGACAAGGAGTGCGAGGACGAGCAGGCCCGTCATGATCGCGAACCGCGACCAGCGGCGCGGGGGAGGCGCTGCAGTGTCGACGGTCGAGCCGTTGGTTGCGTTCCCGGCTGTCACTCGCTCGCACCGGCTGCGGCGGGGGCGTAGAGCGCGCGAGCGAGGGCTCGCACTATCTCCGCGGTGCGGGGGCCGAAGCTCAGCACGTGGCTGTCTTCCATGTCGATGATGCGACGGTTGGCGCCGGCAGGGGTCTGTGCGACGGCGGGAAGCTTCTCCAGCAGGCCGTCGACGCCGCCCATCGACTCGAGGCCTTTCGTCATCATGACGATCACGTCGGGCTGGGCTGCCACGAGGGCTTCGGCGGTCATGGGCTTTGCGCCTTCCCAGCCGATCTCGCTGGCGACGTCGATCCCGCCGACCGACTCGATGAGGGAGTCCGCGCCGGTGTCACGACCGAAGATGTAGTAGATGTTGGCGTTTCCCCGAACGTAGAGGAACAGCATCCGCGCCCTGTCTTCGGGATTCTTCGGCGTTACCGCAGCGACCTCCGACGCCACCTCGTCGAGCTCGACGCGGACTCGCTCGTTGAGTGCGTCGCCGCGGGTGGGCACTCCGAGTGCGGTGGAGATCTCGTCGACGAGTTCGTCGGTGGTGTCGAGGCGGCGTTCACTCGAGATGACGACAACGGTGATTCCGGCATCCCGAAGCTGTTGCCGCACTTCTTTCGGGCCGATGGAGGTGTCGGTAAGCACTACGGTCGGGGCCAACTGGAGGATCGCTTCGGCATTGAGGGTGTGCCCCGACTTGGTCACGACGGGCAGCGTCTCGGTGCCCTCGAAGTCGGTCGAGGTATCGCGCCCGACCACGTTGTCGCCGAGTCCGAGGGCGAATACGGTCGCCGCGATCGTTCCCGAGATGTCGATCGGCAGGATGCGGCTGACGTCGGTGACGGTGACCGGGCGGCCCTCAGCGTCGATCACCGAGACGGGGAGCACGGGGGCGGTGACGTCGCTCACTCGCGCGATCGCGTGGCCGGGCAGGCACGCGGTACTCGGCCCTGTTGCTTGGCGAACGCTGTCGACGAGGGGGAGGTCGATGAGGCGCGCGTTGGCGAGGTGCTCGGTTGCAAGAGAGCAGCCGTCAGCGGGTTCGGGCGTCGGAATGGCCGCAGGATCCGGGGATGCCTGAACTCCCGCGCACGCGGCGATTCCCACCGCCAGCATGGCTGCGATGAGGAGGGAGAGTATACGACGCATTAGGTAAGGCTAGCCTAAAGCTTGACGGGAGTTGTTGGGGTGCTCTAGCCTCAACGGAGAGGGTTAGCTAAGGCTACCCTTTGTCTCACCCTTTAGCCTATTCGATCGCATCGTGGCGTCGACAGTCGCGCTCTCTTTGCCGGGCTGTCGTGCCCGGAAAGAAGCCCGTGAACGCTATCGCACACCCCGCGCCTACGGTTCGCCGCATCCGCGCTGGTCTCGCTGCCCTTGTGACAGTTCTCCTGGTCGTCGCCGGGGTGGTGACAGCTACTCCCGCGAATGCCGCTGCCGGTACCGTGACGCCGACAGTGTCGAGCGCCACCACTTCGGGGCTCACCGTTCAGGTGAGCGCGACGGGCCTTCCCGATGTTGACGCCGCCTACGTAGCCCTCCTGCTCAAAGACACTGACGGTGCCAGCGGCTACGTGGCAAACGAAATGGTCTCCGTCGTTGATGGTGAGATCACTGCCGTGACCCTCAACGCTGCCGCAGCCGATCTTGATCGCACCTCCGTCTATGAGGTCATCGTCTGGGAGACGGAGAGCAGTCCCGACGCGAGCACGATCTACGCGCGCGGTGACGTCACCATAACTACTGAGCAGTGGGATGTCGTCTTCCCTCCGGCACCGGTTGTTCCTTCGGTGGTGGTGT
>JAHBSW010000068.1 GCA_019638935.1 Cryobacterium sp.
GAGGTCGTATCCGGTCATGGGGCGAGCTTCCAGCACGCCGAGAATGGCGAATTGCAGGGACATGGCATCAGAGTATCGCTATACCTTCATGCATAGACATTTCTATCTATACCTATTACGCTGATGGACGATGAGGAGCGACCGTGGATGACGATGTCCAGCAGCAGGTGCGCACGGCTGCGCGCGCGGTCGCGCACGCAGGTCTCAGTGACGCCTTCGGACACGTCTCCGCGAGGGCATCCCGAAGCTCCCTGCTCATCACCCCCGCCATACCGCTCGGCAGCATGACCGACGATCATGAACTGCTCTCGCTTGACCTTGCTACCGAAGAGCTCCCCGTCGACGCCCCGCGAGAGACATGGATGCACCTGGCAGTGCTGCGGGCGCGCGCCGATGTCCAGGCCGTATGCCGGGCCCAGCCCCGGTCGGTCTCCGCGTGGGCGTCGCTCCACCTGCCCCTCCCCGTTCTGTACGGGCATGCTGCCCTACTGGGCGCCGTCGGTGCCTACAACGACTCACGACTCGTTCGCGATCCGGCTGCGGCAGAGGGTGTCGTGTTCGCGCTGGGGAGTGCCTCTGCGGTCATCCTGCGCGGAAACGGCGCACTGACGGTGGGAAAGAGCGTGGCACACGCGGTTGCCGCGATGTGGGTGCTGGAGCGAAGCGCGGAGCTCGCTCTGCGGGCTGCAGGGGCCGCTGTCCCGCACGAGCTTCCCGAGGTTGAACGGGAATGGTGGCATGACCGTGCCGACGAGCTCCTGCCTCGCGTGTACCGCCACCTTGTCGATGAGTCCATCGCACGCTGAGTAGAGAGGGAGTCGAGATGATCGAGCTATATGACATCGCCTACGTGCGATCGGGCACGAACGACGCGGCAGAAGCCGTCAGGTTCGCGACCGAGATCGTGGGCATGCAGTATCAGGGCAGCGAGAACGGAGTGCACTATCTGCGGGCCGACCACAGATACCACTGCCTCGCCTTCGTCGAAGGAGAGTCCGGCGTCCTCAGCTCCGGTCTCGCCGTTGCCGACGTGGATGCCCTCGACCGAGCGGAGCGCTATCTGGCGGAGCAGGGAATACCGACGGTCCGCGGCGACGACGAGGAAGCACGCGCTCGAAAGGTGCGCGCATTCATCAGCTTCGATGACCCGTGGGGAAACCGCTTCGACCTCGTCGCGGATCAGTACCTCGACGCCAGCGCGAGGCGGCTCAGTCGCGCCGCGGGCATCATCGAGTTCGGCCACCTCTGTGTCGACGCCCCTGACGTTCGAGCCGCCTACGCGTGGTGGAGCACGCACTTCAACATCAAGATCAGCGACTGGATCGGCGACTGGGCCGCGCTCATGAGATTCGATCCCGTGCATCACAAGCTCGCGGTGTTCAAAGGCAGTCGACCAGGCCTCTGCCACATCAACTTCCAGGTGGAGTCGATCGACGATGTCATGCGATCCTGGCACTTCCTTGTCGAGCGAGGAGTCGAGATCGAGCAGGGGCCGGGACGCCATCCGCAGTCGACGGCGATCTTCCTCTATTTCAAGGGTCCGGAGGGACTCACCTACGAGTACTCCTACGGCGTCCGTCTGATCGAAGACGACTCCTGGGTCGCGCGCAACTTCCCCCCCGAGGTTCCCGGATCGATCGACATGTGGGGCGGCGCCACCCACCGCGTCCAGACCCAGTTCCAAGTCCAGCGGCCCCTCGCCGCCGACGCACTCCAGGAGGCCTGATGCCACTCGTCGAGATCACGATGACCGAGGGGCGTTCGGCCGAACAGCTCCGGTCACTGCTTGCCGAGGTCCACGACGCCGTCGAACGCGCGCTGTCCGTGCCGCAGCAGAGCATCCGCGTGCTCGTTCGCGAGATCCCCGAGACGCACTGGCAGTCCGGGCGCGTCACGATAGCCGAGAAGAAGGTCGCCGAGGCCTGACCCGGCTTGCAGCAGTCAGGGGTCAGTGCGGATGCGAGGCCATCTGCATCACGACCGCTTTGGGCTCCGTGAAGAACTCCCTGCTGAAGTTCCCGCCCTCGCGTCCGACGCCGGAGGCCTTCTGCCCGCCGAACGGTGCTCGCAGATCGCGAATGAAGAAGCAGTTGACCCAAACGGTCCCGACCTGCAGTGAGGCGGCGACCCGGTGTGCTCGCGTGAGGTTCTCGGTGAACAGCATCGCGTTGAGACCGTAGCGACTGTCGTTCACCTCGCGCACGACCTCGTCTTCGGTGTCGAACGGGGTGATGGTGACGATAGGACCGAAGATCTCTTCGGTCTGATGGGCCGAGGCCCGATCCGGCTCCAGAATCACCGTGGGGTGGATGAACCAACCGTCGCCCAGTGCACCCGTCTTCACCCGACCGCCAGACGACTCTATGGTGTCGAAGAAGCCTCGCACCTTCGTGTAGTGCTCGCCGCTCGCGAGCGGCCCGATCTGCGTGGCAGGATCCTTGGGATCCCCGACCACCATCGCATCAGCAGCGTCCGTGAATCGCTCCACGAACTCGTCGAAGATGGTGCGTTCTACGTAGATCCTGCTTCCGGCGAGGCAGACCTGGCCCGTGTTGGTGAAAATGGCACGGATCGACCAGTCGATCGCGTTCTCGAGCTCGGCGTCCGCGAAAACCACGTTGGCACCTTTGCCGCCGAGTTCGAGGCTTACCGGAATCAGGTTCTGCGAGGCTGCCCGCATGATCGCCTTGCCGGTGTTCGACTCCCCGGTGAACGTGATGCGATCGACATCCGGATTCTCCGTGAGAGCCTGACCGACAGAATCGGGGCCGTATCCGTGGACGACGTTGAAGACGCCCGAGGGCATGCCGGCCTCCAAGGCGAGACGAGCCATGATCGTGGCCGAGGCCGGGGAGTCCTCCGCCGGTTTGAGAACGACGGTGTTCCCCCATGCAAGGGCGGGTGCGACCTTCCAGCTCTCGAGCATCATCGGGAAGTTCCACGGCGCAATGGCCACGACGACGCCCGCGGCATCGAAGCGCGTGTAGGTGTGGTGCCCGCTGTCCATCGGGTACACCTCGGATGGCGTGATGTGCGCGTGGTCGGCGAAGAAGCGGAAGTTGAGCGCGGTGCGCTGAACGTCGTTCTTGAACGCCTGCGTATAGGGCTTGCCCATGTCGCGGACGTCGGCGAGAGCCAGCTCCTCGCCGTGATCGATGATGAGGTCTGCGAAGCGGTGGAGGATCTCGCGGCGCTCACCCGCGGTCATGCGCGGCCATGGTCCCTCGTCGAACGAGCGGCGCGCAGCAGCCACCGCGCGATCCGCATCCGACTTGTCTCCAAGGGCGACCTCGGCCCAGGGCAGGCGCGTGTAGGGATCGATGCTGGCGAAGACGAGTCCGGAAGCCGAAGGCCCCTCGACGCCGTCGATCACGTGGCCGAAGAATTCCAGCTCTCCGGCGGCAGCAGCGCGTCGCGATGAAGCGGTGGTGGTCATGTGGTTCCTTCCGAAGCGGCGACAGTGATGGTGAGAGAGCCCAGCGAGGTGAACTCGACGCTGACAGAGTCTCCCGGGGCGATGAAGATGGCATCGGTGAGGCCACCGGTGAGCACAAGCTGGCCGGCTTCGATCGCCTCACCGCGTGCTCCGAGGTCGTTGGCGGCGAGCGCGAGCGCCTCGAAGGGATTGCCCTGAACCGCCGCCCCGGTCGCGGTGTCCACGACTTCGCCGTTGAGTCGCAAGACGCAGGCCTCGAGCTGCAGATCGAGACCGACGGGGGAGACACCGGTCGGAGACACGGCAAAGCGTGCGCTCGACGCGTTGTCGGCGATGACATCGGCGAGCGCGAAGTCGAAATCCGTGTATCGGCTGTCGATCACCTCGAGTCCCGCGTGCACGGACTCGACGGCGGCGAGCGCCGTTGCCGCGGTGACTCCCGGGCCGACCAGACGCGACTTCATGACGAACACGATCTCGGGTTCGACGCGCGGGTGGATGAGTTTCGCGAACGGGATCGGAGCGCCGAGCGGAAGTGCCATCGAGGCGGCGAGGAATCCAGTCAGAGGCGAGGAGATCCCCATCCGCTGCTGTTTCGCGCGCGAGGTGAGCCCGAGCTTCGTGCCCACCCATTGATCGCCGGCGTCGAGTCGACGCTCCCGCTGCCGAGCCTGAGCACGGTAGGCGACCGTCGCGTCCAGCCAGGGTCGGTCGGTCGTGAGCCGACCGAGGTCGCGACGGGTTCTCTCCGCGTCCATGAGGATGTCGACCAAGCGGTCGAGTTCTGCATCAGGCACGGTGTTCATGGCTTCGATCCCGCCAGCTCGATTGCGACATCGATGATCATGTCCTCCTGACCGCCGACGTAGCCGGCCTCACCGACCCGCTTGAGAATCTGGTAGGACGGTACCCCGTAGCGCTCTGCGGCGCGCTCGGCGTGCAGCAGGAAGGAGTTGTAGACGCCGTAGCGGCCCTGCACGATAGAGGCGCGGTCGGCACGGGGAAGGCGCGGGATGATGGGCCGCGCGACATCCTCGGCCGCAGCGAGTATGAGCTCCTCGTCGACGCCCGTGGAGATCCCGATCGCACCGAGCGCCGCCACGAGAACCTCGGTCGGCGTGTTTCCCGCCCCCGCGCCGAGGGCGCAGAGAGTGCCGTCGATCTGCCGCGCTCCCGCACGGTAGGCAGCGATCGAGTTGGCGACGCCGAGCGAGAGGTTCTGGTGCCCATGGAAACCGACCTGAGCGTCGGTGCCGAGTTCGTCCACGAGCGCTGCGATCCGCTCGACGGTGGTTTCGGGGGTCAGCGCTCCAGCGGAATCGACGACGTAGACGCATTGGCATCCGGCGTCCGCCATGATTCTGGCCTGTGCAGCGAGCTCTGCGGGGGAACTGCGATGGGAGAGCATGAGAAAGCCCACGGTCTCCATGCCGAGTGCC
>JAHBSW010000069.1 GCA_019638935.1 Cryobacterium sp.
CGGCGTCTCCGAGTCGGGCGCGGTCGCCGAGATCACCCAGTCGGCCGCGACCGAAGCGCTCGTGGACCTCGCCGGCAGCGCCTTCGACGCGGGCTCCGGTGCCGTGACCGTGAGCGTGAGCGCGGACAATGAGGCGACAGCAGAGCTCAGCCAGTCGGGCGGCGGCGGCATCACGGTCACGGTGCTCTCCTCGACAGCGACGATCAGCGCGCCCACGCGCGCCATCGTCGAGGCCGCCAGCGCGGTATCGGGCGATTTCTCGGTCTCGGTGGATGCCGGCAACACGGCCAGTGCCTCGGTCGAGCTTCTCGAGATCAGCATCGCCGGCGGCAACGGACTCACCGCGAAGGCCGAGCTGCCGAGCGTCGCGCAGATCACCGCGGCCGTCACGATCGGACCGGGAAACCTCGCCGCGAGCGGTGACGTCTCGGTGTCCGCCACCTCGCGCAACACGCTCAGCTCCGACTCCGGTCGCGTCACCGGCGGCCTGGTTCAGATCGATGCCGAGCTGACCTCCTCCGCGATCATCAATGCCGCGACCTCCGCCTCCTTCGACGGCTCGATCACGAGCTCGACCGGCGTCGCGATCGACGCCTCGGCGACCAACAGCGTCAGCGCCAAGCTGAGAAGCACGGGCATCTCGCTCGTCTCCGTTCAGACCTCCAACACCGTTGCGCAGGTCACCTCGGAGGCCGCGACGATGGCTCGCTTCGGCACGGGCTCGCTCGCGACCACGGGCGAGGTGAGCGTCAAGGCCACCTCGTCGAACACCGCCGACGTCGATACCGACACACTCGCGGGTGGGCTCGGCGCCCTCGGCTTCAGTCAGCCGACCGCACGCATCGACAGCCCCACGACAGCGTTCTTCGCCGCCGATCAGACCGGCGGGCTGGCGCTCAAGGTCGAGGCCGAGTCGGCGAACACGGCCACGATCATCGCCGGGCTGCGCGCCATCGGGCTCGTGGGTGCGGGCGCCGCCTCGCCACAGGCGATCATCTCTGCGCTCGCCTGGACGACCGCGACCATCTCCGAGGATGCGACGGTCAACTCGCCGAACGCTGCAATGCTCGTCTCGGCGAAGTCCGCCAACACCGTGATGTCGAGCGCGGGCGCGGTCGTCGGCGGCGCCATCGCGGTGAGTACGAGCGAGCCCAAGGCATCCGTCGAGGCACTGACCGGGGCATACCTGAGAGGCAGTGTGGGCAGTGCGACACTTCCCGGCGCCGCCTCGCTCACGATGTTCTCCGGTGCGCTCGACGTCGCCACCGCCTTCCTGACGAGCAGTGGCGGCGGCGTGGCCAACATCAACACCGCGCGCGCGACGGCCAGCGTCTCGAGCCTCGTCGAGACCGTCGTGGGTGCGGAGACGACAGGATCGGTGGTCAACGTCGTCGGCGACGTGACCCTCGCGGCGCAGTCGAACCCGAGCGGGGTCTCCCGCTTCAACACGAGCGGCGGCGGCGTCGTGAACGTCTCGACGAACGAGGCCACGGTCACCCTCACACCGAAGCTGAACCTCGAGGTCACCGCCTCGTCGATCCTGACCGCGGGCGGCGCGATCACGATGACCGTTGCGTTCAACACGACGGCGCCCGCCATCGTCGACCCCGAGTACGTCTTCGCGAGCGTGAACCCGGCCACCAACCGCATCACCTTCACGGCACCGCACGGCCTGAGCACGGGCACGGTTCTCAGCTACGTGACCGACGGCGGCACGGTGGGCGGCCTGGTCAACAACTCCACCTACGGCATCCTCGTCGTCAACGACACCACGGTGCTGCTGGGCACGGAGTTCAACGCAGCGCTCGTCGACCCGGTGGCGAACACCATCACCTTCGGCCAGGAGATTCCGGATGGCGCGGGGGGAACCGACTTCATCCCGCTCTACCACGGGTTCGAAGACGGAACGATGGTCGTGTACTACTCGAACGGCGCGACGGTGCCGGGGCTCATCGAGGGCAAGACCTATCGAGTCAAGGTCATCGACGATTCGACGATCCAGCTCTACGACCCGCTCGTTCTGAACGCACCGGTGTTCGTCACCGGGGTGGACATCGTCGACCCCGACTACGTTCCCGACCCCGACACCGACCCGGTCACCGACACCGTGTCCACCCCGCACCACTTCCTCGACGGCCAGCTCGTCATCTACACGGCCCCCGACGCCGCGGCCGAGTTCAGCAGCGCCGTCGTCGACATCCTGGCCGGACCGGATGGCCTGCCCGCCATGGATCCCGACAGCCCGTCGATCACCCCGCAGGACAACGACACCATCATCATCCCCGACCACGGCTTCGCCACCGGTGATGAGGTCATCTACGGCACCGGCGGCGGCACCCCCATCGGTGGCCTGACGCCGACCCAGAGCTACTGGGTCATCGTCGTCGACAGCAACCGCATCCGTCTCGCGGCGAGCTACTGCGAGGCGGTGGGCTTCGACGTAGATGACACCTGCTTCATCATGGTCTACAGCCACGACGAGCCTGTGCTCGACGGCAATGGCGACCCGGTGCTGGATGACGACGGCAACCCGGTCACGATTCCGATCTACGTGCCCGAGCCGATCCTGGTCGACCCGATCTCATTGACCCCGGATGTCTCGACCGACGCCGCCGTCGACGTGATCCACAAGCTCTACCTGCCCGGGCAGCAGCCCATCGGCGGGCTCGTCGACGGCGGCATGTACTACGTCGTCAACTCGGTCGCGGGGGAGTCCTTCCAGCTCTCCGAGACGAGCGGCGGCAGCGTCATCGTGCTCGATGGAACCGACCGCGACGGCATCGGCTACTTCACGGCCGGTCTCGCCGATCTGACCGGTGTGGGTGATGGCGTCGCCTGGCTGGCCTACGATCTTACGACGACGGGATCGGGCAACCAGGCGCTGCGCCCGCTCACCTTCGTCGGCTCCGTGCCCCCCGGAGCCCGATACAGCTCGGCAACCGTGAGCAGCAGCGGTGGCGGCGTGGTCAGCGTCGGAACCGCAGACACCCGCGTGACGGTGAACGCGACCATCGTCGCGAAGATCGACAATGGCGCCCAGGTCACGAGCGGCAAGGACTTCACGCTGACGACTCGCGCGCAGGCGCTGGGCTCGGCCGACTCGAGCAATGGCGGTGCCGGGTTCGTGGCGGTCGGCCGCTCGCGCGCGGGAGCCACGGTCAACGCGAGCACCGCAGTCGTCGTGGGCGTCGGCGCCTCGATCACCTCGGGCTGGAACCTGCACATCGACGCGCAGACCGCGGGCGACGTGCGCGCGAAGTCGGATGCGCGAGCGAGCGGACTCGGGGCCGGCGTGAACGCGCTCGCCCGAGCGACCTCGAACCTGGGAACCATCATCGACATCGACGGCTCACTCATCGCCGAGCACCTGCTCGGTGTCAGAGCCGACACCAGGCCGAACGGCGACGTCTGGGCCTTCGCGCGTGCGCGCGGTCTCGGCGCCGATGCCTCTGGCAATGACTGTGGCGCCGATTGCGGGCTTTACATCACCGCGAACTCGCAGATCGACTTCGCGGGTGCCAACCGCATTCAGGGCGACGAGCTGGAGATCGTCGCGGTGATGGGCAACGGTTCGCTGCGGGCCTTCGGCAAGACGGATGCGAAGGCCGCCGGCGCCGACTCGGATGCGCGCTCGCGGATCCAGGTGCGCGGCGGGTCGAGCGTGACCATCAACCCGGGGGTCGTGCTCACCGGCTGGCAGAAGATCCGGATGGCCTCGGAGAACGTCGGGCTGAACTACAACTCGCGCGCAGAGGCATCCTGTGGCTGCGCCTTCGGAGACACCGACGCGACGGCACAGATCGACCATCAGACGACGTCGGGGGTGACCGCTCATCCGGGTGTGCTCGTCGAGACCTTCGACCTCGACGTGGAGGCGACGCAGACGAGAGCATCGTGGTCGGCGTCCACGAGTGCCAGCAGGGGCTGGTTCGACGGCGGCTCCTCGAGCACACCGCAGACCTACACGGGCAACCGGCCCATCCACTGGGAGGCCGACGTCATCCTGCACGGCGGCAACCCGCAGCTCTACGTCGACACCGACGGCACGATTCTCAAGCGCTACGGCTTCGTGGTGACCGACGGCGTCACGACCTACGGTGTGGGCGATGTCATTCCGGACGGCGCCACGATCGTCTTGAACGCGATCGTGAACACCGGTGGCGCGACCGCGGACTTCACGATCAATGCGAACCCGGATGCCGGCGGCAACCGCAACCTCACGGGAACCCTCGGCAGCTTCCAGATCCAGTCGACCCTCGACTTCGTGCGCGTGTACAACTGGTCCGATCGCGACCTCGTCGTCAACGGCATCAACCCCGTGAACCTCCACGAACTCGCCGCGACGGTCAGCGAGCGCGCGTACAACCAGGTGAACAACTTCCGCTACGACATCCGGCCACCGGTGTTCGTCGAGCCCCGGATCGAGATCGTCAACTTCCGGGTGGCCGGGGCCGGCAACTCGATCACCCTCGCCGGCGAGGTGTACAACCCGATCGGCACCGTCGTGGTCGACAACCGAAACGGCGACATCCTCTCGGTCGCCGGAATCGTCGCGATCATCGCGAACGTCGTGGAGCTCAGTTCGCTGAACGGCTCGATCGGCGAGCTCGGCACTCGGGTCCCCGTGGCGATCGAACTTATCGAGAGCACCTACTCGACACCGTCGGGCACCGAGACGCGCACCATCTCGATCAGCGCCGAGGCCTTCCTCGACCTGGTGCTCGACATCACCTCGATTCGTCGGAGCGAGGCCCTCACGCCGCTCATCCTGTCGATCGGCATGCTGCACGCGGGTCGCGACATCGACATCGAG
>JAHBSW010000007.1 GCA_019638935.1 Cryobacterium sp.
CCTTCGCGAACTTCGGCTTCGCCGAGAGCCACGCCCTGAGCTTCGCGCTGCTCGTCTACGCGAGCTCGTGGCTCAAGCTGCACTACCCGGGAGCCTTTCTCGCCTCGCTTCTGCGCGCCCAGCCGATGGGGTTCTACTCCCCCGCAACCCTTATCGCGGATGCTCGCCGTCACGGCGTGGAGGTGCGCCGACCAGACGTGCAGACCTCGGGTGCCGACGCGGGTCTCGAGCCGCTTGGCGGGTCTCGATACGATTCGGCTCCGCCGAATCACTCGACCAGCGCGCATTGTCTCACCCGCGACCAGCCGCCCGTGCTCCCATTCGACCCCACTGCTCCCTTCAGCACCGACGACCACCGGCGGGATGCCGGCCTCGCTGTGCGGCTGGGCCTCGCCTCGGTGCGGGGCATCAGCGGGGTCGTGGCAGAACGCATCGTCGCCGAGCGCAAGCAGCACGGCCCCTACCGCGACATGGCCGACCTCGCCCGCCGCGCAGGGCTCACGACGCCGCAGCTCGAGTCGCTCGCGGCAGCGGGAGCGTTCGCGTGCTTCGGGCTCAGCACCCGGCAGGCGCTCTGGGCAGCGGGTTCCGCCGCACAGAACCGACCCGAGTACCTCGCGGGCACGACCACCACCGTACAGCCGCCCCTGTTCGCCCTGCCAACCGAGGCGGAGCGCCTCGTGGCCGACATGTGGGCTACGGGTGTCTCGACCGATGACCACCCCATCAGGCATGTGCGCGAGCTTCTCACCGCGCGCGGCGCGCTGTCGGCCGATGACCTCGTCACCGCTGAGGTGGGCCGCCGCATCGAAGTGGGCGGTCTCGTGATCCATCGCCAGCGGCCCTCCACCGCGAGCGGGATCACGTTCGTGAACCTCGAGGATGAGACGGGTCTCATCAATGTCGTGTGCAGCCCCGGCCTGTGGAAGCGCTACCGACCGATCGCTCGCGAATCGTCCGCTCTCGTCGTGCGCGGCACCCTCGAGCGATCGCCCGAGGGGGTGACCAATGTCGTCGCCGACCGCGTCGAACCGCTGCCTGTCGTGGCGAGCACGCGGTCGCGCGACTTTCAGTAGCGACCTCGTCCTGCGGTCAGGACTGCTTGCGCAGCAGGTCGATGCGCGCCTGCAACTGGGCGACCGAAGCCTGCGCCACGGGCGGGCCGCCCACGCTGCGGCGCAGCTCGGCATGGATGTGCGCGTGCGGTTCCCCCGTGCGTCGCGCGCGCGAGGCCACAAGGCCGTTCAGCAGCGCGCGCTGCTCCTTGAGCGTGCGATAGAGCGGTTGCGAGACGGGAGCGCCCCGCTGACGACTCCGTCGCGCCTGACGCGCCTGACGCTGCTGCAGCAGCTCGCGCACCTGATCGGGTTCGAGCAGACCGGGGATGCCGATGAAGTCGAGCTCCTCGGGTGTTCCCACCCCGGCGGCGAAGCCGAACTCGCTACCGTCGTAGAGCACGCGATCGAAGTTCGCATCCGACGCGATCGGCGCGAAGTCGAACAGGTCGGCGTCGGCCGAGGCGCGTTCGCTCTCGTTGGCCTTGGCCACCGAGTCGTCGTCGAGCAGGATCTCCTCGAGGCCGTCGGCGGGTGCGCGATCGAGCGCGTGGTCGCGCTCCCGCTCGAGCTCGCCGGCAAGCTGCATGAGCTGGGGCACCGACGGTACGAAGATCGACGCGGTCTCCCCGCGCCGACGTGTTCGCACGAAGCGCCCCACGGCCTGGGCGAAGAACAGCGGGGTCGACGCTGATGTCGCATAGACGCCGACTCCCAGCCGGGGGATGTCGACGCCCTCCGACACCATGCGCACGGCGACCATCCACCGGCTCGTCGCTGCCGCGAACGAGGCGATGCGCTCGCTCGCCTCCTTCTCGTCCGAGAGCACGACGACGGCCCTCTCGCCCGTCTGCTGCTCCAGAATGCTCGCGTAGGCGCGCGCGGTCGCCTTATCGGTCGCGATGACGAGGCCCGCCGCATCCGGAACGTGGTGCCGCACCTCGGTCAGGCGACGATTCGCCGCCCGCAGCACCTGTGGCACCCACTCGCCCTCGGGGTCCAGCGCGGTGCGCCAGGCTTGAGCGGTCACATCCTTCGTATCGCCCTCGCCGAGCCGCGCCTCCATCTCGTCTCCTGTGCGTGTGCGCCAGCGCATGCGGCCGGCGTAGGCGAGAAAGATCACGGGCCGTACGACCCCGTCGGCCAGCGCGCGACCGTAGCCGTAGCTGTAGTCGGGCTTCGACGTTCGCACCCCGTCGGGGCCGGGGTGGTATTCGACGAACGGGATGGGGGCGGTGTCGGACCGGAACGGGGTTCCCGTGAGACTCACACGCCGCGTGGCGGTCTCGAACGCCTCGCGGATGCCGTCGCCCCAGCTGAGCGCGTCGCCGCCGTGGTGCACCTCGTCGAGGATCACGAGGGTGCGGTGACCCTCGGTGATGTTGCGATGCAGCACGGGGCGCAGGGCGACCTGCGCGTAGGTGACGGCGAGTCCGTGAAAGTGCCGCGAGTGGCGGGTGGGGCGACCGTGTGCGTTGCGGAAACCGGGGTCGAGGGTGAGCCCCACACGGTGGGCGGCATCGGCCCACTGCCGTTTGAGGTGATCGGTCGGTGTCACGACCGTGATGCGCTCGATGACGCCCTTGGCGATGAGTTCGCTCGCGAGGCGCAGCGCGAAGGTGGTCTTGCCCGCACCCGGGGTCGCGGCGACGAGATAGTCGCGAGGCCCGGTGCCATCGGGGGTTCCCGTGCTGGCGGATGGGCGCGACCAATAATGATCGACGGCCTCGGCCTGCCAGGCGCGGAGCTTGTCGGCCGTGCCGCGCGCCGCGCGTTCGGGAAACGCGGGTCCGAGGCGGAAGGGGGTCTCGGAGCTCACTTGACAAGACGATACCCGCCCCGGCTGACACGAGCGAACCAGCGATAGCCGGTGGCCGCGAACAGACGAGCGGGTCGCTCGAAGTGCCTCGAGCGACCCGCCGGAAAGCAGCGCCTACGCCTTGCTGCGCCCTCGCGTCAGGAAGCCCCAGATGAGGAGCACGACGATCGCGCCGCCGATGGCGATGAGCCACGACTGGATCGAGAAGAAGTCTTCATACCCGATTCCGAAGATCGCGCCCGCAAGCCATCCACCGAGGAGAGCCCCGATGACGCCCAGGATGAGAGTTGCAATCCACCCACCGCCCTGACGACCCGGCAAAATGAACTTCGCAATGGCTCCGGCGATGAGCCCGAGCAGTGTAAACGCAATCCAACCCATGGAAGACCTCCAGTCGTTGTAGCAACCCATCGAAACTGACGAGTTCTAGACAAGACTGCCACGGCACCCATTTGGGGGTCGTGTTTTCACATGGAGTACACAGCTAAGCGCACCTCATGGAATCCGGCGAATCTCCGGAGAATGCGGCACGCTAAGGGTATGCAACAGCAACACCCCTGGTCGCGAATGGTGTCGATCGGAGACTCGTTCACCGAGGGCATCGGTGATCCCGAACCTCGCAGCGTCGGCGGCCACCGCGGCTGGGCCGACCGCGTCGCCGAAGAGCTCGCCGAACGCACGCAGGACTTCGCCTACGCGAACCTGGCGATCCGCGGAAGACTCCTGCAGCAGATTCTCGACGAGCAGATCGACCCCGCCCTCGAGTTGCACCCCGACCTCGTCACGATTTCGGCGGGTGGCAACGACATCATCCGGCCCGGAACCGATCCCGACGATGTGGCAGCCCGGCTGGAGTCCGGTATCGAGCGGCTGCGCTCCGACAACGCCACTGTCGTGCTCTTCAACGGACCGGACATCGGAACCACCCCGGTGCTCGGCCGCATCCGTGGGAAAGTGGCGATCTACAACGAGAACCTCCGCGCCATCGCCCTGCGGCACGACCTCGTCATCGCTGACATGTGGGCACTGCGCGAGTTGGCGAATCCACAGATGTGGGCGCCCGACCGGCTGCACTTCTCACCGCTGGGGCACCACACGATCGCGCGGATGGTGCTCGATGCATTGGGGGTCGAGCACGACCTCGACCCGGTCAGCCCAGAGCCACTGCCCGAGGTCTCCTGGCGCCAAGCCAAGATTCACGATCTCGAATGGGCGCGCGAGTACCTTGTTCCGTGGGTGATCCGACGCATCCGCCACCAGTCATCGGGCGATGGGATCACGGCCAAGCGGCCCGAGGCCGAGGGCATCGCGAAGTCGAAGAAGCGGCCCGGCTCCTAACGACCGAACTGCGCCGCCGCGGGGCAATCGAAGGGGTCCCGAGCGGCGAGTCCGACGCGATTGAGGTAGCGCACGACGATCCCGTACGACTCGATCAGGGTCGTCTCGGTGAAGGGGATGTTGTGCGTCTCGCAGTACTCCCGTGCGATCTCGTTGGCGCGCTTGAGAGCCGGACGCGGCATGTTCGGGAACAGGTGGTGCTCGATCTGATAGTTGAGGCCGCCCATGAAGGTGTCCATCCAGAACCCGCCCTTGATGTTGCGCGAGGTGAGCACCTGGCGTCGCAGAAAGTCGACCTTGGAGTCGTGCGGCAGAATCGGCATGCCCTTGTGGTTGGGCGCGAACGACGCGCCCATGTACAGGCCGAAGACGGCGATCTGAACGCCGAGAAAGGCGAAACCCATACCCAGCGGAAGCACGAGGAAGATGACGGCGACGTAGGCCCCCAGTCGTGTCATGATCATCGCGATCTCGAGCCAGCGGCGCTCCACGCGCCGGGGTCCGAACACCGTGCGGAAGCCGTGAATGTGCAGATTGATGCCCTCGAGCAGGAGCGCGGGGAAGAAAAGCCAGCCCTGGCGCCTCGTGGCCCAGGCGTAGAGCCCGCGGGACTTCGCGGCATCCACCTCTTGGAACGAGATGAAGTCCCGTTCGATGTCGGGGTCCTTGCCGACGATATTGGGGTTGGCGTGGTGCCGACTGTGCTTGGTCATCCACCACTGGTAGCTGATTCCGACGAAGAGGTTGGCGAGAATGCGGCCGGCGCGGTCGTTGGCCGGGCCGTTCTCGAACACCTGGCGATGCGATGCTTCATGGGCGAGAAAGGCGTACTGGGTGAGGACGATACCGAGAGCGCCGGCCATGAGCAGTTGGAACCAGCTGTCGCCCAGCAGTATGAAGCCGGTGACGATGCCCCCGAGCGCCGCGGTGATGGCGCCGAAGAGCACCCAGTAGAAGCCGGTGCGGCGACGCAGCAGACCCGCATCCTTCACGGTGTGGAGGAGTGCGGAGTACGCGGAGGTCGAGTTGCCCCCGCCTCCCCCGGGTCGGGTCTTGGTAAACGTGACGACGGGGGCAACGGCATTGCTCAAGGTGCGCTCGCTTCGTTAGGGACAGCCCCTGCGCGTGCCTTGCGAAACGGATGCCTATGGATACTGTTCTGAGCATAGACGGGTTTGCTGCCAAAGCGGTGCGTGTCCGGCGAGTTCAGCACATGCTATTTGTGGCATGTATTCGAATCGGTGTCACTCGATCCGTCAGGGCAGCAGGAGCTCCGGATTGGTCAACCGCCACCACACGCCGGGATCGTCGAGTTCCCCGTCGAGTACGACGGGCACCGTGACGATCCGCTGGCCGATGCGGTACTCGATCTGACCGACCAAGCGTCGTGGTTCCCCGATCTGCAGATCGTCGAGCACGATCGCCGAGGTCACGTCGCTGCCCTTCCAGGCGAGCACGCTAGCCCCCGTCGCGGTGACGGCGTCTGCGCGCTGGCCCCAGACGGTCTCGTAGGTGCCGACAACGGTGCCGGCACGCACGAGCTCGCGCGGCTCGAAACCATCCCGCACGCTTTGCACGAGCAGGCTCACGGATGCGTCACGCACCTCCCGAGAGATCGCACCCATGACCGAGCCCACGATCGTGACGGTGTGCTCGCCCAGTTCGAGGTCCGCCGAGAAGAGCAGGTTGTGATAGTCGAGCGTGCCGGTCTTGATGCCGTTGATGCCGTCGCGGCCGAGCAGTCGGTTGGAGTTCTCGATCGCACCGATGCCGGTCACGCGCGAGTCCGTTTGCGCGACGAGTTCGGCGACCGTGGCGTTGGCGAGGGCGAGCCTGGCGAGCGTGAGCAGGTCCACCGTCGTGCTCACGTTGCGAGCGTCGAGGCCCGAGGGCTCGACGACGTGGGTGCTCGGCATCCCGTTGTCGGCGAGCCACGTGTTCGCGCGCGCGACGAACGCGTCGATCGACCCGAACGCCCACACCGCGAGGGATTCGGCGTAGTTGTTGGCGGAGCTCAACAGCACCGTCTCGAGGGTTTCGCGCTGGGTGAGCTGAAGGCCATTCCAGACCGGTTCGGTGCTGCCGTTGTGGTCCAGGTGGTAGCGGTAGCGCGCGACGTCCCAGGAACCGAAGCGAATCGAAGGGCCCGACTCGCCCGTCGCGAGGGGCTTCGCCTCGAGCACGACAAGAGTGGTGATGACCTTCGTGATGCTCGCGAGCTGCATGGGACCTTCGCTGCCGCTTGTCAGCACCACGTCGGGGTATCCGATTGCGGTGACGGCGCTACCGCCGTATCCGGGGAACGCGACGGGCGGGTCGGGAGTGTCGACGACGGGCGCGACGATGACCTGAGCGGCCACGGGAGCGAGCGGCGCCAGGGCGGTGAGCGACACATATGTGCCTGCGCCGAGCAACGCGGTGACCAGCGAGAAGACCCCCAGCCCGCTCAGCAGGCGTCGGCGGGGCGTACTGGTCACCCGATCGATGTTACGGGAGCCGGACCGCTCCGGCCTTCTGCTGCTCTGCCGCGTGGTCAGCGCTGGCGAAGCGCCCACAGCGCTACGGCACTGGCGGCGGCGACGTTGAGCGAGTCGACATCGTGCTCCATCGGGATCGTGACGACCGTATCCGCGTGCCTGATCGCGCGATGGCTCAATCCGTCGCCCTCGGTGCCGAGTACGAGAGCAACCCGGTCTGGCGCGTCTCGAGCGAATGCGGCGAGATCCACAGCATCGTCAGCGAGTGCGAGCGCAGCAATGTGAAAGCCGTGCCCGTGCAGCAGGTCGGCACCCTCGGGCCACCACGGGATGCGTGTCCAGGGCACCTGCAGCACCGTGCCCATACTCACGCGAATGCTGCGCCGGTACAGCGGGTCAGCGCAGCGAGGAGTCACGAGCACGGCATCGGCGCCGAGCCCCGCCACCGCGCGGAAGATCGCGCCGACGTTCGTGTGGTCGGCGATGTCTTCGAGCACCACGACCCTGTGCGCGCCGCGGAGCAGGTCGGCGGCATCCGGAAGCTCGGGTCGGTGCATCGAGGCGATCGCCCCCCGATGCAGGTGGAAGCCGGTGATCGCTTCGAGGATGCCCGCCTCGGCCACGAAGATCGGCACCTGACGACGCCCGAGCAGCTCGGTGACGTCGTCGAGCCACTTGGGTTGCAGCAGCACTGCGCGTGGGGCGTGGCCAGCAGCGAGGGCGCGAGCGATCACCTTCGGGGACTCGGCGAGGTAGAGCCCTCCCTCGGGCTCGAGCACGCGCCTCAGCTGCACGTCGGTGAGGTCGCGAAAGTCTGCTAGCCGTGTGTCGCCGGGGTCGGTGACGTAGATGATGGGCACGGGGGAAACATATCCGATGCGTGGAGTGTTTAGGCTTGAGAGGCCGATTCGAGTGAGCAATGAGGGGGCGGTGATGGTGAGCGCTCCCCCAGCCGACCCTCTGTCTCGCAAGCAGCGTGATGAGGTCGAGCACGCCGTCGACGTGCTGCGCGGCCGCACCATCGCGTTCGCGACGGGTGCCGGCGTGAGCACCGACTCGGGCATCCCTGACTACCGAGGCGAGGGCAGCCTTCCGCGCACGCCGATGTCGATCTCGCAGTTTCTTGACGACGAGGCGTTCCGCAAGCGCTACTGGGCGGGCAGCCAGCTCGGCTGGCACCGCTTCAGCAGCGTGCGCCCGAATCCGGCGCACTTCGCGATCGCCGACCTCGAGCGTGCCGGGCTGGCGAACGGTGTCATCACGCAGAACGTCGATGGACTGCACCGCGCGGCGGGGTCGACGCGGGTGGTCGAGCTTCACGGCACGATGGCGCGCGTGCGCTGCACCGTCTGTGGGCGCCACTTCTCTCGCGAGGGTGTCTCCCACCGCCTTGCGGAGGAGAACCCCTGGCTCAGCACGGTGGATGCCGGTGAGCTCGGTCCCGACGGCGACGTTCAGATCGACGGCGACACCGTCGAGCGGTTGACAGTGCCCACCTGCGAGGTCTGTGGCGGCACGCTGCGTCCCGACATCGTCTACTTCGGTGAATTCATCCCTCGGGATGTCTTCGAGGCGGCCGAAGAGATTCTCGATGCTGCTGGAGCCCTCGTCATCGCGGGTTCCTCGCTCACGGTGAACTCGGGGATACGCTTGCTCGAGCGCGCGCGTCGTGCCGAGCTGCCCATCGTCATCATCAACCGCGGTGCGACGAAGGGAGATGCGCGTGCTGCGCTCAAGATCGATGCGGGAGTCGGTCCGGTGCTCACCGCACTCGCGGAGAGGCTCATCGGTTCATGACCCTGCTCTACCTCGTGCGCCACGGTGAAACGGACTGGAACCGGCAGCGACGCATTCAGGGCAGCTCCGACATCCCTCTCAATGACACCGGGCGGCGCCAGGCGGTGCACGCGGGTGTCCTGCTCGCCCGACGCAGCTGGGATGCGATCTATTCGAGCCCGCTCTCGAGAGCGTTCGAGACGGCTTCCATCATCTCCGATCGACTGGGACTCGGCGAACCGCGCACCCTCGGGGCGCTTGTCGAACGCAACTATGGCGAGGCCGAGGGAATGACCGGCGCCCAGATCGGCCGGCGGTGGCCCGGTGCCACTCCGGTTCCCGGTCAGGAGTCGCGCGACGCGGTCGCGCGACGAGTCACGCGAGCGCTCAAGCGACTCGCTCGCGAGCAACCCGGCGGTCACTTCATTCTGACGACGCACGGTGGCGTCATTCGCACCATGGTGATCGCCGCAGGCGCCGACGCGCACCGCCACGCGCCCATCACGAACGGCTCCGTGCACAGCTTCGCCATCACCGCCGGTGAGCTCCGTCTCGTGACCTTCAACGACCCGATCGAGCACGCATCAGCGCTGCCGGGTGAGGACGACATCACCGACCAGAACGCCGTGGAGGCGCAAGAGGCGCCCAGATCTAAGAAGAAGGAGCAGCACCGTTGACCAGTCCCGCACCATTCGCCGCAGTACTCGCCGAGGTCGGAATCGACTCCCCCGTCGTCACGATGGACGACAGCACTCACACCGCCGCGGAGGCGGCCTCCGCAATCGGATGCGAGCTGGGTCAGATCGTGAAGAGCCTGCTCTTCGTCGCGGATGGTGAGCCGCTGCTCGCGCTCGTCGCCGGCATCAATCGCGTCGATGAGCAGCTGCTCGGCGATCGACTCGGGGTGGAGCTCGGCAAGGCCAACGCCAAACTCGTGAAGGAGGCGACGGGCTACTCAATCGGCGGGGTTCCCCCGTTCGGTCACGCGACGCGGCTTCGCACGATCATCGACCCCCAGCTTCTTTCCTACGAGACCATCTGGGCGGCCGCCGGAACCGCGCTGAGCGTGTTCGAGCTGACCCCCAAGCAGCTCATCGATGTCACCGAGGGCGAGGTCGTCGGTGTGAGCTGACGACGTCTCCTGTGGTCGCGTAGCGGCGCAAAACGCTAGCGACGGCCCGGCAGCGCGTCGACGAAGTCCCGGATGGCATCGGCCGCACGATCGGGAGCCTCGTAGTGGATGAGATGGCCCACTCCCTCGAGAACCGTGAGCGTCGCATCCGGAATGCGCCGTTGGATGTCGTAGTGCGCGGCTACCGGCGTGATGTCGTCGAGTTCGGCCGCAACGAGCAGCACCGGAACGTCGAGGCTCTCGGCGAAATCGCCGACGTTGTGACTCACGGATGCGTCGAAGGCCTCGACGACGGTATCGCGGTCGCTGAACCGGTTGAAGTAGGTGTGGTGCTGGTAGTGGATCCACGGGCGCAAGACCTTGTCTCTGGTCTTGGCGAGGCTCGAGCTCATGAACTGCACGATGACCCAGTTGCCGAGAAAACGCCTCGCGACGGGCCGCGGAAGCCATCCACCGACGCGGTAGAAGCCCACCGTGACCGCCGTGGCGATCTTTCGCGGCCCCTCGACGCCCGGCAGCGAGATCGGGTTGACCATGATGTAGGCGGGGGTATCGAGGCCGTCCGCGACGGCACGCGAGCCGATGATCGAACCGAAGGAGTGACCGAGCACAAGGGCTTTGCCCGTGAGTCCGAGCTGGTCGATGAAGGCCGTGAGCCACTTTGCGTAGCCCTCGATGCTGTGCGGCACGAGCGTGAGCGGGCTCGACTCGCCGAAACCGGGCATATCGGCACCGATGAACCGGTACTCGGGCATGTGCGCGATGACGGGCTCGAAGCCGTGGTGCTCACCCCGGTAGCCGTGGGCGATCACGATCGTTGTGGCAGCATCCTCAGGCCCGTAGTCCCAGTAGTGGGTGTCGCTGCCGAGGACGAGTGCGTTGCCTTCGCGAACGGGGATGGTGGCGAGCCTGCTCGCGTAGGGAGATTCCATAGTGATCGTCGTCAAGTTTACGGGGTTCGCGGGAGCCCGACCGCGGGTGCCGGAATGGCGGCGGTTCGCTCTAGTGTGGAGACGTGAGCGATTCATGGACTGACGGCTTCGGTGTGTTCGACCTCGAGACGACGGGCATCGACGTGCGCACGAGTCGCATCGTCACCGCGCATGTCGGGGTGCTCGACGCGAACGGGGTGCTCACCGAGTCACGGGAGTGGCTCGCGGATCCGGGGGTGGAGATACCCGTTCAAGCGAGCGCCGTGCACGGCGTGACCACCGAGCGTGCGAAAGCAGAGGGCCGGCCCGCAAACGAGGTCGTGACCGAGATCGTCGTGGCGCTTCGATCGCTCTTCGAGCGGGGTCTCGCCGTGACCATCTACAACGCCCCCTACGATCTGAGCCTGCTCGCGCACGAGGCCTCTCGACACGGCGTCGCGCCGCTCGTGTCGCCTCGTCCCGTCATCGACCCGCTCGTCATCGACAAAGCGGTCGACCGCTACCGCAAGGGCAAGCGAACCCTCGAGTTCACGTCGGTGCACTACGGCGTGCTGCTGGAGGGCGCCCACGACGCCGAGGCCGACGCCGTCGCATCCGGTCGCGTCGCTCTCGCCCTGGCGGCGCGCTATGCCGATCAGGTGCCGACCGATGCGAATGCTCTTCACGACCTTCAGATCGGCTGGGCTGCGGAACAGGCGGCAAGCTTTCAGGAGTACATGCGACGGGTCAAAGACCCGACCTTCACCGCCTCAGGTGATTGGCCCGTTCGCGGCTAGGCCCCGCTGACCCGTCGGTATCGACCGCGACGCCACAGAGAAACGGCCCCGCCGAAGCGGGGCCGTTTCGCGTGCTTGCTGCGGTCTAGGAGCCGAAACCCTTGTAGCGCGTGTTGAACTTCTCGACGCGACCGGCGCTGTCGAGGATGCGCTGCTTGCCCGTGTAGAACGGGTGTGAGGCCGAGGAGATCTCGACGTCGATGACGGGGTAGGTCGCGCCCTCGAACTCCACGGTCTTCTCGCTCGAGACGGTCGAGCGCGTGAGGAACATTTCGCCCGAAGCGAGGTCGCGGAACACGACGGGGGCGTAGTCGGGGTGAATGTCTGTCTTCATGGGGTTCCTTGGTCTGCGGGTGTCATGCAAGATTCTGCGGCGCGCGTAAATCACACTTGGCCGACTGTCCACTTTACCAGAGTTGACGGCGACCCGTAAGCGAAGCCCGGCGCGTTCCGGTGGCTAGGTGCGAATCGCTCGCGCGCTGTATCGGCCGTCTCGCTGCTCGACCTCGAGGTCGAGTCCGAAGGTCGTCGAGAGGTTCTCTGACGTGATGACCTCGTCGAGTGCGCCGGACGCCACGACCTTGCCCTTGTCGAGCAGCAGGGCATGCGTGAAGCCGAGCGGAATCTCCTCGACGTGATGGGTCACCATGACGATGGCGGGCGAGTTCTTTGCCTGTGCGTAGCCCGTGAGAAGGCCGAGCAGCTCCTCGCGCGCCCCGAGGTCGAGACTCGCGGCCGGTTCGTCGAGCAGCAGCAGCTCGGGGTCGGTCATGGCGGCGCGCGCGATCTGCACGCGCTTCTGCTCGCCGTCGCTCAACTTGCCGAAGCGGCGCTCTTCGAAGCCATCGAGGTTCCACTCGGCAAGTACCCGTCGAGCACGTCGCTTGTCGACCTCGTCGTAGGCTTCGTTCCAGCGCCCGGTGACCGAGTACGCCGCGGTCATGGCAACGTCGAGCACGCGCTCCCCCGCAGGAATTCGGCGAGCCATCGCCGTCGATGCGAAACCGATGCGCGGGCGCAGCTCGAAGACGTCGACCGCACCGAGCTTCTCGTCGAGCACCTGGGCGGTCCCGGATGTCGGGTGTATCGCCGCGGCGGCGACCTGCAGCAGGGTTGTCTTTCCCGCACCGTTCGGTCCCAGTACGACCCAGCGGTCGGTGTCTTTCACCGTCCAATCGAGGGGGCCGAGGATCGTGTTGCCGGTGCGCACGACCGAGACGTCGGAGAACTTGAGAACGCTGGCCATGAGTCAAGCCTAAGCGATCGGTCCCTCCCTCGAAGTCGCGTCGACACAGCGCCCACAGCCGCAGCGGCGCGAGTGCAAGTCGCACGAGCTCGGGCGAATTAGTCTTGACCCATGCCCCGCTTTCTCGTCGTTCTCGATGTCGATTCCACCCTCATCGAGAACGAGGTCATCGAACTGCTGGCAGAGCAAGCGGGCTCCCTCGATGCCGTCGCGGCGATCACGAGCGACGCGATGAACGGCAGACTCGACTTCGAGGAGAGTCTGCGCGCTCGTGTCGCGACGCTCGGCGGTTTGACGGCGAAGGATGTCGCGACCGCGTTCTCCCGCATCCGTGTCACCCGCGGTGTTCCCGAGCTCATCGAGGCGGTGCACGCCGAGGGCGGCTCCGTCGGCGTCGTATCGGGCGGGTTCCATGAGGCGATCGACGACCTCGCTGAGGAGCTCGGACTCGACTATTGGCACGCCAACCGCCTCGAGGTCGTGGACGGGGCGCTCACGGGCAACGTTCTCGGCCCCGTCGTCGACAGCGCAGAGAAGGCCAGCACACTGCGCCGTTGGGCGGCAGACTGCGGCCTCGACCTACAGCAGACGATCGCCGTCGGCGACGGTGCGAACGATCTCGCGATGATGGCGATCTGCGGTCTCGCGGTGGGTTTTGACGCGAAGGCTCCCGTGCGCGACGAGGCGCACGTGCTCATCGACGAGCGCGACCTCAGTCAACTGCTGCCCCTGCTCGGCCTGCGCGGCTGATCGACCCGTCGGAGCTAGTGGCCCATCCCCAGACCGCCGTCGACCGGGATGACCGCTCCCGAGATGTACCCGGCCTCATCGCTCGCGATCCACGCGACGACCTTGGCGACCTCCTCGGGTGTCGCGAAGCGGCCCGCCGGAATCGACGCGAGGTACTGCTTCTGCTGCTCTTCGGGCAGGGCATCCGTCATGTCCGTCTGAATGAAACCGGGCGCGACGACGTTGGCCGTGATGCCGCGTGAGCCGAGTTCGCGAGTGACCGAGCGGGCGATTCCGACGAGGCCGCTCTTCGACGCGGCGTAGTTGACCTGACCCGCTGAGCCGAGCAGGCCCACGACGCTCGAGATGAGCACGATGCGACCGTAGCGCGCCTTGAGCATGCCCTTCGAGGCGCGCTTGACCACCCGGAACGCGCCCGTGAGGTTCGTGTCGATGACCGCGGTGAAATCGTCGTCGCTCATGCGCATGAGCAGCGTGTCGCGGGTGACACCGGCGTTCGCGATGACGACCTCGACGGGGCCGAGCTTCTCCTCCACCGTGGCGAACGCCGCGTCGATCGACTCGGCATCGGTCACGTCGGCGTGAACCGTGAGGCTGCCCGCGGGGCCTTCGCCGCTGCGCGCCGTCACGGCGACGCGGTGGCCGCGAGCCAGAAACTCCTGGGCAATGGCAAATCCGATACCGCGATTGCCGCCGGTCACCAGCACCGTTCTCGCTTCAGACATCGCTGCGTCACCTCTCTTGGCCCGGGCATGTGCGGGCACTGCCGCCAGCAAACTCCCCCCATACTAGACGTAGGCTGATTACACACCATGGCGAAACATCCCGCGTCGATCACGTCGCTTCCTCCGTCTCTCGCGGACGATCAGAAGCGGCGGATGATCGTCTATACGATCACGATGGGCATCCGCATCGTCTGCATCGCCGTGTGCTTCTTCGTTCAGGGTTGGTGGCTTGTCGTGCCGGCCATCGGCGCGATCTTCCTGCCCTATTTCGCGGTCGTCGTGGCCAACGCCGTCGACTCTCGGTCTTCCGCGGTCGAACGGCCCGGCTCGGTTGTCCCGTATCGGCCCGAGCCGCCTCGATCCGACACCCCGAACGACAGTGACGGTGCGGCGTCATGAGCCCCGACGCATCCCCCACCGAGTGCTCGCGTGCCGGATGCCGCCAGGTCGCCTCGCAGAAGGTGAACTGGCGCAACCCGCGCATTCACTCGGCCGACCGGGTGAAGGTGTGGCTCGCGTGCGGCGAGCACGTCGAGTTCCTTCGCGATTACCTGGCATCGCGCGGATTTCCGGTTCTGGTGACCGGCATCGACGAGGGTGTCGACCTGGTGCCGGAGAATGCCCCGTGAAGCGCTGGAGCTTTCTGTGGTCGCCGCGCTGGCTCGGCTACCTGTCTCTCGTGCTTGTCTTCGCGGTTGTCTGCAGCCTGCTCGGCGCCTGGCAGTTCGCGAGGCGCGGGGAGGCGCGCACGGAGATCGATCGCATCGACTCCAACTACGACAGTCAGCCGGTGGCGATCGAGACGCTCCTGCCCGAACTCGACTCCTTCGACGACGACGACAAGTGGAGCACGGTGGTGCTCACGGGTGAATACCTCATCGGCGAGCAGATGCTCGTGCGCGGCCGACCGTTCAATGGGCGCACCGGATTCGAGGTGCTCACGCCCCTGCAACTGGAGAATGGCGCGATCTTCGTCGTCGACCGCGGCTGGATCCCCGTCGCCGACGACGGACTCTCCCCCACGGCGGTTCCAGCGGCTCCGGCCGGCCGGGTGACGGTCGTCGTTCGCCTCAAGGCCGGCGAGGTGCAGATCAGCGGGCGCACCACGATCGAGGCAAGCAATCAACTGGCGACCATCCACCTGCCCGAGATCGCTGAACGACTCGGACGCCCCGCATACACGGGTGCCTACGGCCTGGTCGCGAGTGAGGATCCGCAGCCGACGGATGCTCCGCTCCCCTCACAGCGCCCGGTTCGCGACGAGGGGCCTCACCTCTCCTACGCCCTGCAGTGGTACGTCTTCGCGCTGCTCGGGTTCATCGGCTACGGCTGGGCGATTCGGCACGAGTACCGTGTGCTCAACGCAGACGATCCGGATGTGCGCGCAGCCGCCGAGGATCGCCTTCGCCGCAGGGCGGCCAAAGCCCCCACCGATGCCGAGATCGAGGATGGGCTCATCGACTCCGGTGAGGCTCGGCGCTAGGCGAGCGAGATCAACTCGGCGTAGTCCGGGCTCCAGTGGTCCTCGACACCATCGGGCATGATGAGCACGCGCTCCGGGTTGAGCGCCTGAACCGCACCCTCGTCATGGCTGACGAGCACGACGGCGCCCGCGTAGTTGGCCAGTGCGTCGAGGATCTCGGCGCGGCTTGCCGGGTCGAGGTTGTTCGTCGGCTCGTCGAGCAGCAGGAGGTTGGCGCCCGACACGACGATCATTGCAAGAGCGAGCCGGGTCTTCTCACCACCCGACAGCACCCCGGCGGGCTTGTGCGAGTCATCGCCCGTGAAGAGGAACGACCCGAGCACCCGCCTCGCCTCGGTCTCGGTGAGGCTCGGCGACGCCGACACCATGTTCTGCAGCACCGAGCGCGCAACGTCGATCGTCTCGTGCTCTTGGGCGTAGTAGCCGATCTTGAGCCCGTGACCCGGCATGAGCTCGCCGGTGTCGGGGCGATCGACACCCGCGAGAATGCGCAGCAGCGTCGTCTTGCCGGCGCCGTTGAGTCCGAGGATGACCACCTTGGAGCCACGGTCGATCGCAAGGTCGACTGCGGCGAAGATCTCGAGCGAGCCGTAGCTCTTGCTGAGCGCACGCGCCTGAAGCGGGGTCTTGCCGACCGGGGCAGGCTCAGGAAAACGCAGCTTCGCGACGCGGTCGACGGCGCGCTCCTCCTCGAGCCCGGATAGCAGCTTCTCGGCGCGGCGCACCATCTGCTGGGCGGCGGTCGCCTTGGTCGCCTTCGCACCGAACTTGGCAGCCTGCAACTGCAGGGCCGTTGCCTTCTTCTCGGCGTTGGCGCGCTCCTTCTTGCGACGCTCCTCGTCGGCCTCGCGCTGACGCAGGTAGTGCTTCCATCCCATGTTGTAGAGGTCGATGACCTGACGATTGGCGTCGAGGTAGAAGACGCGATTGACCGTCTCGCCGACGAGCTCGACGTCGTGACTGATGACCACGAGCCCGCCCTGGTAGTCGCGCAGGTAGTCTCTCAGCCACACGACCGAGTCGGCATCCAGGTGGTTGGTCGGCTCGTCGAGCAGCATCGTCTCGGCACCGGAGAACAGGATGCGCGCGAGCTCGATGCGACGTCGCTGTCCGCCGGACAGGGTGCTGAGCGGTTGGCTGAGCAGACGCTCGGGCAGGTTGAGGTTGCTCGCGATCGATGCGCCCTCCGCTTCGGCGGCGTATCCGCCGAGCGCAAGAAATCTGTCTTCGAGTCTTCCGTACTTCGACATCGCGGCGTCGCGCACCGAGTTGTCGGCGGAGCCCATGTCCATCGTCGCCTGCTCCATGTCGAGGCGCAGCGTTCCGAGACCGCGCGCATCGAGGATGCGGGTGCGGGCCAGATCATGGGGGTCGCCCGAGCGGGGATCCTGGGGCAGGTAGCCGACCTCGCCGACTTTCTCGATCACGCCGCCGGCGGGCGTTCCCTCGCCGGCGAGAATCTTGGTGAGCGTGGTCTTGCCCGCACCGTTGCGACCGACGAGACCCACCTTGTCGCCGCGATCCACGCGAAAGGTCACTCCGCTCATGAGGGTGCGGGCCCCCACGCGCACCTCGAGGTCGCGCACGCTGAGCACAGGCACACTCCAGGGATCGACCGCGGGCCGCGGCAGTTACGGGGGAAGCATCTAGTCTATTCGCATGGGCCGCAGGGAACTGTCACGCACGCGCGCCGCGTTCTCGGGCTACACACTCGTTTTCGGGCGACCGACCCTGGCCGACCGGTTCTTCGAGCGCGGACTGCTGAGCGACGTCGTGCTGGTGTTCGCCGCCGCGGCGCTCACCGCGATCCTCGCGCACGTCGTGATTCCGGGGTGGCCGGTGCCGGTGTCGGGTCAATCGATGGGAGCGCTCCTGGCCGGAGGCACTCTCGGTGCCATGCGCGCGGCCGTGTCGATGGTGCTCTACCTCGGCATGGCGATCGCCGGGCTTCCCGTGCTGCCGTCGAGCGGGGGTGGCATCGAGCACATCACGCTTCCCATGGCCGGCTATCTGCTCGGCCTCGTCGTCACCGCCGCGCTTGTCGGGTGGCTCGCGCAACGCTCCTGGGACCGACGGCTGTCGCGCGCATTCCTGACCTTTCTCGTCGGCAGCACGATCGCCCTGCTCTTCGGGAGCCTCTGGCTCGCACTCGCACCCGGGGGCTCGATGGGCGATGCCCTGCAGCACGGCCTCGCTGTCCTGCTGCCCGAAGTCTTGCTGAAGCCTGCCCTGGTCACGATCATCATCGCCAGCGGCTGGCGGGTCGTCGACACGGAAGACCGTCGAAGGGCCGCCGCCGACCTCGCCGTGCGGGGGTGAGAAGCGAGCGTTTCGGTCAGATCGCGAAGCCGAGCGCGCGCATCATGTCGCGACCGTCATCCGTGATCTTCTCGGGACCCCACGGCGGCATCCACACCCAGTTGATGCGGAACCGCTCGACGATGCCATCGAGTGCCTGGGCGGTGTCATCCTCGATGACATCGGTGAGTGGACATCCCGCCGAAGTGAGCGTCATGCTGATGATGAGGGCATCGTTCTCGTCATCCCAGCTGAGGTCATAGATGAGACCGAGATCGACGATGTTGACCCCGAGTTCCGGGTCCACAACCTCTTTCAGGGCTTCCTCGACCTGATCGAACAGCTTCGGCTCCAGTGCAACAGCCATGCCGTCACTCTACTTTCGCGGGCTCGAGAAAGCGATCGTATCCTTCTTGTTCGAGACGGTCGGCGAGCTCGGGGCCGCCCTGCTCCGCAATTCGTCCATCGACGAAGACGTGCACGAAGTCGGGTTTGATGTAGTTCAGAATGCGGGTGTAGTGCGTGATGAGCATGACGCCGAGCCCCGTGTTCTCGCGGGCGCGGTTGACGCCGTCGGCGACGATGCGCAGTGCGTCGACGTCGAGCCCCGAGTCGGTCTCGTCGAGCACAGCGATGGTGGGCTTGAGCAGTTCGAGCTGAAGGATCTCGTGACGCTTCTTCTCGCCACCGCTGAAGCCTTCGTTGACGTTGCGCTGCGCGAACGCGGGGTCCATGCGCAGTGCTTCCATCGACTCCTTGACCTCCTTGGACCAGCCGCGAATCGCGGGGGCCTCACCGGCGATCGAGGTCTTGGCCGTGCGCAGGAAGTTCGTGACTGTCACACCGGGAATCTCGACCGGGTATTGCATGGCGAGAAAGAGTCCCGCGCGGGCGCGCTCATCGACCGACAGTGCAAGCACGTCTTCACCGTCGAAGGTGATCGCGCCCGAGGTCACGGTGTATTTGGGGTGACCGGCGATCGTATAGGCGAGGGTCGACTTGCCCGAGCCGTTGGGGCCCATGATCGCGTGGGTCTCGCCCGAACTGATGGTGAGGGTCACGCCCTTGAGAATCGGGCGTTCGCCCTGCTCGGTCGTCACGCTGACGTGCAGGTCGGTGATCTGAAGTGTCGCCATGATCAGGCCTCTTCCTTGGATACGTCGGATTGGTAGTCGAATCGCGGCGTCGGATCGAGGTAGACGTCGCCGTCTCTGAGTTCGACCGTGAACACCGGCACGGGTTCGAATGCGGGCAGCGTCAAAGCCTTGCCCGTCACGATCGAGAACTTGGAGCCGTGAGCCCAGCACTCGAGAGTGTCGTCCTCGACGAATCCCTCCGAGAGCGAGATGTCGCCGTGCGTGCACGTGTCGCCGATGGCATAGATGTCGCCGACGGAGTCGCGCACGAGCGCGATGGGGGTGTCGTCGATGACGACGCGAACGGCTGTACCGAACTCGATGTCGTCGGCGGCGCAGATGCGAACGGATTCACTCACGAGCGTGCTGCCCCTTCGCCGGACAGGCCTTCGCCGGCGAGCTCTTCTTCGATCACGGCCTCGAGGCGACTGCGAAGTTCCTCATCATCGATCTTCTGCACGATTTCGTTCAGGAAGCCGCGCACGACGAGTCGACGGGCTTCCACCTCGGTGATGCCTCGCGACGTGAGATAAAACACCTGCTCGTCGTCGAATCGACCGGTCGCGCTCGCATGACCGGCACCGAGAATCTGGCCCGTCTCGATTTCGAGGTTCGGGATGCTGTCGGCCCGCGCACCCGGAGTGAGCACGAGGTTGCGGTTGGCCTCATAGGTGTTGGTTCCGACGGCCTCGTGCCCGATGAGCACATCGCCGATCCATACGGTGCGAGCGCTCTCGCCCTGCAACGCGCCCTTGTAGAGCACGTCACCCGTGGTGTGCGGACCTTCATGGTGCAGGAACACCTGATTCTCGAGGTGCTGTCCGGCATCGGCGAACGACAGCCCGAAGAGTTCTCCCTGTGAACCCGCACCCGCAAGGCGCACGGTGGGATTGACGCGCACGACTCCCCCGCCGATGCTCACGACGATGTGCTTGAGGCTCGCGTCGCGGTCGACGCGCGCCTGGTGCAGCGACGCGTGGATCGCGTCGTCCTCCCAGTCCTGCACGGCGATGACGGTGAGGTGAGCGCCGTCGCGCACGATGATCTCGACGTTCTCGGCGAACTGTGCAGAACCCGTGTGGCCCAGCACAACGGTCGCGCGGGAGTTCTCCTTCGCCTCGATGACGATGTGCGCGTTGCTGCGGCGGTGGGCACCGTTGCCGTGCATCCGCACGCGAACGCGGTCAGCGAGCTCGGCGTCGGCGGGCACGGTCAGGTGGAGCGCGTCGTCGCACAACTGCCAGGCGAGCGCGCTCGGCAGATCCTCGGGTCGGAAGATCTCCCCGCGGGGAGCGGTACCGCGCGCAAGCGGCGATGCCACGACACCGTCGGGCGCGATGATCTCGAACACGACAGCGGGGTCGTCGGGTCGATCGTCGGCCGGCAGCGCTTCGAAGAGCGGCGCGAGGCGGCCGAGCGGCGCGAACCTCCAGTTGACCTCGAGTCCGGTGGGTACGCCGAAGTCGGCCGGATCGAAGGAGGTGGGACGCTCATCCCGGGTCTGCACGGGCACAACGGGGCCGTCCGAATGAGCAACGAGACCGTGCTGTGCGGGCTCGATAGCAACTGAAGCCATCTAGCCGACGCTGCCTTCCATGCTCATCTCGATGAGTTTGTTGAGCTCCATCGCGTATTCCATGGGAAGCTCCTTGGCGATCGGCTCGATGAAGCCGCGGACGATCATGGCCATCGCCTCGAACTCGGGCATCCCGCGCGACATGAGGTAGAAGAGCTGCTCCTCGTTGACCCGCGAGACCGTCGCCTCGTGGCCCAGTACGACGTCGTCCACGCGGATGTCGATGGCAGGGTAGGTGTCGGATCGCGAGATGTTGTCGACCAGGAGCGCATCGCACTGCACCGTGTTCGCCGAGTGGTGCGCACCCTCGGCCACGCGCACCTCGCCGCGGTAGGCGCTGCGTCCACCTCCGCGGGCGATCGACTTCGACACGATGGCGCTCGTCGTGTACGGCGCCATGTGCACCATCTTGGCGCCGGCATCCTGATGCTGCCCGGGGCCGGCGAACGCCACCGAGAGGGTTTCGCCCTTCGCATGCTCTCCGACGAGGAACACCGAGGGGTACTTCATCGTGACCTTGGAGCCGATGTTGCCATCGATCCACTCCATCGTCGCGCCCTCGTGCGCGATTGCGCGCTTGGTGACGAGGTTGTAGACGTTGTTCGACCAGTTCTGGATCGTCGTGTAGCGCACGCGGGCGTTCTTCTTGACGACGATCTCGACGACCGCCGAGTGCAGCGAGTCGCTCTTGTAGATGGGTGCCGTGCATCCCTCGATGTAGTGCACGTAGCTGCCCTCGTCGGCGATGATGAGCGTGCGCTCGAACTGGCCCATGTTCTCGGTGTTGATGCGGAAATACGCCTGCAGGGGAATCTCGACGTGAACGCCCGGGGGCACGTAGACGAAGGAGCCACCCGACCAGACGGCGGAGTTGAGCGCGGCGAACTTGTTGTCGCCCGCAGGGATGACCGTGCCGAAGTACTCCGTGAAGAACTCGGGGTGCTCCCTGAGCGCCGTGTCGGTGTCCATGAAGATGACGCCCTGCTTCTCGAGCTCCTCATTGATCTTGTGGTAGACCACCTCGGACTCGTACTGCGCGGCCACGCCGGCCACGAGGCGCTGCTTCTCGGCCTCGGGGATGCCGAGACGGTCGTAGGTGTTCTTGATGTCCTCGGGCAGGTCCTCCCAGCTCTGGGCCTGCTGCTCGGTCGACCGAACGAAGTACTTGATGTTGTCGAAGTCGATGCCGCTCAGGTCAGCGCCCCAGGTCGGCATGGGCTTCTTGAAGAACAGCGAGAGAGCCTTGAGGCGGTTCCTCAGCATCCACTCCGGTTCATCCTTGAGCGTGGAAATGCCCGTGACGACCTCCGCGGAGATGCCCCGCTCGGCGGCGGCACCGGCGGCATCGGAGTCAGACCAGCCGAACTCGTAGACACCGAGGTCTTTGAGTTCGGGTCGGTCGATCAAGACGTCCGACATTTTACGACTCCTTTACCTTTTGCTCTCCGGGCAACCCGGCACTGTCACACTCAACTCGGGGGCCGCACCACGCGCAGATCCCAGCCGCCCGGCTTTTACAGCGATACGGGCGGGCTGTCGCGCATAGACTGTGCGTGAGGTCATGGCGTCGTTGCCGTAGCCGCGCGCCGGAACTGACTACCGTCACGGGCATCGCCCTCCACATTCGATCCTACAGCGTTGCCCGCGCAATAGCTGGGTCGGACATGGCCGGGTCGCATCAGTTCCCGCGACGATCGATCAGGAGAGAGCTTGTCCAGCACACCAGTAACGACACGACGATCACCGCTGCCCACTCACGTCGTCGTGCTCGCGTGGGCATCGTTCGTGCTGAATGTGCTCATCATCGCGACGGGCGGCACGGTGCGCCTCACCGGCTCCGGGCTGGGCTGCACCGACTGGCCGGTGTGCACCCCCGGCTCTCTCGTTCCCACCCCCGAGCTCGGCATCCACGGCATCATCGAGTTCGCGAATCGCACCATTTCGGGACCGCTGCTGCTGGCGGCGCTCCTCGTCGTCTTCGTGAGCTGGCGGATCCGCCAGCAGCGCCGCGACCTTCTCGTCATCTCCCTCATCGTGCTCGCCCTCGTCATCCTGCAGGCGTTCGTCGGGGCATTCGTCGTCTGGGAGGAGCTGTCGGCAGCCCTCGTAGGTTTTCACTACACGGTCTCTGTCGTCATCGTATGCATCACCGCCGCATATCTCGCGCGTACGGTCGATGCGCCAGGACCACGCGAACTCGCCGTGCCGCGAGGCTTCGCGATCGTGACCCACGTCACGACGTTCGTGATGGCCGTGACAATCATCTTCGGCGTCGTGACGACCGCGTCCGGCCCGCACTCCGGTGACGAGAACGTCGTGCGCGACGGATTCGACGCGACCCTGATGAGCCATGTCCACGCCTGGCCCGGCTACGTGCTCGCCGTGCTCATCGCCGTGCTCGTGGTGTGGAGCGCGATCGCGCGACTGCGCCCGCTCCGCTGGACGCTCGCGCTGCTCGCGATCACCCTCGTGCAGATCGCGATCGGCATCTATCAGGCCCGCAACGGCCTGCCGCCCTTCGCGGTCGGCGTGCACATGGTGCTCGCCGCGCTCAACGCTGCCGCGCTCACCGTCGTGGTGCTGCGGCTGAAGAAGCCCGCTGCCTAGTAGCTCAGAGCGGTAGCAGCGGATCCACGCCCACGGCGACGAACAAGAGCGTCAGGTAGGTGATCGAGGCGTGGAACACACGCATCGGCGTGCCCTCCTGTGCACGGATGGCTCGCGAGTAGAGCCGGTGCGACTCGACGACGAACCACACGCCCGATCCGAGCGCGACCACCGTGTACAGCACACCCATATCGGCAACGGGAATGAGCAGCAGCGAGCAGGCGACCGTGGCCCACGCGTAGAGCACGACCTGCAGGCCGACCTGAACGCGACCACGGACGACGGCCAGCATCGGAACCTCCGCCGCCGCGTAGTCCGCGCGGTACCGCATGGAGAGCGGCCAGTAGTGCGGCGGGGTCCACAGGAAGACGACGACGAAGAGGATGGCGGGCGCCCAGTCGAGCGATCCGGTGACGGCTGCCCAGCCGACCAGCACGGGCATGCAGCCGGCTATGCCACCCCAGATGATGTTCTGCGGGGTGCGGCGCTTGAGCCAGAGCGAGTAGACGACGACGTAGAACACGTTGCCGAACACGGCGAGAGCTGCGGCCAACCAATTGACGAAGACGCCGAGCACGACCGTGGAGACCGCCCCGAGCACCCACGCGAAGACGATCGCCTCGCGGTCGGAGAGCTCACCCGTCACGAGAGGACGCTTGCTGGTTCGCTTCATGATGCGATCGATGTCGCGGTCGATGTAGCAGTTGAACGCGCCCGCGGAGCCCGCGCTCAGCGCGCCTCCGATGAGCGTGGCGAAGACGAGCCAGAGATCGGGAACACCTCGAGCAGCAAGGAACATGACGGGGATCGTCGTGATGAGCAGGAGCTCGATGATGCGCGGCTTGGTGAGGGCGACGTAGGCGAGAGCTTTGCGACGGAAGCCCACGGGCGCTCCCGGCTCGACAGCTCTCGAATCGACAGCGTCCGAATCGACAGCGAGTGCTTTCGGTTCCATGGCTCCCCGGTTCAGGCTTTCAACTACTCTTCGAGTCTAGGCGAGCCTCGGCAGCTCGGCGGCCCCACGTCCGCGCCAAAGGGGCCGCGCCTATACTTGAGAGGGTCTGCCCGCTCGGTGTTGCGGGCACATCGAGGCGCACGATTGCCGCGCAGTTCCGAGCGAACGAAAGGTCCACGATCCGATGGCAGCACTCCAGTGGGAGCCGATTGACAGCCGAGCCGTGGACACGGCCCGAATCCTCGCCGCCGACGCGGTGGAGAAGGCGGGCGGCGGCCACCCCGGCACTGCGATGAGCCTCGCTCCCGCTGCCTATCTGCTGTATCAGCGCATCATGCGCCACGATCCCTCGGACGCCGACTGGATCGGCCGCGACCGCTTCATCCTCTCCGCGGGCCACAGCTCGCTGACCCAGTACATCCAGCTCTACCTCGGCGGTTTCGGCCTGGAGCTCGACGACCTCAAGCAGCTGCGTCAGTGGGGATCGAAGACGCCCGGACACCCCGAGTACGGCCACACGACGGGCGTGGAGACAACGACCGGTCCGCTCGGGCAGGGCATCTCGACTGCGGTCGGCTTCGCCTACGCCGCTCGCTACGAGCGCGGGCTCTTCGATCCCGACGCCGCGCCGGGACACAGCCCGTTCGACCACGACATCTACGTCATCGCGAGCGACGGCGACCTGCAGGAGGGCGTGAGTGCCGAGGCATCATCGCTCGCCGGCCACCAGAAGCTCGGCAACCTCACGGTCATCTACGACGCGAACCAGATCTCCATCGAGGACGACACCGACATCGCCTTCACCGAGGATGTCGCTGCTCGCTACGCCGCCTACAACTGGCACGTGCAGGTCGTCGACTGGAAGCGGACGGGAGACTACGTCGAGGACGTCCACGAGCTCTATTCGGCGCTCGAGGCCGCCAAGGCGCAGACCCTGCAGCCCTCTCTCATCGTGCTGAAGACCATCATCGGCTGGCCGTCTCCGACCAAGCAGAACACCGGTAAGATTCACGGCTCGGCCCTCGGCGCCGACGAACTCGCCGCCGTCAAGGGCGTGCTGGGCTTCGACCCCGAGAAGCACTTCGAGGTGCAGGCGGACGTTCTCGAGCACACTCGCTCACTCGCCCAGCGCGCCAACACGGTTCGGCAGGAGTGGGACGAACGATTCGCCGAGTGGGCGATGGCGAACCCTGAGCGCAAGGCGCTGTTCGATCGGCTCGAGTCGGGCGAGCTCCCGTCGTCGCTGGAAGACGCGCTCCCCCGGTTCGAGCCCGGCACCGAGGTGTCCACGCGCGCCGCATCCGGAAAGGTGCTCACGGCCCTGGGCGCCGAACTGCCCGAGCTGTGGGGTGGGTCAGCCGATCTCGCAGAGTCGAACAACACCACGATCGGCGACGCCAAGTCCTTCGTGCCCGTCGAGCACTCGACGGACATGTGGCAGGGCGACCCCTACGGGCGTGTGCTGCACTTCGGCATTCGCGAGCACGCCATGGGCGCGATCCTCAACGGCATCGCCCTGCACGGTCCGACTCGTGCGTACGGCGGAACCTTCCTGATCTTCAGCGACTACATGCGCCCCGCGGTTCGCCTTGCGGCGCTCATGGGAGCCCCGAGCCTCTTCGTGTGGACGCACGACTCCGTCGCGCTCGGCGGCGACGGCCCGACGCACCAGCCCATCGAGCAGCTGTGGGCGCTTCGCGCGATCCCGGGTCTCGACGTCGTTCGTCCCGCGGACGCCAACGAGACCGCGTGGGCGTGGCTCACGATGCTGAAGCGCCGCAGCGGCCCCGCGGGAATCGCGCTGAGCCGTCAGAATCTCCCCGTGTTCGACCGCGGCGACGGTGACGCTCACGGCGACGTTCTCGCCTCGGCCGAGAACACCTCGAAGGGTGCCTATGTGCTCGCCGAGGCGGCGGGCGGTTCCCCCGATGTCATCCTCATCGCCACCGGCTCCGAAGTGCAGTTCGCCATCGAAGCGCGGACGGCCCTCGCCGGCGAGGGGATCCGCGCGCGCGTGGTCTCGGCTCCGAGCCTCGAGTGGTTCGGTGAGCAGAGTGCCGAGTACCGCGAGTCGGTGCTTCCGGCATCCGTCACCGCGCGCGTGTCCGTGGAAGCAGGACTCGCTCTCGGCTGGCGCAACTACATCGGCGATCGGGGCCGCAGCGTCTCGATCGAGCACTATGGAGCGTCCGCCGACTACGAGGTGCTCTACAAGGAGTTCGGCATGACAGCGGACGCCGTTGTCGCCGCGGCCAAGGAATCGCTGGCGCACTGACCTCGCTCGCCGAAGCGCCCGCCACAACAAGGAGATAGCAATGACCACGCCCAACCCACTCGCCGCGCTCTCCGCGGCGGGTGTCAGCATCTGGCTCGATGACCTCTCTCGTGACCGCATCGTTTCGGGCGGCCTCGCGAAGCTCATCGAGGAACGTCACGTGGTCGGTGTCACCACGAACCCCACGATCTTCGCGAACGCCCTCGCCGGTGGCTCGTCCTACGACGAGCATGTCGCCGAGCTGGCGAAGGCGGATGCCTCGGTCACCGACGCCGTGTTCGAGATCACGACGGATGACGTGCGCCAGGCGTGCGACATCTTCCGCCCCGTGTATGACGCGAGCGGTGGCCTCGACGGCCGAGTCTCGATCGAGGTCGAACCCGGTCTGGCTCGCGACACCGCTGGCACCATCGCCCAGGGACTCAGCCTCTGGAAGACGGTCGACCGCCCCAACGTCATGATCAAGGTTCCGGCGACCGCCGAGGGGCTCGAGGCGATCGCCGAGCTCACGGGCCAGGGTGTGAGTGTCAATGTCACCCTCATCTTCAGTCTCGAGCGTCACCGCGAGGTGATCAATGCCTACCTCACCGGTCTCGAACGCGCGAAGGCCGCGGGAATCGACCTCTCGACCATTCGCTCGGTCGCCTCGTTCTTCGTGTCCCGTGTCGACACCGAGGTGGACAGCCGACTCGAGTCGATCGGCACCTCCGAGGCTCTCGCGCTCAAGGGCAGGTCGGGAATCGCCAACGCGAGGCTCGCCTATCAGGTGTTCGAGCAGGCGTTCTCGAGCGAGCGTGCACGCGGTTTGCTCGGGGCCGGTGCGCACGTGCAGCGTCCGCTCTGGGCCTCCACCGGCGTCAAGGATCCCGCGCTCAAAGACACGCTCTACGTGGAGGAGCTCGTCGCCTCTGACACCGTCAACACGATGCCCGAGAAGACGATGGAGGCCGCATTCGATCACGGCGAGATCCGAGGCGACACCGTCACCGGCGCATATGCGTCCGCCAACGCGACCCTCGACGCACTCCACGAGCTCGGGGTCTCCTACGACGAGGTCACCGACCTGCTCGAGCGTGAGGGCATCGAGAAGTTCAATGCCTCGTGGGACGACCTGCTGAGCACGGTCTCGAAGGCTCTCGAGGCCGCCAAATGAGCTTCGACATAGCGGTCACGGGCGACGCCCTCGCGGCGGTGGAACGCATCGTTCCGCAGCTCGTGAGCGACCTCGTCGCGTCGCGCATCACCGCACAGGACCCGACCCTGTGGGGTGCGGATGCCGAGGCCGAGTCCTCGGTTCGGCTCGGCTGGACCGAGGCGATAGCGGTGTCCCGACCGCTGGTCGACGACATCCTCGCACTCCGCGATCGACTCCGCTCGCTCGGGGTCGACCGCATCATCCTCTGCGGCATGGGCGGCTCGTCGCTCGCACCCGAGGTCATCTCGCGCACCGCGGGCGTTCCGCTGACGATTCTCGACACCACGGACCCGGATCAGATCAGGGCCGTGCTCGACAAGGGGCTGAGGTCGAGCGCGGTCGTCATCGCGTCGAAGTCGGGCTCGACAGTCGAGACCGACAGTCACCGCCGCCTGTTCGAGCGCGAGTTCGAGGCCGCCAAGGTCGATCCGCAGGACCGCATCGTCATCGTGACCGACCCCGAGTCACCGCTCGACTCGTTCGCACGAGCGGCCGGCTACCGAGTCTTCAACGCCGACCCCCATGTGGGTGGTCGCTACTCCGCGCTCACCGCCTTCGGTCTGGTGCCCGCCGGGCTCGCCGGTGTCGACCTCGACGCCCTGCTCGACGAGGCGGAGTCGGTCGCCGTTCGCTGCGCCACCGACCGGGCCGACAACCCCGCTCTCGTGCTCGGGGCGGCGATCGCCGGCACCAAGCCGCTTCGCGACAAGCTCGGGATCGTCGCAGACGGCACCCACATCATGGGTCTCGGCGACTGGATCGAGCAGCTCATCGCGGAGTCGACGGGAAAGAACGACACCGGGCTTCTGCCGGTCGTGCTCGAGCACGACGCGCCCGAGCTCGAGCAGCGTCCGGCCGACCTTCAGGTGGTTCGTCTCGTGCAGAGCGCCAGGGCGACTCACGAGGTGATCGAGGGTGAGATCGAGATCAGCGCCACTCTCGGTGCCCACTTCCTCGTCTGGGAGTACGCGACGGCGATCGCCGGTCGCCTGCTGCGGGTGAATCCCTTCGACCAGCCCGATGTCGAGTCGGCCAAGATCGCGGCCCGCAGTCTGCTCGACGCGCCACCCGAGGTCGAGCCGGCGGCATTCGTCGACGCCGGCATCGAGGTGCGCGCGACTCCCGGTCTGCTCGACGGTGTCAGCACTGTCGCCGGAGCGATCGAGCGCTTGCTCGCCGAACTCGGCGATGCGAGCTACGTGAGCGTTCAGGCCTACCTCGACCGGGTTCACTTCGGTCGGGCGTCGGACCTGCGCCGTGCGATCGCCGAGCTCAGCAACCGCCCCACGACCTTCGGCTGGGGACCACGGTTTCTGCACTCGACCGGGCAGTTCCACAAGGGAGGGCCGAAGGTCGGCGTGTTCCTGCAGCTCACGTCGCGCGCCGAACAGGATCTCGACATCCCCGGCCGGCCGTTCAGCTTCGGTCAGCTGATCCAGTCGCAGGCGGCCGGTGACGCGGGTGTGCTGGGGCTTCAGCGGCGCCCCGTGCTGACGCTGACGCTCGTGGAGGGAGCGCACTCGCTCGACGCACTCTTCGACGCACTCCGCGCGAGCGAGTAACACCCACGATGCCCGAGGTCACGATCTCTGCAGAGTCCAACCCTCTGCGTTCCCGGCTCGACCGACGACTCAACCGCATCGCAGGGCCGAGCGCACTCGTGATCTTCGGCGTCACGGGCGATCTCGCACGCAAGAAGCTCATGCCCGCGGTCTACGATCTCGCCAACCGCGGCCTCCTGCCACCGGGATTCGCCCTCGTGGGGTTCGCGCGTCGCGAGTGGTCGCACGAAGACTTCGCGGTGACAGTGCATGACGCGGTGCGCGACCACGCGCGTACCCCCTTCGACGAGGACGTCTGGGCGCAGCTGTCCAAGGGCATCCGCTTCGTCGAGGGCGAGTTCGGAGACGACGCCGCGTTCGACCGGCTGAAGAATGTCTTGGCGGAACTCGATGAGGTGCGCGGCACGATGGGGAACCACGCGTTCTATCTCTCCATCCCGCCGAAGTCGTTCCCCGTGGTGACGGAGCAGCTCAAGCGATCCGGACTCGCCGATGAGGTCGCCGGGTCGTGGCGCCGCGTCGTCATCGAGAAGCCGTTCGGGCACGACCTCGAGTCCGCACGCGAGCTCAACGACACCGTTCTGTCGGTGTTCCCGCCCGATTCCGTGTTCCGCATCGACCACTACCTCGGCAAGGAGACGGTGCAGAACATACTCGCGCTGCGCTTCGCCAACGAGCTCTTCGAGCCGATCTGGAACGCCGATCATGTCGACCACGTGCAGATCACCATGGCGGAGGACATCGGGGTGGGTGGTCGCGCCGGCTACTACGACGGGATCGGGGCGGCACGCGACGTCATCCAGAACCACCTCCTGCAGCTGCTCGCTCTCACCGCGATGGAGGAGCCCGTCTCCTTCGACGCGCGCGACCTGCGCGCTGAGAAGGAGAAGGTGCTCTCGGCCGTTCGACTGCCGGACGATCTCTCGACGGCCACCGCGCGCGGTCAGTACTCGCCGGGGTGGCAGGGCGGCGAGAAGGTCGTCGGCTTTCTCGACGAAGACGGCATGAACCCGGAGTCGGCGACCGAGACCTACGCCGCACTGCGTCTCAACATCAACACTCGGCGCTGGGAAGGGGTTCCTTTCTACCTGCGCGCCGGCAAGCGCCTCGGCCGCCGAGTGACCGAGATCGCGGTCGTGTTCAAGCGCGCCCCGCAGTATCTGTTCGCCGAGAGCCAGACCTCCGCACTCGGTCAGAACGCGCTCGTCATCCGCGTGCAACCGGATGAGGGGGTGACCATTCGCTTCGGCTCCAAGGTTCCCGGTCCAGCCATGCACGTGCGCGACGTCACGATGGACTTCGGCTACGGTCACGCGTTCACCGAGGACAGTCCCGAGGCCTACGAACGCCTCATTCTCGACATGCTCATGGGCGACCCTCCTCTCTTTCCGCGCCACGAGGAGGTCGAGCTCAGCTGGAAGATCCTCGACCCCGTCGAAGAGTTCTGGGCGCGGGGCGGAACTCCCGAGCCCTACCGGCCGGGAACCTGGGGTCCGGCGTCGGCCGATGAGCTGCTCGCTCGCGATGGCCGGGTGTGGAGGCGTCCATGATCGTCGATCTTCCCGACACCACCACGAGCAAGGTGTCTCGCGCGCTCGTCGACCTTCGCGAGGAGGGCGGAGCCGTCGCACTCGGTCGCGTGCTGACCCTCATCATCTGCACGAGCAAGGGTGAGGTCGAAGAAGCGATCGCCGCGGCGAACGACGCTTCGCGCGAGCATCCGATGCGCGTCATCGTGCTCTCGATCGACGCGGATGCCGACTCTCACCAGCTCGACGCCGAGATCCGGGTCGGCGGCGACGCGGGTGCGAGCGAGGTCATCATCCTGCGCGCCCACGGCGATTCCGCCAGCAACGAGGAGAGCCTCGTCACCGGCCTGCTCCTGCCGGACGCCCCCGTCGTCGCGTGGTGGCCGGGCCACGCGCCAGCGATCACCGGTGAGTCGGCGATCGGACGCATGGCACAGCGCAGAATCACCGATGCTGCGGTGCAGGAGGATCCGCGATCCTTCCTCCTCCGACTGGCCGCGTCATACCAGCCCGGTGACACGGACTTCGCGTGGACGAGACTCACGCTGTGGCGCGCGCAGCTTGCGGCCGTGCTCGACCAGCCCCCGTATGAGCCGGTCACGGCGGTCGCCGTGACCGGAAGCAACGACTCCCCATCGACGACGCTGCTCGCCGCATGGCTGCAGGGCGCTCTGCGAGTTCATGTCGAACAGACCCTTGTCGATTCGGCGGGGGCGCGGCCGGGCATCCACAGTGTGACCCTCTCGCGGCCGAGCGGCGATATCGTGCTCGCGCGAGTGCAGCCGAGCGTGGCCGAGCTCACTCAGCCCGGCCAGCCGAACCACGACATCCCGCTCCCCCGCCGAAGCCTGCGCGATTGTCTCGCGGAGGAGCTGCGGCAGCTCGACCCCGACGATCTCTTCGGCCGCGTGATCCGCGACGATCTCACGCGGCTCGACGAGCCCGTGACGGAATCGATCGCCATCATACCGCCGGCCGCCGACGCCGACGGCACAGCATCGGAAGGAACCCCGTGACCGCCACTCGCTCCCTCATCGTGCACCCCGAGCGCGATGCCCTCGTGGGCGCGGTCGCTCACCGCCTTGAATCGACGCTGCGCGAGCTGCTCGCCGAGAAGACCGAGGTGCACGTCGTGCTCACGGGCGGCTCGGTCGGCACCGATGTGCTCGCAACGCTCGGCGACTCGCCGACCGGTCGCGACCTCGACTGGTCGAGGATGCACGTGTGGTGGGGCGACGAGCGCTGGTTGCCCTCGGGTGATGACGAACGCAACGACAAACAGGCTGACGACGCGCTGCTGGGCAAGGTCGGCCTGCTGCCCGAGCACATCCACAGGTTCGCAGCGGACGACGGAGCGATCTCGCTCGACGAGGCAGCGGTTCAGTACGCCGACGAGCTCGCCGCGCACGCGTCGGAGGGCGGCGCGACACCCGAGTTCGACATCCTGCTGCTCGGTGTGGGGCCGGACGGTCATGTGGCGTCGCTGTTTCCCGATCGAGCGGGCGTGCGCGAGCGCGATGCGTCAGTCGTCGCCGTGCGTGAGTCTCCGAAGCCGCCGCCCGAGCGCTTGAGCCTCACCATCCCGTCGATTCGCCGCGCCCGACGCGTCTGGCTGGCGCTCTCCGGCGCCGACAAGGCCTCGGCGCTCAGCCTCGCACTCTCCGGTGCCAACACCGTGCAAGTGCCCGTAGCGGGCGTCTACGGCACGAAAGAGACCGTCTTCTTCGTCGATTCCACCGCAGCCGAGGACGTACCGCCCGAGGTCATCGCCAACTACGGCCAGTAGCCGCGCCGCCCGGCCGCGCGCTCGACGCGGCGTTGCGGAACTAGGCCTGGCCGCGACGCGCGCGAAGCTGCTGCAGCGCGTCGTCCAGCAGCGTGGCCGCCTCGTCTTCGGTGCGACGCTCCTTCACGTACGCGAGATGAGTCTTGTAGGGCTCGAGCTTCGCCACCGCGGGCGGGTTCTCCTTGTCGCGACCGGCCGGAAGCCCGCAGTTCGGGCAATCGAGCTGCTCGGGAATCTCCTCGGGCTCGATCGTCGCAAGAAAGTAGGGCTTGATCTCGTGGCCGTTTCCGCACCAGTACTCGACCTGGATGCGATCGGCGTGAAAGCCGCGATCCTGTTCGCCCATGGGACCGGACCCGACCCTCGATCCCCGAATCGCGCTACCGCCAGAAGCCACAACGAGCCCTTTCGCTAAACGCCAGCACCGGTGTCGAACTTGGTGATGACACCGAGCACGACAATCGACGACACCCAGACGAGGGCGAGGATGACGGTGAAGCGGTTGAGGTTGCGCTCGGCGACGCCCGAGGCACCCAGGTTCGAGGTCACGCCGCCGCCGAACATGTCGGAGAGGCCCCCGCCGCGCCCCTTGTGGAGCAGGATCAGCAGAGTGATCAGGAGGCTCGTGACACCGAGCACGACCTGAAAGAGAACCTGGAGAATATCCACGCGTGAGCCTTTCTGTGGATCGCTGGGGCTGTTCCACCGAACCTTGTTAGCGGGGCGATGGCGCCCGCACTAGTATACGCAGTGTCTAGACGCCCACGTGCTTCGGGAACTGCGCGATCGCGGAGAACTCCGCCACGTCGAGGCTCGCGCCCCCGACGAGAGCGCCGTCGATGTCGCTCTGGCGCATGAATCCGGCGATGTTTGCGGACTTCACCGAGCCCCCGTACAGGATTCGTGTGGCGGCTGCGACGTCGGCGCCGAGGGACTCCGCGACGACCGACCTCAGAGCCGACGCCACCGTCTGCGCTTGCTCGGGCGTCGCCGCTTGCCCCGAGCCGATCGCCCACACGGGCTCATAGGCCACGACGATATCGGAGCCCTGGGGAACCTGCGCGAGGGCGGCGGTGAGCTGCGCGATAGGAATCGCGGCGGGTCCGTGCGCCTCGAGGTCGTCCGCCGTCTCACCGACGCAGATGACGGGAACGAGCTTGTGCTTGATCGCCGCCGCCGTCTTGGCGGCGACGACCTCATCGGTCTCGCTGTGCAGCGATCGACGCTCGGAGTGCCCGATGATGACGTACGCGCAGTCGAGCGCCTTGAGGAACGCTCCCGAGATCTCTCCGGTGAACGCCCCCGAGTCGTGCTGCGAGACATCCTGCGCCCCCAGACCGAGAGGCAGGCGGTCTGCACCGATGAGCGTCTGCACCGAGCGCAGATCGGTGAAGGGAGGGAACACCGCCACCTCGACCCCGTCGAAGTCGTGACCGGCGTCCTTGAGGCTCCACGCGAGCTTCTGCACGAACGCGATCGCCTGCAGATGATCGAGGTTGAGCTTCCAGTTGCCCGCGATCAGCGGAACACGCGCGTCCTTCACTACAGCCATCCGAGAGCCTCCAAGCCCGGCAGACGCTTGCCCTCGAGAAACTCGAGGCTCGCACCGCCACCCGTCGAGATATGTCCGAAACTGTCCTCGCTGAAACCGAACGACCGCACCGCCGCGGCCGAGTCTCCCCCGCCGACGACCGTGAGACCCCGCGACTCGGTGAGCGACTGCGCGACCGTCTTCGTGCCGTTCGCGAAGGCATCGAACTCGAATACGCCCATGGGTCCGTTCCAGAACACGGTCTCGGACTGGCGGATGACATCCGCGAACGCCGCGGCCGTGTCAGGCCCGATATCGAGTCCGATCCCCGAGGTCGCCCACGGGGTCTCCTCGATCGACTCGGTGGCCCGAACCGTGTGCTCCGCGTCGGCACCGAACTTCGAGGCCACGATCGTGTCGGTCGGCAGTACGACGTTGACGCCGAGCTTCGCAGCCTGGTCGAGATAACCGCGCACGGTCTCGATCTGATCGGGCTCGAGCAGACTGGCGCCCACCGGATAGCCCTGCGCGGCGATGAAGGTGAACATCATGCCGCCGCCGATGAGCAGGTTGTCGACCTTGGGCAGCAGGTGGTCGATCACGCCGAGCTTGTCCGAGACCTTCGACCCGCCAAGCACGACCGTGTACGGACGCGCCGGCTCGGTCGTGAGCCGTTCGAGCACGCCGAGTTCAGCCTCGATGAGGCGGCCCGCCGCGCTGGGAAGCGCCGACGCAAGCTCGAAGACGCTTGCGTGTTTGCGGTGCACGACACCGAATCCGTCGGAGACGAGAGCATCGGCGAACCCGGCGAGCTGGGCAGCGAAGGCCTCGCGCTCAGCAGAGTCCTTGCTCGTCTCCGCAGCGCTGAAGCGCAGGTTCTCGAGCACGGCGACGTCGCCCGCCGAGAGCGCAGCGACGATCCCCCGGGCAGACTCGCCCACGGTGTCCGTCGCGAACTGCACGGTGGAACCGAGCAGCTCGCCGAGTCGTGCCGCCACGGGCGCGAGGCTGTAGCGAGCATCCGGTGCCCCATCGGGCCTGCCGAGGTGCGAGATGACGATGACGGATGCGCCGGCATCCCGCAACTCGGCGATCGTTGCCAGCGAGGCGCGAATGCGGCCGTCATCGGCGATCACGATGCCGTCGGCGACGTCAGTGCCATCGAGCGGCACGTTGAGGTCAGCGCGAACGATGACCCTCTTGCCGTCGAGCGAGCCCAGGCTCTCGATCGTGCGCAGCATCCAACGCCGCCTAGAGGCGTTCGGCGACGTACTGGGTGAGGTTGACGAGGCGCGTCGAGTAGCCCCACTCGTTGTCGTACCAGGCGGCGACCTTCACCTGGGTGCCGATGACCTTGGTGAGGCCCGCATCGAAGATCGCCGACGCGGGGTCACCGACGATGTCACTCGAGACGATGGGGTCCTCGGTGTAGCGGATGATGCCCTTGAAAGCGCCCTCGGCGGCGGCACGGAACGCGGCGTTGATGTCGTCGACCGTGAGACCCTGCTTCGTCTCGACCGTGAGGTCGACGATGGAACCGGTCGGAACCGGAACCCGAAGCGCGTAGCCGTCGAGCTTGCCCGACAGCTCAGGAAGCACGAGTCCGAGCGCCTTGGCGGCACCCGTGCTCGTCGGCACGACATTGAGTGCGGCGGCGCGAGCGCGGCGCAGGTCGTCGTGCGGCCCATCCTGAAGGTTCTGATCGGCCGTATAGGCGTGCACGGTCGTCATGAGACCGCGCTCGATTCCGAATGCGTCGTTGAGCACCTTCGCAACCGGTGCGAGGCAGTTCGTCGTGCAGGAGGCGTTCGAGATGACGTCGTGGCTCGCGGGGTCGTACTCGGACTCGTTGACACCCATGACGAATGTCGGGGCGTCACCCTTGGCGGGTGCGGAGATGATGACCTTCTTGGCGCCCGCCGCCACGTGCTGCGCGGCGTCCTCGGGCTTGGTGAAGCGACCCGTCGATTCGATGACGATGTCGACGCCCAACTCGCCCCAGGCCAGCTTCGAGGGGTCCCGCTCCTCGAACACGCGGATGCGCGCACTATCGACGACGATGTAGTCGCCGTCGGCGGTCACCTCGCCGCTGAGAGCACCGAACACCGAGTCGTACTTCAGCAGGTGCGCGAGGGTGTCGTTGTCGGTGAGGTCGTTCACCGCGACCACCTCGAGGTCCGCACCGAGAGCGCGGAGCGCGCGGTAGTACGAACGGCCGATGCGGCCAAACCCATTGATTCCGATCTTTACGGCCACGAGAGTCCCCTCATTTTTGGTGAACGCCGTCGGCGTCCCACGTTGATTGGATTGGGTGAGGTTCGCGTCGGCGGGAACCCGCTACGACAGTAACAGTAGGCCGTTGGTCTTGGTACGCGCAGATTCGAAACGCGCCTGCACGTTGTCCCACGAGACGATGTTCCAGAACGCCTTCACGTAGTCGGCGCGAACGTTCTGGTAGTCGAGGTAGTACGCGTGCTCCCACACGTCGAGGAGCAGCAACGGAACCGTGCCGGCGGCGAAGTTCGACTGCTGATCGAAGAACTGCTGGATGAGAAGCTTCTCGCCGATCGAGTCCCAGACAAGTGCAGCCCAGCCCGACCCCTGCACGCCCAGCGCGGTTGCGGCGAAGTGCGCGCGGAACTTGTCGAACGACCCGAAGTGGTCATCGATCGCCGCAGCGAGGTCACCGGTCGGAGCGTCGCCGCCGTCGGGCGACATGTTCGTCCAGAAGATCGAGTGGTTGACGTGACCGCCGAGGTTGAAGGCGAGATCCTTCTCGAGTTTGTTGACGTTGGCGAAGTCGTCCTTGTCGCGAGCCTCAGCGAGTTTCTCGAGGGCGGTGTTCGCGCCGCCGACGTAGGCGTTGTGGTGCTTCGAGTGGTGAAGCTCCATGATGCGACCGCTGATGCTCGGCTCGAGCGCCGCGTAGTCGTAGGTGAGCTCGGGCAGTGTGTATTCGGCCATTTCGTCGATCTCCTTCGTTGCGCACGAACCCGTGACTCAGGTCCGCGCCTGCTTCTTCAGTCTAGCGATGACAACTCGGCGGGCATCCAGAATGTTCCCAGCGTGACGGGAACGAACGCTCAGTCCGCGTCGTAGTCCGCAGGGAGTCCGGCGTCGGTTCCCGGGATGCCCAGTTCGGCCGCGCGCTTGTCCGCCATGGCGAGCAGGCGACGGATGCGTCCGGCCACCGCGTCCTTCGTCATCGGGGGGTTCGCGTGATGACCCAGCTCGTCGAGGCTTGCGTCACGGAACTCCAGACGGAGCTCACCCGCCTTGCGCAGGTGCTCGGGCACGCGATCCTCGAGGATCTCGAGAGCACGCTCGACCCGGGCGCACGCGGCGACCGCCGCCTGCGCGGAACGGCGCAGGTTCGCGTCGTCGAAGTTGACGAGTCGGTTCGCCGTTGCGCGCACTCCGCGTCGCGCACGAAGCTCTTCCCACGCGTCGACCGCAGCATTCGCTCCCATGAGTCGGAGCATCGCCGAGATCGCGTCGCCGTCGCGGATGACCACTCGGTGAACTCCGCGCACCTCGCGCGCCTTCGCCGAGATCTTCAGGCGGCCCGCCGCGCCGACGATCGCCATCGCCGATTCGTTTCCCGGACTCGTCACCTCCAGTGCGGCTGACCGCCCCGGGTCGGTGAGCGATCCGCGTGCGAGAAACGCACCACGCCAGACTGCGGCGAGCTCCTCCGCCGTACCCGTCGTGAGTCGGTTGGGGAGGCCGCGAACCGGTCGCCGACGCGCATCGAGCAGACCGGTCTGTCGCGCGAGGGTCTCTCCCCCGTCGAGCACGCGCACGAGGTACTGGCTCGAGCGACGGATGCCCGAGGCAGAGATCACGGAGAGCTCGCTGCGCACTCCGAAAAGCTCGGACAGGTCGCGGCGCACCCGATTGGCCGTGGTCGGCGAGTCGAGTTCGGCCTCGACGGCGATGCGCCCGGAGATGAGGTGAAGGCCGCCGGCGAAGCGCAGGATCGTCGCGAGCTCGGCCGCCCGCACCGTCGTCTTGGGCACGTCGACTGTCGCAAGCTCCTCTTTTACATCCGCCGTCAATGCCAAGGAAGCGCCCCTCAATCTCTCGTGATCACAACGTCTACTCGCGCCCGAGGTCGCGGTGTTTGACACTAGCCGATACTCCCGGCTCACGAGAGAGCGCATCGGCGAGTCTGACCGCCATCGCGACCGAGCGGTGCTTTCCACCCGTGCAGCCAAAGGCGATGGTAGCGTGCCGCTTGTTCTCTCGTTGATACCCGGCGAGCACGGGACGCAGCGCCTCGACGAAGCGATCGAAGAACTCGAGCGCGCCCTCCTGCGCGAGCACGAACTCGCTCACCCGCGCGTCGAGCCCCGTGAGAGGGCGCAGCTCCGGGGTCCAGAAGGGGTTCGGCAGGAATCGCATGTCGGCCACGACATCGGCGTCGGTGGGCAGCCCGTACTTGAACCCGAAGCTCAGCACCGTCACCTGCAGACCACGGCTCGAGTCATCGGCAAAGGTCTCCGTGATCGTGGTGGCCAGCTGGTGGATATTGATGTTGGACGTGTCGATGATGATGTCGCTCTGCTCGCGCAGGTGAAGCATCCTCTGGCGCTCCTGGGCGATGCCGTCGAGCAGCGTGCCGTTCCCCTGCAGTGGATGGGGCCGGCGAACCTGCTCGAAGCGGCGCACGAGCACGTCATCGGTCGCCTCGAGAAAGATCACCCGCACATCGCTGCTTGCGCGGAGTTCATCGATGGCTTCGCCAAGCTCCGAGAACAGGTGCCCCCCGCGCACGTCGGTGACGACCGCGATCTTCGGGAGTGTGTCCCCGGCGCGCGTGGCGACATCGACGAGCGGCCTCAGCATGCGCGGAGGCAGGTTGTCGACGACGTACCAGCCGAGGTCTTCGAGGGCATTCCCGACGGTGGAGCGCCCCGCCCCAGACATCCCTGTGACGATCAGCACCTCTTGCTTGGCACTGTCTACCGTCATGGAGCTGTCCTTGATTCGTAAGGGATCGTGACGACCAGTCTAGCTAGCGCGAACGGCCTCACTCCCGGTTCAGATGCTGATGTATCTGTGTCGCGGTGGTCGCGCCGATCCCCTTCACCGCTGCGATCTCGACGACGGTCGCGGCGCGCAGTCGCTTGACCGATCCGAAGTGCTTGAGCAGTTCCTTGACGCGCACCGGACCGAGACCGGGTACCTCGTCGAGCTGCGAGCCGATGTCCTTCTTGCGCTTCTGCCGCTGGTAGCTGATCGCAAAGCGGTGCGCTTCGTCGCGGATGCGCTGAAACAGGAACAGCGCATCACTGTTGCGCGGCAGGATGACGGGATGATCCTGATTCGGCAGCCAGATCTCCTCGAGACGCTTCGCGATGCCGCAGACGGCGAGACCCTCGATGCCGAGCTCCTCGATGACTCCGGCGGCGGCGCTGACCTGCGGCTGACCGCCGTCGACGATGAGCAGTTGGGGCCGATAGGCGAAGCGCCGCTTGGTCGGAGCGACTCCGGCTTCGACATCCGGGCCGTCTGCGACGTCATCGCGATCGAGGTGAGCGAGTCGCCGTGTGAGCACCTGGCGGATCGCATCGGTGTCGTCGGTCGCGTCGGCGATGCTGAACCGCCGGTAGAGATCCTTGCGCGGCAGGCCGTCTTCGAACACGACCATCGACGCGACGATGTTCGTGCCGCCGAGATGGGAGACATCGAAGCACTCCATGCGCAGGGGCGGCACGTCGAGGCCTAGAGCGTCGTGAATGTCGCTGAGAGCCTGCGAGCGTGCGGTGAAGTCACCGCTGCGTCGCGTCTTGTAGCTCGCGAGCGACGACTTCGCGTTCTGGTCGGCGGTCTCTGCCAGCGCCGCAAGATCGCCTCGTTGGGCGACGCGCAATACGGGTCTTCCCGAAAGCGACTGCTCGGCGCGCTTGGCCGTGAGCCACCGCTGCAGCTCATCGGTGTCCGGGGGCAGCACCGGCACCACGACCAGCCTCGCCGGAACGAGTTCCGATTCATAGGAGTTCTGCAGCACAGTCTCGACGAGCTCGGGGAGTTCAAGATCGAGTTCCTTGTCCACTACCCACCCGCGAACACCGCGAATACGGCCCCCGCGCACCGTGAACAGCTGTACCGCGGCAGCGAGTTCATCGTGGGCGATGCCGATCACATCGGCGTCGACGGTGTCGGGCAGCACGACGGAGTTCTTCGTGAGCACCGTCTGCATCGCGGTGAGCTGGTCGCGGTACTTCGCGGCGGCTTCGTAGTCCTGTCGTGCGGCCGCCGTCTTCATCTCGTTCTCGATCAGCTCGAGAAAGCTCGAGTCATTCCCCGCCATGAAGCTCGAGAAATCGAGCGCCAGGGACTTGTGATCCTCCTTGCTGATGCGACCCACGCACGGCGCCGCGCACTTTCCGATGTCACCGAGCAGGCAGGGGCGGCCTCGCTGCTCGGCCCGCCGATAGATCGTGTCGGAACAGCTGCGGATCGGGAAGACCTTGAGCATGAGGTCAACGGTCTCGCGCAGGGCCCACACGTGCGTGTACGGCCCGAAGTAGCGCGCACCGGGAATGTTCTTGTTGCGCGTCACCATGACGCGCGGAACAGGCTCACCCATCGTGATCGCGAGATACGGATAGGACTTGTCGTCGCGGAACTGCACGTTGAACGGCGGGTTGAACTCCTTGATCCAGCTGAACTCGAGCTGCAGCGCCTCGAACTCACTGCCTACGACCGTCCACTCCACACTGGCCGCCGTCGTCACCATGCGTCTCGTGCGCTCGTGCAGGCTCGTGAGCGGTGCGAAGTAGTTGCTCAGCCTCGCGCGCAGGCTCTTCGCCTTGCCGACGTAGAGAATGCGACCGGCAGCATCCCGAAACCTGTAGACACCCGGCCTCGTCGGGATCTCGCCGGGCTTGGGTCGATAGCTGACGGTGTCGGCCATGTCAGACCTTCAGAACCTCGCGCAGAAACTTTCCCGTGTGACTGGACTTGTGCTTGGCCACCTGCTCGGGTGTGCCCTCCGCGACGATCGTGCCACCACCGGACCCGCCCTCGGGGCCGAGATCGACTATCCAGTCGGCCGACTTGATGACGTCGAGGTTGTGCTCGATGACGACCACCGTATTGCCCTTGTCGACGAGGCCGTTCAGCACGAGCAGCAGCTTGCGCACGTCCTCGAAGTGAAGTCCCGTCGTCGGCTCGTCCAGCACGTAGATGCTCCGCCCCATCGAGCGGCGCTGAAGCTCGGTCGCGAGCTTGACGCGCTGCGCCTCGCCGCCGGAGAGCGTCGTCGCGCTCTGGCCGAGACGCACGTAGCCGAGCCCGACCTCCTCGAGCGTCTTGAGGTAGCGGTGAATCGCCGTGATGGCCTCGAAGAACTCGGCGGCCTCGCTGATGGGCATGTCGAGCACCTCGGCGATGTTCTTGCCCTTGTAGTGCACCGCGAGCGTGTCGCGGTTGTACCGCGCGCCATTGCACACCTCGCAGACGACGTAGACGTCGGGCAGGAAGTTCATCTCGATCGTGATCGTGCCGTCGCCCGAGCAGTTCTCGCAGCGACCGCCCTTGACGTTGAAGCTGAACCGGCCCGGCAGATAGCCCCGCGCCTTCGCCTCCGCGGTCTCCGAGAAGAGAGTGCGGATGCGGTCGAAGACACCCGTGTAGGTCGCCGGGTTCGAGCGCGGCGTGCGCCCGATGGGGGCCTGATCGACGTGCACGACTTTGTCGAGGTTGTCGAGTCCCGTGAGGCGCGTGTGACGCCCGGGTATCTGACGCGCGCCATTGAGCTGATTGGCGAGCGAGCGATAGAGGATGTCGTTGACGAGGGACGATTTGCCCGAACCGCTCACTCCCGTCACGCAGACGAAGGTGCCGAGCGGAAATCCGGCGGAGACATCCTTGAGGTTGTTGGCGCGCGCCCCCTCGACTCGCAGGATGCGATCGGGGTCGATGGCTCGGCGACGCTCGGGCACCTCGATCTCCCTGCGGCCGGAGAGGTAGTCACCCGTGATCGAGCGCTTGTTCTTCAGCAGGGTGCCGTAGCTGCCCGAGTGCACGACCTTTCCTCCGTGCTCCCCCGCTCCGGGGCCGATGTCCACGAGCCAGTCCGCGGTGCGAATGGTGTCTTCGTCGTGCTCGACCACAATGAGGGTGTTGCCGAGATTCCGCAGTTTCACGAGAGTCTCGATGAGACGGCGGTTGTCGCGCTGGTGCAGGCCGATACTCGGCTCATCGAGCACATAGAGCACGCCCGTCAGCCCCGAGCCGATCTGCGTGGCCAGACGGATGCGTTGCGCCTCGCCACCCGAGAGCGTTCCCGCCGCTCGTGCGAGGCTCAGATAGCCGAGCCCGACCTCGAGCAGAAACTCCAGCCTGGCTCGGATCTCGCGGAGCACGGCGGCGGCGATCGCGCTGTCGCGATCGTCCAGGTTGAGGGCGTTGACGAAGCCGAAGGAGTCCTCGAGGCTCAGATCGGAGACATCGGCGATGCTCTGCCCGCCAACCGTGACGGCGAGCACCTCGGGTTTGAGCCGCTTTCCGTTGCACACCCCGCAGGGGATCTCACGAAGATAGTTGGCCCAGCGCTGCCGCATGGCATCCGATTCGGACTCGTGATACTTGCGCTCGATGTAGGGCAGCACGCCCTCGAAGCCGCTCGAGTACTTCACTTCGCGGCCGAAGCGGTTCTTGTATCGCACCTGGACCTTGAAATCGTTGCCCCGGAGAATCGCCTCCTGAACGTTCTCGCCGAGTTCCGACCACGGTGTGTCGAGCGAGAAGTCGAGATCGCTCGCCAAGCCCTCCAACAGGCGCTGAAAGTATCCGTAGAGCTGCTTTCCACCCTGCATCCAGGGCAGGATGACTCCCTCGGAGAGACTCAGGGACGGGTCGCCGAGCAACAGCTCCGCATCCACGGACATCTTCGTGCCGAGACCGGAGCACTCGGGGCACGCGCCGAAAGGGGCGTTGAAGGAGAAGGTGCGCGGTTCGATCTCGGTGAGTTGAACCGGGTGGCCGTTGGGGCAGGAGAGCTTCTCGGAGTAGTTGCGCCACGCCGCCGGGCCGACCTCGTCGACGAAGTTGATGGCGACGGTGCCATCCGTGAGCCTCAACGCCGTTTCCAGGGAATCAGTCAGTCGCCCCAGAATGTCGTCGGCGGCGACGAGTCGGTCGACGATGACAGAGATGTCGTGTTTCAGCTGTTTCTTGAGCGTCGGCGGGTCGGTCAGCTGCACCGCCTCGCCGTCGACGAGCGCGCGCGAGTAGCCGCTCGCCGAGAGCTCCTTGAAGAGGTCGACGAACTCGCCCTTCTTCTGGACCACGACGGGGCTCACCACCTGATAGCGCGTACCGGGCTCGAGCTCCATGAGCTGGTCGGCGATCTGCTGCACGGTCTGGCGCTCGATGCGCTCGCCGCACTCGGCGCAGTGCGGAACTCCGATGCGAGCCCACAGCAGGCGCATGTAGTCGTGGATCTCGGTGATCGTGCCCACCGTTGAACGGGGGTTGCGGTTGGTCGACTTCTGGTCGATCGAGACCGCGGGGCTCAGCCCCTCGATGAAGTCGACGTCGGGTCGGTCGACCTGTCCGAGGAACTGACGCGCGTACGCGGACAACGACTCGACGTACCGTCGTTGGCCCTCGGCGAAGATCGTGTCAAACGCGAGACTCGACTTGCCCGACCCCGAGAGTCCGGTGAACACGACGAGAGAGTCACGCGGAATCTCGAGGTCGACGTTCTTGAGATTGTGCACGCGGGCGCCGCGCACGGCCAAGTGGGCGCCTTCTACCGGGGTGATACTCACTTGATCCATTCTCCGCCATTGTGATCTGCTCGAAACTCATCCATTCGAATGAATGTTCTAATCTTAGTGGACGGCGAAAACCAGCGCGAGATTTCGCAGTGCCGCGTCACGCGTGTCCCGCAGCCTCCATCTGCCGCAGATCCTTCTTGAGCTCGGCGACCTCATCGCGCAGCCGCGCCGCAAGCTCGAACTTCAGCTCCCCGGCAGCCTGCAGCATCTGCTCGTTGAGGTCGCGAATGATCGCCTCGAGATCGTTGGCCCCGCTCGCCGCGATGCCCGTGCGACTCAGTGCCGGCGTGGGCGCGCGCTTCGACCCCGTGCGGTCGGCGAGCAGCTTCTCGGTGTCGGCGTCCTCGCGTGCGAGCACGTCGGTGATGTCGGCGATCTTCTTGCGCAGCGGGGTCGGGTCGATGCCGTGCTCGGTGTTGTAGGCGACCTGCTTCTCGCGTCGACGCGTGGTCTCGTCGATCGCCTGCTTCATCGAATCGGTGAGCGTATCCGCATACATGTGCACCTCACCCGAAACGTTGCGAGCTGCGCGGCCGATCGTCTGGATGAGCGACGTCGACGACCGCAGGAAGCCCTCCTTGTCGGCATCCAGAATCGACACCAGTGACACCTCGGGCAGGTCAAGTCCCTCACGCAGCAGGTTGATTCCGACGAGCACATCGAACACGCCCTGGCGAAGCTCGGTCAGCAGCTCGACACGGCGCAGCGTGTCGACATCGGAGTGCAGGTAGCGCACGCGAATGCCCGACTCCGTGAAGTAGTCGGTGAGCTCTTCCGCCATCTTCTTGGTCAGCGTCGTCACGAGAACGCGTTCGTCGCGCTCGGCACGCAGGCGGATCTCTTCGAGCAGGTCATCGATCTGACCCTTGCTGGGCTTGACGACGATCTTCGGATCGACGAGACCGGTGGGCCGGATGACCTGCTCGACGATGCTGTCGGTGATGCCGAGCTCGTACTTGCCCGGCGTGGCCGAGAGGTAGACCTTCTGTCCCGTTCGCTCCAGGAACTCGGTCCACGTCAGCGGGCGGTTGTCGAGCGCACTCGGCAGCCGGAAGCCGTGCTCGACGAGTGTGCGCTTGCGGCTCGCGTCGCCCTCATACATCGCGCCGATCTGCGGCACGGTGACATGCGACTCGTCGATGACGACGAGGAAGTCCTCGGGAAAGTAGTCGAGCAGACAGTTAGGGGGCTCCCCCGCTTCGCGGCCATCGATGTGGCGGGAGTAGTTCTCGATGCCGCTGCAGAAGCCGATCTGCTCCATCATCTCGAGGTCGAAGGTCGTGCGCATCCGAAGCCGCTGAGCCTCGAGCAGCTTGCCCTGCCTGTCGAGCTCCTTGAGGCGCAGGTCGAGCTCCTCGCGAATGGTTCCGATCGCGCGATGCATCGTCGCGGGACTCGCCGCGTAGTGAGTCGCGGGGAACACGCTCACCGCTTCCATCGCCGAGATCACATCGCCGGTGAGCGGATGCAGCGAGTACAGCGCCTCGATCTCGTCACCGAACATCTCGATACGAAGCGCGTGCTCCTCGTAGACCGGGATGATCTCGATCGTGTCGCCGCGCACGCGGAACTTGCCCCGCGAGAAATCGATGTCGTTGCGGTCGTACTGCATGCCCACGAACTTGCGGATGAGCTGCTCGCGCGAGATGCGCTGGCCCACCTGCAGCGCGACCATCGCCTCCAAGTACTCCTCCGCTGCGCCAAGACCGTAGATGCACGACACCGTCGAGACGACGACGACGTCGCGACGACTCAGGAGCGAGTTCGTCGTGGAGTGGCGCAGTCGTTCGACTTCGGCATTGATCGAGCTGTCCTTCTCGATGAAGGTGTCTGTCTGCGGCACGTAGGCTTCAGGCTGGTAATAGTCGTAGTACGAGACGAAGTACTCGACCGCGTTGTTGGGCATGAGCTCGCGGAACTCGTTCGCCAGTTGGGCGGCAAGGGTCTTGTTGTGCGACAGCACGAGAGTGGGACGCTGCACCTGCTCGATGAGCCAGGCGGTGGTCGCGGACTTGCCGGTGCCCGTGGCGCCCAGCAGCACGACATCCGTCTCGCCCGCATTGATCCGCGCCGTCAGTTCGGCGATCGCCGCGGGCTGATCGCCGCTGGGTACGTAGTCACTGACGACCTCGAACGGCCGCACGGCGCGAGTGACTTCCATCAGGCAAGCTTATTCAGCGCCACTGACAGTGCGCTGGCCGCCTGAGCCGGTACTACATCGCTCGAGCGCTCGCCCCTCGCCCCCGCCGAGCCTGGACCGACCGCCACAGCTGGTCGGTCTGATTGATCGTGTCGTCGATCGATGCCTCCGAGTCGATCACGACATCGGCGATGGCGAGCCGTTCGGCGTCGTCTGCCTGGGAGTTGACTCGATGCACCGCCTCTTCGCGAGTGAGACCCCGAAGAGAGACCATGCGCTCGATGCGCGTCGCAACACTGGCCTGGACGACGACGATGAGGTCGAAATCGTAGACCTCGTGAATCCGCGCCTCGACGAGCAGCGGCACGTCGTAGACCACGACGGCATCGGGGTCAGCCTCGCCGGCCTCCTCCATCAGTCGCTTCGCGAGCTGCTTCACGGCGGGGTGGGTGATCGCGTTGAGCGCTTCGCGCCGGTCGGGATCCTCGAAGATGATCGCGCCGAGAGCGGTCCGGTTGAGACTGCCGTCGTCGTTGATGACCTCCGGTCCGAAGTGCTCGGCAATCGCGGCGAGAGTGGGCGTTCCGGGTTCAACCACGCGTCGCGCGAGGTCGTCCGCATCGATGTGAACGGCTCCGAGCTCCGCGAGCCGCGAGGCCACCACCGATTTGCCCGACGCAATGCCCCCCGTCACGGCGATCAGATACATGCACACATGCTAGCTTGACAGCACCTCAGGAGACAGAAAGAAGTCACGGATGCTCGAGCTCCTCACCGGCGCCGGTCTCGCGCTGTCCGCAGGCCTCAACGCCTACATCCCGCTGCTCATCGTGGGTCTGACCAGTCGATTCACCGGCCTGCTCGACCTGCCCGCGGCATGGGAGTGGCTCGCGAACGACTGGGTGCTCGTCATCCTGGGGGTGCTGCTGATCGTTGAGCTGGTAGCCGACAAGATCCCCGTCGTCGACCACGTCAACGACGTGCTGCAGAGCGTTGTTCGCCCCGTCGCGGGCGGACTCGCTTTCGGCTCGGGCTCCACGTCCGAAACCGTCGCGGTTGCGGATCCCGCTGCCTTCTTCGCCTCGAACCAGTGGGTGCCGATCGCCATCGGGGTCGTGCTCGCGCTCACGGTGCATGCTGGCAAGGCCGTTGCTCGCACCTCCGTCAACGCCGCGACCCTGGGCGTCGCGACTCCTCTCGTCAGCACGGCCGAGGATGTCGGCAGCGTCGGCCTCTCCTTCGCCGCGATAATCGTGCCCGTCCTCGTCGTGCTGGCGCTCGTCGCGCTCATAGCGGGCGGCGTGTGGTTGATACGTCGACGGCGACGACGCACGACGCCCACGACCTAGAGAATCACCGCCCACAACAGTGAAGCGGCGGGCCCGCAGGCCCACCGCTTCACTGACAGCGTTCGAGACTAGTTGCTGCTCGAGAGCTTCTCGCGAAGCGCGGCAAGAGCCTCGTCGTCGGCGAGGGTTCCCGCTGACTCCGAGTCGCTCGAGAACGAGGCCGCGTCGCCCGCGGGAGCGTCGTCGAGACCGAGCTCGGCCGCAGCGGCGACCTGCTTCTTGTGAGCCTCCCAGCGAGCCTGGGCGGCAGCGTATTCCAGCTCCCACTTCTCGCGCTGAGCCTCGAATCCCTCGCGCCACTCGTTGGTCTCGGGGTCGAAGCCCTCGGGGTACTTGTAGTTGCCCGCCTCGTCGTACTCGGTGAGCATGCCGTAGAGGGCGGGGTCGAACTCGGTGCCCTCAGGGTCGACGCCCTCGTTGGCCTGCTTAAGGCTCAGCGAGATGCGGCGGCGCTCGAGGTCGATGTCGATGACCTTGACGAAGACCTCGTCGCCCACCGATACGACCTGCTCGGCGAGCTCCACGTGCTTGCCGGAGAGCTCGGAGATGTGCACGAGGCCCTCGATGCCGTCGGCGACGCGAACGAACGCACCGAACGGAACGAGCTTGGTGACCTTGCCGGGGGCAACCTGACCGATGGCGTGGGTGCGAGCGAAGAGCTGCCAGGGGTCTTCCTGGGTCGCCTTGAGCGAGAGCGAAACACGCTCGCGGTCGAGGTCCACTTCGAGAATTTCGACGGTGACCTCCTGGCCGACCTCGACGACCTCGCTGGCGTGCTCGATGTGCTTCCAGCTGAGCTCGGAGACGTGGACGAGGCCGTCCACACCGCCGAGGTCGACGAACGCTCCGAAGTTGACGATCGACGAGACGACGCCCTTGCGAACCTGGCCCTTGGCGAGGTTGCCGAGGAACGAGCTGCGGCTTTCGCTCTGGGTCTGCTCGAGGAGGGCACGGCGCGACAGAACGACGTTGTTGCGGTTCTTGTCGAGCTCGAGGATCTTGGCCTCGATCTCCTGCCCGAGGTAGGGGGTGAGGTCACGCACACGGCGAAGCTCGATGAGCGAGGCCGGCAGGAAGCCGCGAAGACCGATGTCGACGATGAGGCCGCCCTTGACGACCTCGATGACCGTACCGGTCACGACGCCATCGCTGTCCTTGATCTTCTCGACGTCGCCCCATGCGCGCTCGTACTGCGCGCGCTTCTTCGACAGGATGAGGCGACCCTCTTTGTCCTCTTTCTGGAGCACAAGCGCCTCAACGCTGTCTCCAACCTGAACGACCTCGGTGGGGTCCACGTCGTGCTTGATGGAAAGTTCACGGGAAGGGATGACACCCTCGGTCTTGTAGCCGACGTCGAGCAGAACTTCGTCTCGATCGATCTTGACGACGGTGCCTTCGATGAGGTCTCCGTCGTTGAAAAACTTCAGTGTCTCTTCGACCGCGGCCAGAAAATCTTCAGCGGATCCGATGTCATTGACGGCGATCTGCTTGGGCGCCTTGGTCGTTACGGTTGTCATGTAGTTGGTGCTCCAGAATGGACATAGTTCGGGCCACGGAGAGATGATGCGGTTGTGGATTCGCCGTGGCAGGCGGATAGGACGTCACAGACGTGACGTTCTAGCCTAGCGCGTATCCCGAGCAGCCGCCAACGGGCCTGTTCACTGATCCCGCGGAGAGAGCACGCAGAACTCGTTGCCCTCAGGATCGGCAAGCACCACCCAGCTGGCGCTCGACTCGTCCTGGCCGACGTTGATGCGCGTGGCTCCGAGCGCCACGAGACGTTCGACCTCGGCGGCCTGGTCGTCATCCGCACCGGGCGCGAGGTCGATGTGCAGGCGGTTCTTGACCGTCTTGCCCTCGGGCACCGACACGAACACGAGACCCTGCCCTCGTTCGGCGGGAGGGATGCTCTGGGCGCGTTCTTCGAGCGCGTGAGGCGGCACGAGAACGACCTCGTCCTCCGCCTCATAGACGATGCGCCAATCGAGCACCTCTGCCCACCACCGTGCTTGTGCGCCGACGTCCTTGCAGTCGACCACGACCGTGTACCAGCGAAGCGGCATGTCACTCCTCGTTTCGAACGATGTTTCGCAGCGCGGCCTCGAGCTGCGGATACTCGAAGATAAATCCTGCCCCTGTGAGCCGCTCGGGAACAACCCAGCGGCTCTTCAGGATGAGCTCGGTCTCGGTTCGAATCGCGATTGCGCCGAGCTCCGTCATCCACCGGAAGGCGGGAAGCCCGAACGGAATGCCGAGCACCCTCCGAATCGTGCGCATGAGGGTGCGGTTGTCGCTAGGATTCGGCGACGAGACGTTGACGACGCCGTCGAGCTGAGGATGCTCGGCCACGAACTCGATGACGCGCAGCACGTCGTCGACGTGCACCCACGAGAACTTCTGACGCCCGCCGCGCGACCGGAACTCGTGGAAGGTTCCCGCGGCTCGGCGTGCGCGCGTGCCGAACCAGCGACCATCGAGCTGTGGCCCGCCGAGACCGAATCGGGCGAGCGCCAGCATCGGCGACAACGCGCCGCCGTCGCCCAGCACGATCGCGGTGCGAAGCGCCACACGACGGATGCCGGGCAGTTCGCCGTCGAAGAAGGCCGCCTCCCAGGCTTTCGCCACCTCGACCGAGAAGCCCAGACCCAGCTCTCCCGCTGATTCCGTCATGGCTCGATCCTCGGCGTGCCGGTAGATCGTCGCGGTCGAGGAGTTGATCCACAGTGCTGGCGGGTTCTCACACGCGCGCAGTGCGGTTCCGAGCTCGCGCGTGGTGTCGAGTCTCGATCGGAAGATCTCTGCGCGGTTTCGGGGGTTGTATCGGCAGTTGACGCTCTTGCCCGCGAGATTGATGAGCACATCGGCGCCCTCGAGCAGGTCGGTGATCGCGGCGGTCTGGCCCCACCGTGTCGGTGAGGATCGCCCGATGTGATCGACCACGTGCCCGCTTTCTCGCAAGCGTGCGGTGAAGCGGGTGCCCATGAAGCCCGAGGCACCCGCGATCACGAACCGCATCGCCCGCTACTCCGCGGTCGGCGACTTCGCGGGCTTGGCTGCCTTCGTCTGATTGTTGGCGAGCGCCGCGCCCGCCGCTGAGCCGAGCAGGGCAGACAGATCGAGCCCGGTGAGCGACTTGACGACCTCGGTGCCCTCGCCGAGCACCTGACCCACGGTCTTGGTGATCGCCGATGCACCGTCGGTGGAGACGACCGTGAGATTGTCGATGTTCGACAGCGGCTCGGCCGCGGCGCGCACGATCTCGGGCAGCCGCGAGATGATCTCCTGGGCGAGTGCCGCATCGCCGTACTTCTTGAGCGCCTCGGCCTTCGCGTCGATGGCGGCCGCCTCGGCGAGACCCTCCGCCTGCACTGCCGCCGCACGCGCCTCACCGTCTGCCTTGATACCGAGGGCCACCGCCACCTGCCGGTCACGCTCCGCCTCACCGGCGAACCGCACCGCAGTGGCAGCGGCTTCGGCATCCTGAACCGCCGCCACCTTGTTGGCCTCGGCGATCTTCGTGCGATTGAACGCCTCGGCCTCGGTGGCGGCGTTCGCCGCGTCGCGCTGCGCGGTGGCACGCTGCACCTCGGCGTAGGCCTCAGCCTCGGCGGGCTTGCGCACCTCGATATCGAGGCGCTCCTGTGTCACGCGCGCCTGCTCCTCGAGCGCGTCGCGCTCCTGCACGGCGATGAGCCGGTCCTGCTCGGCCTTGGCCACCTGACCCGCCGCCTCGGCCTCGGCGTTGGCTCGGTCGGTCTCCGCCTTGATGCTCGCCTGTCGCAGGCTCAGCGACTTCTGTCGCTCGGCGATCTGCTCGGCCGCCTCGATGCGGGCGAACTCACTGATTCTCGCGGCCTCCGCCTCACTGACCTCAGCGACCTGGCGGGCCCGAGCCGCCTCGGCGCGACCGAGGTTGGCGAGGTAGTCGCCGCCGGGAGTGGAGATGTCGGAGATGTTGAGCAGGTCGACCTGAAGGCCCTGCTCGACGAGGTCGGTCTTGGTCTCGGCGACCACCCGATCCGACAGGCTCTTGCGGTCGGAGATGATCTGCTCAATGGTCATATCTCCGACGATCGATCGCAGCGAGCCCTCGAGCGACTCCTTGATGATGTCGACCAGGGCATCCTGCTGCGAGAGGAAGCGCTGCGCCGCGCGACGCACACCCTCTTCGGTGCCGCTCACCTTGAAGTTGATCGAGGCCTTGATCGCGATCTTGATGCGATTCTTGTCGACGCCTTCGACGGTGATGCCGATCTGGCGCTGCTCGAGCGAGATCGCGAAGCCCTGCTGCAGGATCGGCCACACGAAGGTGCGCCCGCCGATGACCACGCGTTGACCGCTGACCGGCTCGCCAGCCGGAGCCCTGCCCGCGCCCCGACCCACGATGATGAGCGCCTCGTTGGGTGGAACGCGACGGATGCGCCGCGCGATGAAGATGACGACGCCGAGGAAGGCGAGTACGAGTGCGACGATCGAGAAGACCTGCACAGAAGTATCAAACTGCTCGAACATGGTGTGTGCGGTGCTCCTTCGTGACCCGGTTCGTGTCGATGCTGCTATCGGTATGGACAGTGAGTGGCGCGAGGCCGGACCATGCCCCTGGTCACTCCGGCTCGACCTTGACGCGCATGCCGGTCTGACCGACGACGCGAACGCGAACGCCCTCGGAAATCGGCTCCGACGAATAGGCCAGTCGACGCTCGACCTCGTGCGTTCCATCGAGGCTCACCTCGCCGCCCGCCGGGCCGATATCCGACCGGGTCACGCCGCTGAGTCCGATCGCGGTGGCCGGCACCCCGTCGCTCGACCGGTTGAGGCTGCGAACGAGCAACGCGGTGAGAACGTAGGCCACCAGAGCGAGCACGACGGCGAGAACATAGGCCCAGACGAGCTCGAGGCCCGCGCCGAGCGTGAGCGTTCCGGATGCACCGAAGACGATCGCGCCGACACCGAGTGACGTGGCCGAGAAGAGGCCATCGCCGACATCGAAGGAGTCGAACACGTCGCCCAGCAGAAGAGAGATGAGCAGGAGAAGCACACCGATACCGCCGACGATGAGGAAGGGCAACACGATGACGGAACTCCTTCGCTGTCGATGTCGTGAACGGTGGTCGAGCCTCGATCTCAGACTATCGGCTAGTCGTGCCTGGTCGTGTTCAACTTATACCGGAATGAGCCGGAGTACTCATAGACCCTGCCGATGAGGGGGACGCTGAGCAGCACCGAGACATGCTGACGATCGTCGGAATCGCAGAAGCGCTCCTCCAGCTCGACGCGCGGCGCGAGCATCCGTGGAACCCGAACGTATCGACCCCACAGCCGCACCTCGACTCGCGTCGATTGCAGCAGCAGCGCACCCTCGACGACGCGAGCATGGAAGGCCGCGCGAAGTCGGCGTCGGGAACCGAGGGTGTCGACGAGCCCCAGCGCGGTGACGCTGATCAGATCCCGCATGACACGGTCGCCCGACTCGAAGTGAAAGGTGCGCTCCCCCACTACCGCTGGTTGGCCTGCCTCCACTGACGAAACGTTGACCACGGTGAACGGCACGTCGCGCTCCCAGATCGGGAACACGACGTCGTCGTCGATGAACGCGCGCAGCACGGGGCGCAGCCACCGTCGCGGAGTGCCCACCGTGTCGAAGGTGCCGTGACCGACACCACGCATCCCATCGGGGATCGCCGAGAAGTACGCTCGCAGGCGCGGATGCAGGCCGCCGTGGCCGAATGCCGCGTCGCCGAGCGCACGCTCATAGGGAGACTGCGCTGGCGACACGACGATCGATGGCTACGTGAGCAGTGCGGACTTGAGCGTGTCGAGCCCGACACCGCCGAGGTCGAGGGCCCTGCGGTGGAACTCCTTGATGTCGAACGCGTTGCCCTCGCGCTCCTTGACGGCGTCACGGAGCTGCTCCCAGATGCGCTGGCCCACCTTGTACGACGGCGCCTGACCCGGCCAGCCGAAGTAGCGGTTGACCTCGAACCTCACGAAGGGCTCGTTCATGTTGACGTTCTTCTTCATGAACTCGAAGGCGTAGTCGAAGTCCCAGGTTCCGGTGCCGTCGAGTCGCGGCTTGCCGAGGTGCACTCCGATGTCGAGCACGACGCGGGCTGCGCGCATCCGCTGACCGTCGAGCATGCCAAGGCGGTCGCCCGGGTCGTCGAGGTAACCGAGCTCCTGCATGAGCCGTTCCGCATAGAGTGCCCAGCCCTCGGCGTGCCCGCTCGTGCCCGCCAGTTGGCGGCGCCACGTGTTGAGCTTGGCGCGGTTGTACACGGCCTGGCCGAGCTGCAGATGGTGGCCCGGAACGCCCTCGTGATAGACCGTCGTCGTCTCGCGCCAGGTGTTGAACTCGGTCACGCCCTCGGGCACCGACCACCACATGCGTCCCGCTCGTGAGAAGTCGTCGCTGGGGCTCGTGTAATAGATGCCGCCGTCCTTCGTCGGCGCGATCATGCACTCGAGCTTCTTGACCGGGTCAGGGATGTCGAAGTGCGATTTCGAGAGCTCCTCCACAGCGGCGTCACTGAGCTTCTGCATCCACTTCTGCAGTTCCTCGGTGCCGTGCAGGGTGCGCGCGGGGTCTGCGTCGAGCAGCGCGACAGCCTCCTCGACGGTGGCACCCGGCTTGATCTCGTTGGCGATGGCGGTCTGCTCGGCGACCATGCGCTCGAGCTCCTCGATGCCCCACTCATAGGTCTCGTCGAGGTCGATCTTCGCGCCGAGAAAGCGCCGCGAGTTCAACGCATACAGTTCGCGACCCACTGCGTCGACCTCGGTCGCGGCAGGGGCCAGCTCGTTCTCGAAGAACTCCGCGAGCTTCTCGTAGGCGGCCGCAGACACCTCTGCACCCGCTCGAAGATCGGACTTGAGCGAATCGGGCAGCTCTCCCTCGTCGGGTTTGGCCTCGGCGGCAAAGGTCGCGAAGAAACCCTCGGCACCGGAGTTGCGCTTCAACTGCTCGAGCACCTCGACGACCTGACGACGCGCGGGAACAGTGCCGTCGGAGATGCCCAGCCGCAGAGTCTCGATGTAGCCGTCCACGGCACCCGGCAGATTGCGCAGGCGACCCGCGATAGTCGACCAGTCGTCCTCGGTCGCGTGGGCCATGAGGTCGAAGGTGTCGCGGATGCCCTGAGCCGGCGACGCGAGCACGTTCACATCGCGCTTCCACAGCCCGGCCTCATAGGCATCGAGTTCGAGTTCGACGACGTCGGTCAGATCGGTCTTGGTGACCTCGTCGACATCGTCAATCGGCGTCGCGGCGCTGAGTGTGGCGAGCATTGCCCTGCCGGCGTCGACCATGGCCTGGTGGCCGGCCGGCGAGAGGTCGCCGAACTCGCTGTATCGACCGGGTATGCCGATCCAGATCGCGACATCGGGGTCGAGTTCGGCGAGAGTTTCGACCCACTCCTCGGCAATCGCGTCGATGGGGGTCGGCTTGCGTTCAGCGGCGTGTTCAGTCATGTTTCGAGCCTAGCCGCGGTCTCCCACGCTGGGACAGAGAATCGGCCGACAATGCTAGTGAGCGGCGGCGTCCCAGTTCGCGCCGGTGCCCAGCTGAACATCCAGCGGAACCGTCAGTTCTGCTGCCGTCGACATCCGGTTCGTCACGATGCTCTTGAGTTCGTCGAGTTCGCCTGCGGCGACCTCGAACACGAGCTCGTCGTGCACCTGCATGAGCATTCGCGAACGGAGTTCGCGCTCGCGCAGGTCACCGGCGATACGAATCATCGCGATCTTGATGATGTCCGCCGCCGAACCCTGAATCGGCGCGTTGAGTGCAGCCCGTTCGGCGTTCTCGCGCAGCACACGATTGCTCGAGGTGAGGTCGGTGAAGGGACGCCGGCGGCCGAAGATCGTCTCGGTGTAGCCATCGATCTTGGCTTGGGCGACGACATTGCGCAGGTAGTCGCGCACTGCCCCGAATCGCTCGAAGTAGTCGACCATCAACTGCTTGGCCTCGGAGACCTCGATGCGCAACTGCTTCGACAAGCCGAACGCGCTCAGTCCGTAGGCGAGACCATAGCTCATCGCCTTGACCTTGGTGCGCATGATCGGGGTGACGTCTGCCGGATCGACGCCGAAGATGCGCGCGCCGACGAAGCGGTGCAGATCCTCGCCCGCCCGGAAGGCCTCGATGAGCCCCGCATCGCCTGAGAGATGCGCCATGATGCGCATCTCGATCTGCGAGTAGTCCGCGGTGAGCAGTGTCTCGAAATCCTCACCGCTCTCGAACGCCGCCCTGATCTGGCGCCCTTCTTCGGTCTTGACCGGGATGTTCTGCAGGTTCGGCTCGTTCGACGAGACGCGTCCCGTCGAGGTTCCTGTCTGGTCGTAGTTGGTGTGCACCCGGCCGTCCGCCGACACCGACTTCTCGAGCGTCTCGATCATCTGCTTGAGCTTCGTCGCATCGCGATGCTGCAGCAGCAGCTCGAGGAAGGGGTGCGGCTCGTCGAGTTGATCCATGAGGTCGGCGAGAGCCGCGGCATCCGTCGAATAGCCCGTCTTGGTCGCCCGAGTCTTGGGCATGCCGAGTTCGTCGAACAGCAGTGTCTGAAGCTGCTTCGGCGAGCCGAGGTTGACCTCGCGGCCGATGCTCGCGAAGGCCTTCTTCTCGATCTCGGCCGCCTTCGCGGTCAGATTCTCTCGAAGCTTCCCGAGAACGCCGGGGTTGACCCTGACGCCGGCGAGCTCCATCTGGGCGAGCACGGGCGCGAGCGGCGCGTCGATCTGGCGCAGAACGCGCAGCGATCCCGGTTCGAGCTTGTTCTCGAGATACTCGGCGATCTGCAGCACGTACCAGGCCAGGGTCGCGGCGCTGGGTGCCTCGATGTCGGGCACGAGCTGGTTCGGGTCGGGCTCGACGATCGTCACGCCCAGGTGCGTGTACGCCTGCCCCGCGATCGACTCGGCCTTGCTGCTGGGTCGCAGCAGCCAGGCGGCGATGCTCGTATCGAAGGCGATGCCGCCGAGCGCCAGATCGAGCGATGCAAGCAGCTTCGTCGCGCGCTTGGCGTCGTGAAGCAGCTTCGGGGCCGGGCTCGCCAGCCAGGATTCGAGCGCCGCGTAATCGGGGCGGTGCGGACCCCACGGCACGTAGACCGAGCTGTCCCGATCAGCGAGCCCAATGCCCGCCAGCCCGTCGAGACCTGCGTCGACGACGAGACCGAGCGCGGCACCCCCCTTGGTGGCAGAGGCGATCCACTTGGCGAGCTCTTCGTCGACCACGCGGCTGACCGCAGGCGCGGACTGGGCGGAACCGTCCGAATCCGGGTCGGCGCCCTCGCCCGCGTCTCCACTGACCCTCGCGAGCTTGAGCACTCGTTCCAGCAGCGTGCGGAACTGCAACCGATCGAACACCTCGCGAATCGCGGCCGGGTTCATCGGGCGGCGCTCGAGGTCGGCGGGGCCGACCGGCAGATCGACATCCTGAACCAGGCGGTTGAGCTTGCGGTTGCGAACCGCGCGGTCCTTCTGCGCGCGCAGATTGTCGCCCACGACACCCTTGATCTCGTCGGCGTGCGCGAGGATCTCGTCGAGCGAACCGTACTGCTGCACCCATTTGACGGCGGTCTTCTCGCCGACCTTGTCGACGCCGATGAGATTGTCGCTCGTCTCCCCCACGAGCGCCGCGATATCGGGGTACTGCCGTGGTTCGATGCCGTAGCGCTCGCGCACGGCCTCCGGGTCATAGCGCTTGAGCTCGGAGACACCACGCGCATTCGGATACAGCAGGGTCACCTCGTCGTTGACGAGCTGAATCGAATCGCGGTCGCCCGAGACCACGAGCACCCGGAAGCCCTGCTCGACACCACGAGCGGCGAGGGTTGCGAGGATGTCGTCGGCCTCGAAATCCTCTTTGCTCACGGTCGGAATGCCCATCGCCGCGAGTGCCTCCTCGAGCAGCGGCACCTGACCGACGAACTCGGGCGGAGTCTCGCCACGGGTTCCCTTGTACTCGGGGTATTCGCGAGTGCGGAACGAGTACCGCGAGATGTCGAACGCGACCGCTAGGTGCGTCGGCTTCTCGTTCTGCAGCAGCCCCAGCAGCATCGAGATGAAGCCGTGGATGGCGTTGGTGTGCTGCCCGTCACGGGTGCTGAAACTGTCGAGCGGCAGCGCGTAGAAGGCGCGGAAGGCGAGCGAGTGGCCGTCGATGACCATGAGGGTAGGCTTTGCGGTGTCCGGCACGAGTGCCAGTCTAGGCCGCACGCCTGACGCCACCACGAGATTTCGTGCCACCACAAGAGAACTGGGGCAACTCCATGACCACGAGCGATCCGCGAATCGGTCCCGACATCGACGTGACGAAGCCCGCCGGCGAGCTCGGCGTTAAGATGGGCATCGAGTTCCTCGAGCTCACCCCCGGGCGAGCGATCGGCCGGATGCCCGTGGCGGGCAACACGCAGCCCTACGGCATCCTGCACGGCGGCGCGCATCTCGTGCTCGCCGAATCGCTGGCGTCGGCCGCATCGCACGTGCACGCGGGACCGGGCCGCATCGCCGTGGGGATCGAGATCAGCGCGAGCCACTCGAAGTCGGCCACGAGCGGATGGGTGACCGGCACGTGCACGGCGATCTCGCTCGGTCGCACGCTCGCGGTTCACGAGGTCGTGCTCACCGACGACGACGGCAACCGACTCTCGACGGCGCGGGTGACGAATCTGTTGCGTGACGCGTGATCCCTCGATGCGGAAGCCGGGTCAGCGGCCGTCCGTCACGATGCGGTGTCTCGGCAACGATGCGTCAGTTCGATCACCAGCATCGCGAACAGAACACCGCACCGCGTGACACGGACGTCGATCTCGGAGGCGGAGCTCAGCCCTTCGATTCGGCGAACTGGTCGACGACGGTCTGCGCGACCTCGCGCATGGAGAGGCGACGGTCCATCGACGTCTTCTGAATCCAGCGGAAGGCCTCGGGCTCGGTCATGCCCATGCGATCGCTCAGCAGACCCTTGGCGCGCTCGACGAGTTTGCGGGTCTCGAATCGCTCGGCGAGATCACTGACCTCGGCCTCGAGCGCGACGATCTGCGCATGGCGTGCAAGGGCGATCTCGATCGCGGGGAGCAAGTCGTTCGGGGTGAAGGGCTTGACGACGTAGGCGAGAGCGCCGGCCTCCGACGCGCGCTCGACGAGTTCCTTCTGACTGAAAGCGGTGAGCAGCACGACGGGCGCGATGTGCCCGCGGGTGAGTCGCTCCGCCGCGGTGATGCCGTCGAGCTGCGGCATCTTGACGTCCATGACCACGAGGTCGGGTCGCAGCTCGGTGGCGAGCTGAACGGCTGTCTCGCCATCGGCGGCCTCGCCGACGACGTCGAATCCGTTGTCGCGGAGTGTCTCGACGATGTCGAGACGGATGAGCGATTCGTCTTCGGCGACGACGACTCGTCTCGGGGCGGTGGGCACTGGTTCCTGCACTGTCACCCGATCAACCCTACGGTATTGTTTCCTTGGTCACTCACTAGCCGGTGTGGCGGAACGGCAGACGCGGAGCACTCAAAATGCTTTGTCCGAGAGGGCGTGTGGGTTCGAATCCCACCACCGGCACTTTCATCGCCGGCAGAGCTCGATCTCCATCCCGAGACGGAGGAGCCTCCGCACCCGCTTGTGTAGGTTGAGTACGTGAACGCGGACCCCGACTCGCGCGGCTGGCGTCGTCCGCCGGCGGATGCGCGCCAGCGCAAGCTCGATGTCGCGGCCGCCTTCGGCCTGCTCGGGGTGTCGATCCTCTCCATGGTGCTCACCCGCGCGATGGGCATGATCTCCGATCCGGCGAGCCCCGGCCTGAGCATCGGGCTGATTGCTGCCGTCATCCTCCCCCTCGCGGTGCGACGCGTGGCGCCCGTGCCCGCGCTCGCGGTGGTCTCGGTGGCGTTCGTGCTCATGGGCGAGTTGAGCGTGCCCGAGCTCACCGTGAGCAACATCGCGCTCTTCATGGCGATCTACACCGTGGGCGCCTGGGAGACCAGCCGTGCCCGCGCCCTCGTCGCACGACTCGTGGTCGTCACGGGTATGGGTGTCTGGCTGCTCATCTCGCTGTTCCGCGCAAGCACCGCGGACATCGACTTCGACGGTCCCGGCATCGGCGTGCTCACCCCGATCGCCGCGTTCATGCTGCAGCAGGTGCTCGTGAACCTGCTCTACTTCGCCGGCGCCTGGTGGTTCGGCGATCATGCCCACTCCTCGGCTCGCCAGCGCGCCCTCACCGAGCTGCGTACCCGTCAGCTCCAGGACGAGCAGGAGAAGGTCGCCCGGCAGTCGATCGCGATCGAACGGCTGCGCATCGCGCGCGAACTGCACGACGCCGTCGCGCACCACGTCTCCGTGATGGGCGTGCAGGCCGCCGCCGCCCGCTCCGTTCTCGACTCGAATCCTGAGGCGGCTCGGGACCGTCTTGAATCGGTCGAGGAGTCGTCGCGCGTCGCGGTGGCCGAGCTCTACCAGCTGCTGGGCACTCTGCGCGACGAGGAGATGCCCGTCGCAACCGGGCCAACGGCATCCCTCGACCTGAACTCGCTCGACCTGCTCGTGGAGGACTCCATCATGGCGGGGCTTCGCGTGACGCTCACACGGGTGGGCGAGCCCTACGGTGTGCCACCCCTCGTCGGACTCAACCTGTACCGGATCGCGCAGGAGGCGCTCACCAACGTGCTCAAGCACGCTGGCCCAGGAACGCAGGTTCGCGTGCACCTGCGCTTCGGCGAGACCGCGATCGAGCTCGAAGTGAGCGACGACGGGCGAGGCCGCCCCGGGCCACCGCCCAGGGGTGCCGGCTTGGGGTTGCTCGGCATGCGGGAGCGCGCCGCCAGCCTCGGCGGACAGCTCGAGGCCACGGCGCGCGCCGGATCGGGCTGGGTGGTGCGAATCACCGTACCGCTCCCCCTGCGGAGCGCCGCATGACGACCGTGCGGGTGGCGCTCGTCGACGACCATGCGCTCATGCGCCAGGGGATCAACACGATCCTGTCGGTGCAGCATGACATCGAGGTCGTGGGCGAGGCGTCGAGCGGTGAAGAGGCGATCGAACTCGTGCTGCGGACGCGCCCCGACGTCGTGTGCATGGATGTCGAGATGCCCGGCATGGGAGGGCTTGAGGCCACGCGTCGGCTGGTCTCCGACCCCTCGGTCACCGCCGGCATCCTGATGCTGACGACCTTCGAGCGCGAAGACTATCTGCTGGCCGCGCTCGAGGCGGGCGCGAGTGGCTTCGTGCTGAAGAACGCGCGGCCGGAGAGCCTGGTCGACGGCATCAGGGCGGTCGCCGCGGGTGATGCGCTGCTGTCACCCCGGGTCACGCGCGCGGTCATCGAGCGTGCCGTGCGCAGCAGCGGACCCCTGGCGGTGACAGCCCCCGAGATTCCCGCACAGCTCACCGAACGCGAGATCCAGGTGCTGCGACTGCTCGCGCGTGGGCTCTCCAACGACGAGATCGCCGCGGAGCTCACCGTGGGTCGTGCGACGGTGAAGACGCACGTCTCGAACGTGCTCATGAAACTGCAGCTGCGTGACCGCGTTCAGGCTGTGGCCTTCGCCTACCGGTCGGGCCTGGTCGACTGAGGCGCATCCGCCTCCAGGGGGACAGCGAGAATCCGCCTTTGGCGGGAGGTGCCCGAGCATGCCGTCTCGTAGCGTGGACGACATCCACCCACTAGGAGGTCACCATGCTCAGCCTGCGGAACATCAGTCGCAGCTTCGGCGGCAGGCTCGTTGTCGACGACGTCAGCTTCGATGTCGGTCGAGGCCGGCTCACGGGGTTCGTCGGAGGAAACGGGGCGGGCAAGACGACGACCATGCGGATCATCCTGGGCGTGCTCGCCCCCGACAGCGGCACAGTCACGGTGGACGGTGCGCCGATCGGCGAGTCGGTGCTGCACCGCTTCGGCTACATGCCCGAAGAACGCGGCCTCTACCCGAAGATGGAGATCGCCGAACAGCTGGCCTACCTCGCCCGTCTGCACGGCATCGACAAGGCATCGGCCCATAGGCGTGCCGACGAGCTGCTCGACCGTCTCGGGCTCGCTGCGCGCCGCAGGGACAAGCTCGAGTCGCTGTCGCTCGGCAACCAGCAGCGGGTCCAGGTTGCCGCAGCACTCGTGCACGACCCCGAGGTGCTCGTACTCGACGAACCTTTCTCGGGCCTCGACCCGCTCGCCGTCGACGAGGTGGTATCCGTGATCGCCGAACACTCGGCCCGTGATGTGCCCGTGCTGTTCTCCTCCCATCAGCTCGACGTGGTCGAACGTCTCTGCGACGACCTCGTGATCATCGCCGACGGCAAGGTTCGCGCAGCAGGCGAGCGCGAGGCACTGCGCGAGCAGTACGCGGGCGACCGATGGTCGTTGGAGGGCAGCACCGATACGGGATGGGTGCGCGAGCTGCCCGGAGTGCAGGTCGTGGAGCTCGCGGGCACGAGCGTGCTGTTCGACGCCGACGCGATCGCCGCCGACGCGGTGCTGCGCGGTGCTCTCGAGCGAGGCGGTGTGAGCAGCTTCCGTCCCGTGCGACCCACTCTGGGCCAGATCTTCCGGGACATCGTGGTGGATGCGACACCCGACACAGAACCGTCGTCGGCAACCAAGCGGAAGGGCGCAGCATGAGCAGCACGCAGGAGAAGGTCGGATTCTGGCAAGCGGCCGGTTTGATCACCGAGCGCGAGATCAGCACACAGCTGCGATCGAAGTCGTTCATCATCTCGACCGTCATCACACTGGTGCTGGTGATCGGCGGGATCGTGCTCATGAGTGTGCTCGGAGGCCAGGTCGAGTCGACCAGGATCGCGGTCGTGGGCGGCACGCCGCCCGCGGTGAGCGCAGTGGAGACCTTCGACGCGGTGGCCGCTCCCGACCGGGCCGCGGCCGAACAGCTGCTGCGCGACGACGAGGTTGCCGCCGTGGTTCTCTCCGACGACAGCGCGCTCGGCTATTCGCTGCTCGCACTCGACAGGGTTCCGAGCGAGGTGGTTGCTGCACTATCGGTGAGCCCGGAGGTCGAGCTGCTCGATCCGCAGGAGACCACCGGATCGCTCCGCTTTCTCATCGCGATCGCGTTCGGCATCGTGTTCATGATGGCGGCGCTCGGTTCCGGTGCGATGATCATGCAGAACACCGTGCAGGAGAAGCAGTCCCGCGTGGTCGAGATCCTGCTCGCGGCGGTGCCGGCACGAGCCCTGCTGGCCGGCAAGATCATCGGCAACTCCGTGATCGGTGTCGGCAATGCCGCCGCTATCGCCGCCGCAGCCGCGATCGGTCTCGCGGTCACCGGTCAGGGACAGCTTCTCGATCTGCTGTCGGCACCGATGATCTGGTTCGTCGTGTTCTTCCTGTTCGGCTTCGTGCTCATCGCCAGCATCTTCGCTGCCGGCGCGGCCCTGGTCTCGCGCCAGGAGGACACCGGTGCTGTGATGACCCCGGCGATGATGCTCGTGATGCTGCCCTACTTCGGCGTCGTGTTCTTCAACGACAACCCTCTGGCGATGACGATCCTGTCGTACATACCGTTCAGTGCGCCCGTCGGGATGCCTGTGCGACTGTTCTTCGGCGAGGCGATGTGGTGGGAGCCGCTCATCTCGCTGGCGCTTCTCGTCGCAGCGACCGCCGCGGTCGTGCTGGTCGCGAGCAAGATCTACGCGAACTCGCTGCTGCGGATGGGGTCTCGGGTGCCGCTTCGCGAGGCGCTGCGCTCCACGAACTGATATCGGCTTCGGCGGCGCCGACGCTCCGAGGATTCGGCGATGCTCGCCACAGGGGCTACTCCCAGGCGGGTGCGACGGCGTTCGCTGCGTCACCGATCTGATGCACGCGCACGTCGTTCGTCGATCCGGGGATCCCGGGGGGCGAACCGGAGATCACGACGACCTTGTCGCCGAGCTCCGCGAGACCCTCGGCCAGCAGAATGTCGTCCACCTGCTTGTACATCGCGTCGGTGTGCGTGACTCGCTCCACCAGGAACGAGCGGATGCCCCAGACCAGGGCCATGCGGCGGCGGGTGCCGAGCTCGGGGGTGAAGGCGAGCATGGGGATCTGAGAGCGCAGTCGAGACATCCGCCTCGCCGAATCACCCGACTCGGTGAAGACGCAGACGTACTTCGCCTCGACGAACTCCGCAACCTCCGCGGCGGCGAGCGTCATCGCCCCTCCCTGGGTGCGCGGCTTGGTACCGAGGGGTGGAATGCGCTCGAGTCCGTGGTCCTCCGTGGACGCGATGATGCGCGCCATCGTCTGAACGGTGATGACCGGGAACTCCCCCACACTCGTCTCGCCCGAGAGCATGACGGCGTCGGTGCCGTCGAGCACGGCGTTCGCGACGTCGGAGGTCTCGGCGCGCGTGGGGCGCGGACTCGAGATCATCGACTCCAGCATCTGCGTCGCGACGATCACGGGCTTCGCCCATCGCCGCGCGAGTTCGACGGCGTGCTTCTGCACGATGGGAACCTGCTCGAGCGGCAGTTCGACGCCGAGGTCGCCGCGCGCGACCATGATGCCGTCGAACGCGTCGATGATGGCCTCGATGTTGTCGACCGCCTGGGGCTTCTCGATCTTGGCGATGACCGGGATCTTGCGACCCTCTTCGGCCATGATCTCGTGAACCCGTTTGACGTCGTTGGCATCGCGCACGAAAGACAGGGCGACGAGGTCGGCACCGAGCTGAAGTCCCCAGCGCAGATCGTCTTCGTCCTTCTCGCTCAGCGCCGGCACATTGACCGCGACGCCGGGAAGGTTGATGCCCTTGTTGTTCGACACCGCGCCCGGTACCTCGACCTTCGTCACGACGGTTGTGCCGTCGGTGCTCACGACGCGCACCGTGACTCGACCGTCGTCGATGAGCAGGACATCCCCGGGAGCGACATCCCCCGGTAGTCCCTTGTAGGTGGTGGAGCAGATGCTGCGATCACCCTGAACGTCATCGATCGTGATCGAGAAGGTGTCGCCGACCGCGAGCTCGTGCGGACCGTCACTGAAACGGCCGAGGCGAATCTTCGGACCTTGAAGGTCGACGAGCACCGCTACGGCACGCCCAGAGGCCTCCTCGGCCTTGCGAACGTAGCCATAGCTCTCGTTGTGGACTTCGTGGCTGCCGTGGCTCAGGTTGAGTCGGATGACATCGACCCCTGCCTCCACGAGGGCGCGGATGTTGTCGTAGCTTGACGTTGCTGGCCCCAGGGTCGCAACGATTTTGGCGCGTCTCACGAGATTCCTTTGCTTGGGGTTGCTTCGGCGGGTGTCGGACTGTTCTAGACGGAGATCGGTCGGTCGGTCGCCCTGACCGGCGCCGGCAGTTCGGTCGCACCTTCAAGGTAGCGGTCGACCGCCGCCGCCGCAGCACGACCCTCGGCAATGGCCCACACTATGAGCGACTGTCCGCGCCCGGCATCGCCGGCGACGAACACCCCGGGGGTGCCGGTCGTGAAGTCCGCGTCTCGTACGACGCGCCCCTCGTCGAGTTGAATCGTCTCCGCGCCCGCACCCGCGACGCCGTCCGTGCCGGTGAAGCCGAGAGCCAGCAGCACGAGATCAGCGGGGATCTCCCGCTCCGTGCCGGGCTTCGGAACGCGCATGCCGTCTCTGAACTCGGTCTCTGCGACCTTGATGGCGCGGACCTCTCCAGCTTTAGACCCGATGAACTCGACGGTCGATGCGAGATAGTTCCGCTCACCGCCCTCCTCGTGGGCGCTCGCGACCTCGAAGAGCAGTGGATGCGTAGGCCACGGTTGATTCTCGGTGCGCTCGGCCGCCGGCTGCCTGCCGATGGCGAGGGTTGTCACGCTCAGAGCGTTCTGCCGATGCGCGGTACCGATGCAATCGGCGCCGGTGTCGCCGCCGCCGAGGATCACAACGTGTTTTCCGGTGGCCGTGATCTGCTGCGCCAGTTCGTCCCCGGCCCCGACCCGGTTCTGCTGGGTCAGGTAATCCATCGCGAAGTGAACGCCCGCGAGGCCTCGACCGGGCACGAGCAGGTCACGCGGTTCCAGCGCTCCCGTGGCCACGACGACAGCGTCGTAGCGCGTGCGAAGGTCGTCCCAACTGATGTCGACCCCGACGTTGACGCCCGCGCGAAAGCGGGTGCCCTCGGCCTGCAGCTGGCGCAAGCGATTGTCGAGGTGCTGCTTCTCCATCTTGAAGTCGGGGATGCCGTAGCGAAGCAGGCCGCCGAGTCGATCGTCCCGCTCGAACACCGCGACGGTGTGGCCGGCCCGAGTAAGCTGCTGAGCCGCCGCGAGGCCGGCAGGTCCGGAGCCCACGACCGCGACGGTCTTGCCCGTGAGCCGCTGCGGCGGCTTGGGCTCGACCCAGTTGTTGCCCCACGCCGTGTCGATGATCGACACCTCGACCTGTTTGATCGTGACGGCGGGCTGACTGATGCCGAGCACGCAGGAGCTCTCGCACGGTGCGGGACACAGTCGACCGGTGAACTCGGGAAAATTGTTCGTGGCGTGCAGCCGTTCCGCGGCCTCGCGATCCTCCCCGCGGCTCACGAGGTCGTTCCACTCGGGGATCAGGTTGCCCAGTGGACAGCCGTGGTGGCAGAACGCAACGCCGCAGTCCATGCAGCGGCTCGCCTGGCGGCGCAGCACGTTCGTCTCACCGGGTTCGTAGACCTCGCGCCAGTCCATGATGCGCACCGCGACGGGTCGGCGCGCGGGAAGCTCTCGTTCGCGGGTCTTCAGGAATCCCCGGGGATCAGCCACCGGTCACCTCCATGATCTGCTCCCAGAACGCCTCGCCGTCGGTGTCGACGCCGTTGAGTTCAGCGTCGGAGCGCACCTGCATGACCGCGGCGAAGTCGCGCGGCATGATCTTGACGAACTCGTCGGTGACCGAGGAGAAGTCATCGAGCAGTGCCCTGGCGACCGTCGAATCCGTCACCTCGGCGTGGGCGGTGAGCAGCCGACGCAACACCGCCTGGTCTGCGTCGTCGAGCGTGAGCAGTGCGAGCTCGCCGCTGTCGAGCGCGTGCTGGTTGACCCGGTCTGGGCGCAGACGGCGAACGTAGGCGACGCCTCCCGACATACCCGCACCGAGGTTGCGCCCGGTCGGCCCGAGGATCGCGACGACTCCCCCGGTCATGTACTCGAGCGCGTGATCACCGACACCCTCGACGACGGCCTCGGCACCCGAGTTGCGCACCATGAAGCGTTCACCCACCGCACCACGAATGAAAAGTGTTCCACTCGTGGCCCCGTAGCCGATGACGTTGCCCGCGATGATGTTGCGCTCGGCGACAGCCGGGCTGCGCGGATCGGGTCGCACCACGATGTCGCCGCCGGAGAGGCCCTTGCCGACGTAGTCATTCGCGTCGCCCTCGAGCCGAATCGTGATGCCTGCGGGGAGGAATGCGCCGAGCGACTGCCCTGCCGTGCCGCGCAGTGTCACGTCGATCGTCTCCCGTGGCAGCCCGGACTCACCGAAACGCTTGGTGACCTCGTGACCCAGCATCGTGCCCACCGCACGATCGGTGTTGCGGATGGGCACGTCGATGACGACAGGCGCCGCCCGTTCGGGCGCGGGCGCCTCGAGCGCGTCGGCGCTGAGCGCGATGAGCGTGGTGTCGAAGTGCTCGTCGAGCTTGTGATCCTGGGGCTGGGTGTTGCGCAGGGCCTCGCCCGCGGCGACCGGCGGTGCCGACAGCACCGGTGCGAGGTCCAGGCCGTCCGTCTTCCAGTGCCTGACGGCGTCATCGACCCCGAGCAGCTCGCTGTGTCCGATCGCCTCATCGAGCGTGCGGAAGCCGAGCGCCGCGAGGTACTCCCGCACCTCCTCCGCGAGGAACTCGAAGAAAGTCTCCACGAACTCGGGCTTTCCGGTGAAACGAGCGCGCAACTCGGGGTTCTGCGTCGCAACGCCGACCGGGCACGTGTCGAGGTGGCACACCCGCATCATGATGCACCCGCTCACCACCAGTGGCGCGGTCGCGAAGCCGTACTCCTCGGCGCCGAGCAATGCCGCGACGATCACGTCGCGGCCCGTCTTGAGCTGCCCGTCGACCTGTACGACGACGCGATCCCGCAGCCCGTTGATGAGCAGCGTCTGCTGGGTCTCGGCGAGGCCGATCTCCCACGGGGTTCCCGCATGCTTGAGCGAGTTGAGGGGGCTGGCTCCGGTTCCCCCGTCATGACCCGACACGAGGATGACATCGGCCAGCGCCTTGGTGACTCCCGCAGCGACCGCGCCGATGCCGCTCGCGCTCACGAGCTTGACGTGCACGCGGGCCTCGGGGCTCGCGCGCTTGACGTCGAAGATGAGCTGCTTGAGATCTTCGATCGAGTAGATATCGTGGTGCGGTGGCGGGCTGATGAGTCCGACACCCGCCGTCGAGTGCCGCGTTCGAGCGATCCACGGGTACACCTTGGTCGGCGGCAGCTGTCCGCCCTCACCGGGCTTCGCCCCCTGCGCCATCTTGATCTGCACATCGCTCGCGTGCGTCAGGTACATGCTCGTGACGCCGAATCGCGCCGAGGCGACCTGTTTGATCGCGCTGCGGCGCTCCGGATCGAGCAGACGCCCGACATCCTCGCCCCCCTCGCCCGTGTTGCTGCGGGCACCGAGGCGGTTCATCGCGACGGCGAGCGTTTCGTGTGCCTCAGGACTGATCGAACCGAGGCTCATCGCGCCCGTCGAGAAGCGCTTCACGATCGCTGAGACCGGCTCGACCTCGTCGAGCGGAACAGGGTGCCGCTCGCCCTCCCCGAGGGTGAACATCCCCCGCAGCGTCATGAGCTCCGAGGACTGGTCATCGACGAGCTTCGTGTACTCGCGGAAGATGTCGTAGCGGCGCGTGCGAGTCGAGTGCTGCAGCCGGAACACGGTCTCGGGGTTGAACAGGTGCGGTGGTCCTTCACGGCGCCACTGATACTCGCCCCCCGTCTCAAGGCGACGGTGCGCGTGGACGGCCGCTTCATCTGGGTAGGCCGAGCGATGCCGCGCCAGGTTCTCCGCCGCGATCGTCTCGAGGCCGATGCCACCGAGGCGACTCGGGGTGCCGGTGAAGTAGGCATCCACGAAACCCTTGTCGAGGCCGACCGCCTCGAAGGCCTGCGCTCCCGAGTACGAGGAGGCGACCGAGATCCCCATCTTCGACATGATCTTGAGCACGCCCTTGCCCAGCGCCTTGATGACGTTGCGCACGGCCTCGGTCTCGTCGATGCCCGAGATCTCGTGGTTCCGCACGAGCTGCTCCGCGGTCTCCATCGCGAGGTAGGGGTTGACCCCCGACGCGCCGTAACCGATGAGCAGGGCGACGTGGTGCACCTCACGCACGTCTCCGGCCTCGGCGATGAGACCGACCTTGAGCCTGTTCTCCGTGCGGATCAGGTGGTGGTGCACGGCCGAGACCATGAGCAGGGAGGGAATCGGCGCGAACTCGGCGTTGGAATCGCGATCGGAGAGCACGATGAACCGTGCCCCCTTCTCGATCGCCTCGTCGACCTCGGCGCACATCGCCGCGAGGCGACGCGGGAGCGACTCGACCCCGTCGGCCGTGCGGTAGAGACCGCGAATCGTCTTCGTGGCCGCACCGCCTTCCGAATCGGTCGGAGACGAATCGAGGTGCTGGATCTTCGCGAGCTCGTCGTTGTCTAGCACCGGAAAGTCGAGCACGACCTGAGCGGCGTGCTCCGGCGTCGCGTCGAGCAGGTTGCGCTCGGGACCGATGCCGAGGCTCATCGACGTGACGATATCCTCACGGATGCTGTCGAGCGGCGGGTTCGTCACCTGAGCGAACTGCTGGGTGAAGTAGTCGAAGAGCAACCGGGGGCGCTGTGACAGCACGGCGATGGGCGTGTCCGACCCCATGGCACCGATCGGCTCGATGGCGTGCTGCGCCATGGGACCGATGAGAACTCGCACCTCCTCGTTCGTGTAGCCGAACGTGCGCTGGCGGCGGCTCACCGAGGCGGGAGTGTGCGAGATGTGCTCCCGCTCGGGCAGGTTCTCGAGGTTGATGCGGTGCGAGTTCAGCCACACCCCCCACGGCTTCTGCGCGGCGAGCTGGTCCTTGATCTCGTCGTCCTCGATGATGCGTCCCGCCGCGACATCGACGAGGAAGAGCTTGCCCGGCTGCAGGCGGCCCTTGCGCACGATGGTTGCGGGGTCGAGTTCGAGCACGCCGATCTCGCTGGCGAGCACGACGAGTCCGTCATCCGTCACGACGAAGCGCCCGGGACGGAGCCCGTTGCGGTCGAGGGTTGCGCCGACGAGCGTTCCGTCGGTGAAGACCATGGCGGCGGGACCGTCCCACGGTTCCATGAGCATGGAGTGGTACTCGTAGTAGTCGCGACGCGCGGGGTCGATGCCCGCCTGGCTCTGGTAGGCCTCGGGGATCATCATCGTGATCGCATGGGGCAGGGAGCGACCCGCGAGAGTGAGCAGCTCGACCACCTCGTCGAAGGCGGCGGAGTCACTGGCCCCCGGGCTGACGATCGGGAACAGCGGACGAAGGTCGCCGAGCACCTCGGAGTGGAGCTGCGACTGGCGCGCGCGCATCCAGTTGCGGTTGCCCTGCACGGTGTTGATCTCGCCGTTGTGGGCGACGAATCTCATGGGCTGGGCGAGCGGCCACGACGGGAAGGTGTTGGTCGAGTACCGCGAGTGGACGATCGCGAGCTGCGACGCGAAACGCTCGTCGGAGAGGTCGGGGTAGAAGGGCTCGAGCTGGAGCGTCGTCACCATGCCCTTGTAGACGATCGTGCGGCTCGAGAGCGAGGGGAAGTAGACCTCGAGTTCGCGCTCGGCGCGCTTGCGCAGGCGGAAGGTCTGCCGGTCGAGCACGATTCCGGACGCCGCGGCGCGTTCCCCCCTGACACTCGTGACGAACAGCTGCTCGAACGCCGGCATCGCCGCGCGCGCGGACGTTCCTATGCGACGGGGCTCGACGGGAACCTCGCGCCAGCCGAGCACCTCGAGCTGCTCGTCGGCAGCCAGCTCCTCGATTCCGCGCTTGGCGGCACGGCGAGCGCGGGGGTCGACGGGGAGAAAGGCGATGCCGACGGCATAGTGGCCGGCCCGCGGGAGCGCGAACGGGGCAACCGCTCGGAAGAACGCATCCGGTATCTGCGTATTGATGCCGGCGCCATCGCCCGTGCCCTCGTCGGCACCGGTGGCACCCCGGTGCTCGAGGTTACGCAGTGCCTCGAGTGCGAGCGAGACGACGCGGTGACTCGCGGGCTCGTGCAGGGTCGCGACCATCGCGAGGCCGCAGGCATCCTTCTCGAAGGCAGGGTCGTACATGCCCTGCGCTTCGGGCAGCACACTGAAAGGGCGCTGGGGTGGGCTCGACGTCATTGCTCGCCCTTCGTGAATTCGCCGGCCTGGCGATCGTCATCGTTCGGGGGCGTCGTCGACCCGATGGACATCCGACCCTCTGCTTCGACTGGGCCTGGGTGGGGACTCTCCGGCGCGGCTTGTGGCCTGCGCGAAGGCGGCGACTAGCGGATCCTGCGGGTTACGGTGACTTCCTGGCGTCATTGTCAGCGAAGTCGGCATCCGTGTAGACGTTCTCAGAGTGTACATCAGTGTCCGCATCCCGAGCGTCTCCGTCACGGTACGGGCTGGGTTCGAGCCCCGGGTGGCGTCGCCCCTGAACGACGACGATGACGAGACCGACGAGGAACGCGAAGATGGCGGCCCACACGTTCGTGCGGATGCCGAAGAAGATCTCGCTCGGGTCGATACGAATCGACTCGAAGTAGCTTCGACCCAGCCCGTACCACATGAGGTAAAAACCGAGCATGCGGCCCCACTGGAAGCGCCACGCTCCGGCAACGAGACCGGGAACAGACCTGCCAAGGATCTTCCAGCGCCCGGCACGCCACGTGCGCTCGATCGCAAGGAGCACGAACACACCCACGAGGTTCCAGATGATCTCGTAGAGGAACGTCGGGTGGAAGAGAGTGCCCTCGGGCAGACCCACCGGGAAAGCGGAGTTCGTCGACTCGATCTCGAGACCCCACGGAAGGTCGGTGGGCAGGCCGTACAGCTCGTGGTTGAACCAGTTGCCGAGGCGGCCGAACGCCTGAGCGAGCAGCAGCGCCGGGGCTAGTGCGTCGGCGAAGGTCCAGAACCGCAAGCCCGAGAGCTTGCAGCCGATCCAGACTCCGACGGCACCCAGCATGAGCGCCCCGAAGATGGCGAGGCCGCCATTCCAGATGTAGAAGATCTGCATGAGATCTTTGTCGGGCCCGAAGTAGTCATTGGGGTGGGTGATGACATGGAAGATGCGCCCGCCGATGATGCCGAAGGGCACCGCCCACAGGGCGATGTCGATGACGAGTCCCGCGTCGGCGCCACGCGCCTTCAGCCGGTAGCCGGTGAAGACCATGGCCGCGACGATGCCCGCGAGAATGCAGATCGCGTACGCGTGAATGTTGATGTTCCAGCTGAACCAGGTCAGCCCGATGTCGCGCAACCACTGACCGAGTTCGAAGACTTGCCACTCATAGTCGGGGCTGGGGATGCTCAGGGGTGCGAACACGTGTCCTGGTGCCTTTCGTACGGGGTAGGCGCTGCTCGTGCGCAGTGCTTGCGGGCGGTTTCCACCCTAACGCGTCGCGCGAGTACCGCTTGCCAGTTCGATCGCCTTGGCCTTCAAAGCCTCGAGTCCCCCGCTGTCGAGCGCGCTCACGAAGGCAGAGCCGACGATCGCGCCGTCGGCGTACTCGAGCACCGAGCGCACCTGATCCGCCGTCGAGATGCCGAGCCCCACGCAGGCGTTGCCGACTCCGATCGCGCGGAGGCGATCGACAAGACCGCGTGCGGCAGCATCCACTTCGTGGCGCGCTCCCGTCACGCCCATGGTCGACACGGTGTAGACGAATCCGCGGCTCAGCTCGCTCACGGTCTTCAGGCGGGCGTCACTCGACGAGGGCGCGGCAAGGAAGACTCGGTCGAGGCCCGTGCGGTCGCTTGCCGTGATCCACTCGGCAGCCTCATCCGGAATGAGATCAGGAGTGATGAGTCCGGATCCCCCCGCTGCCGTGAAGTGGTCGGCGAAGCGGTCGACGCCGTACTGCACGATGAGGTTCCAATAGGCCATGACGAGCACGGGAGCCTCGATGCGCTCACGAATCGCGGAGACCGCTTCAAGCACGTGGGCGAAGCGGAAGCCGTTCTCCCGAGCCCGCTCAGTCGCCGCCTGGATGACGGGGCCATCCATGACGGGGTCGGAGTACGGTGCACCGAGCTCGATGGCGTCCACACCGTTCTCCAGCAGCGTGACCGCCGCGTCGATGCTCGTCTGCAGATCGGGGAAACCCACCGGCAAGTAGCCGATGAGGGCTCCACCACCGGCGTCGCGACGTGCTCTGATGACGGAGTCGACGGAGGTCATGAGCATGGCCCCTCGCTCGAGTCGAGAATGGAGAAGTACTCGGCCGCGGTCTCCATGTCTTTGTCGCCTCGCCCGCTCAGACTGACCAGGATCGTTGCGTCCTCGCCCAGTTCGTGGCCCAGCTCGATGGCGCCGGCGAGAGCATGCGCGGACTCGATGGCCGGGATGATGCCCTCGGTGCGGCTGAGCAGGCGGAACGCGTCCATCGCTGCGGCGTCGGTGACGGGGCGGTACGTCGCACGACCGAGGTCTGCCAACCAGGAGTGCTGCGGACCCACGCCCGGGTAGTCCAGACCGGCCGAGATCGAGTGCGACTCGATAGTCTGCCCGTCCTCGTCCTGCAGCAGGTAGCTGCGAGCACCGTGGAGAACGCCGGGGCGACCGCGCGAGATCGTTGCGGCGTGACGGGGGGTGTCCGCGCCGTCTCCCGCCGCTTCGAAGCCGAACAGTGCGACGCCCTCGTCGTCGAGAAAGGCGTCGAAGATGCCGATCGCGTTGCTGCCTCCGCCGACACAGGCGGCGACGGCATCCGGAAGCGCGCCCGTCAGTACGAGCACCTGCTCGCGGGCCTCCTCCCCGATGATCTTCTGAAAGTCGCGCACGAGCGCGGGGAACGGATGCGGACCGGCGACCGTGCCGAAGATGTAGTTGGTCGTATCGACGCTCGCGACCCAGTCGCGCAGCGCATCGTTGATCGCGTCCTTGAGCGTGCGAGAGCCCGACTTCACCGCGATGACCTCGGCCCCGAGCAGGCGCATGCGCGCGACGTTGAGCGCCTGGCGCTCGGTGTCGACCTCGCCCATGTAGATGGTGCAGTTGAGGCCGAAGTACGCGGCCGCCGTCGCCGTCGCAACCCCGTGCTGCCCGGCACCGGTCTCCGCTATGACGCGCGACTTACCCAGGCGCTTCGTGAGCAGGGCCTGCCCGAGCACATTGTTGATCTTGTGCGAACCGGTGTGGTTGAGGTCCTCGCGCTTGAGGATGATGCGGGCACCGCCCGCGTGCTCGGCGAATCGCGGCGCCTCGGTGATGATCGACGGGCGACCCGTGTAGGTCGAGTGAAGCGTGGCGAGTTCCGCCGCGAACCCGGGGTCGGCTTTGGCGTCGGCGTACGCGGCCTCGAGCTCGTCGAGCGCGGCGATGAGCGATTCGGGCACGAAACGTCCGCCGAACTCGCCGAAGTAGGGCCCCTGTGCATCGCGGAGTGCCATCAGACCGACCTGAACTCTCTCAGTGCCTGGGTGGGATCGCCGCCCGTGACGAGCGCCTCCCCGACGAGCACGACGTCTGCGCCGGCGTCGCGGTAGTGCGCGACGTCGGCGGCGGTGCGCACCGCCGATTCGGCCACCCTGATGACGCCTTCGGGCATGCGACCGGCGAGCGAGCCGAACAGGTCGCGATCGAGTTCGAACGTGCTCAGGTCGCGGGCGTTGACCCCGATGAGGCGAGCACCGAGCCCGATCGCGCGATCGACCTCGTCGGCGGAGTGCGCCTCGACAAGGGCGGTCATACCGAGTTCCTCGATGAGCGCGTACAGGGTCGAGAGCTCCTCATCGCTGAGCGCGGCGACGATGAGCAGGACGATGTCGGCGCCCGCCGCTCGAGCCTCGAAGACCTGGTAGGGAACGCTGATGAAGTCCTTCCGCAGCACCGGCACCGCGACACTCGCCCGCACAGCACGGAGGTCGTCGAGGGAACCGCCGAACCTCCTGCCCTCGGTGAGAACACTGATCGCGCTCGCTCCGCCGAGTTCGTACTGCGCGGCGAGCGCCGAGGGCTCGGGGATGTCGGCGAGAACCCCCCGAGACGGGCTGGCCCGCTTGATCTCGGCGATGATCTTGACCGAGTCGCCCGGTGCGAGCGCCTCGAGCGCATCGAGTGCGGGAGCTGCGGCACGAGCGCTCGCCATCACCTCGTCGAGCGGCAGCAGCGCGCTTCGCGCAGCAGCATCTTCCCTTGCCCCTGCGACAAGCTGGGTGAGCACGTTATTCCCGCTAGTGCGAGCGTGCGTCGGACTTGAGCTTGCTGCCGCCGACGCCGTAGCCGACCTTGGCAAGCACCCAGCCCACGATGAGACCGACGACGGCGAGGCCGGCGCTCGCCCAGACCAGAACGGCCTGATCGAACCAGAAGAAGAACGTCCCCGCGATGAGGGCTACAACCATGATGGTCACTGCGACCCATGCCGCCGGCGAGTGTCCGTGGCCCGGGTCCGCGATGTCTTCGCTGCTCATGTCACTCCAGTTTCTCGTTCTCGGTGAAGTCTCTCTCAGTCTAGTCAGTAGCCTCTGCCTCGTTTGTGGGGTCGGCTCCCTCGCTCAGGGCGTCCCACTCCGACACGGCCGGGGCTGATCCGGCTGTCGCCGTGCCACCGTACTTCGTGCCCGAGCCGGGCCATGACCGTGCCGTCATCACCGTCCACACCCCGGTGAGCATGAGGATGCCGCCGGCGACGATCGCCAACCACGGCCAGAGCGCGACATCCACCCCGGTGACGAGTTCGCGAACCGAGGTCTCCCCCGAGATCCCGGTGACGCTGGACACGGCGGGAACGGCGGCCCCGACCGTGTCGTGCAGCGTGGTCACGGTCGCGAACACCACGCCCAGTCCGAGCAGGAGCTGAACAGCACCCAGAACCCAGCGCACGGCGGTGTTCGCGATGGCCACCGCGCCGACGAGCGCCAGGCTCGCCACCGCGAGAGCGCTCACGGCGGGCGCTGCCACATCGGCCCCCACGGCAAGCGGATCAGTATCCGCGACGTGCGCACTGAGCCAGGGCTGAGTCAACGACAGCAGCGCGAGTGCTGCCCCCGCGATTCCGCCGAGGAAGGCGAGCGACCTGGCGCGACGGCCCTCGATCATGTCACCCTCCGCATGGCGTTGGCGACGGCGACCGCGCGCAGAGGGGCGGCGGCCTTCGCTCGTGTCTCCTCGTACTCTGCTTCGGGGTTCGATTCGGCGACGATTCCAGCACCCGCCTGCACCCGCGCGACTCCCGCGGAGATCGTGGTCGTGCGAATCGCTATCGCGAGGTCGAGGTCGCCACCGAAGCCGAAGTAGCCCACGACGCCACCGTAGAGCCCGCGCTGAGCTGGTTCGAGCGCGTCGATGATCTCGAGCGCCCGGGGCTTCGGCGCACCCGAGAGCGTGCCGGCGGGGAAGGTCGCCGTGAAGACGTCGGTGGCGGCAGCATCCGGAGCCAGACGCCCCTCGACCGACGACACGAGGTGCATGACGTGGCTGAAGCGCTCGACCTGCATGAACTCCGTGACCTCGACGGAACCCGCGACGCACACGCGGGCGAGATCGTTGCGAGCGAGGTCGACGAGCATGAGGTGCTCGGAGCGCTCCTTCTCGTCGGCGAGAAGCTCCTCGGCGAGCTCAGAATCGCGTTCGGGGGTCTCGCCGCGCGGGCGCGAACCGGCGATCGGGTGCGAGAACACTCGTCCGTCGCTCACCTTGACGAGCGCCTCGGGCGACGAGCCGACGACCCAGTAGGGCTCGCCACCGGCGTTCTCGAGTGCGAGCAAGTACATGTATGGGCTGGGGTTGAGCGCGCAGAGCACACGGTAGACGTCGAGGGGGTGCGCGGTCGCCGCGTGGTCGAAGCGCTGTGAGAGCACGACCTGAAACACATCGCCCTCGTGAATGTGCCGTTTGCCCGCGTCGACCATCGCGTAGAACGTCTCACGGCTGAGGCTCGGAACCGCCTCCGGCGCCGTGGAAAGATCGACCTCAGCGAGAAATGCCTCCGCGGGCGTGCCGAGCGCCGTCTGAAGATAATCAAGGCGCTTCTGAGCCTCATCCCACAGTCCATCGACCGCACGCGTATCGATCGAGTCGTCCAGTTCGTCGGTGAGCACGCTCGTCAGCAGCAGGACGAGGCCGTCGTGGTGATCGACGACGACGAGATCGGAGACGAAGCTCAGCGCTTGCCCGGGAATGGCGTAGTCGGCGCCGGGAGCGTTCGGCAAGCGCTCGAGCTCGCGAACCGCGTCCCACCCGATGAAGCCGACGAGTCCGCCGGTGAGGGGCGGATGACCGGCCACCTTGGGCGTCTGCCACCGCTCGTGCAGCGCGCGGACGGCCTCGAGCGGGCTCGAGGGCATCGGCCCGCCGAAGGCGCGTTCGACGCCGATTCCCTGCTCGACCCACAGCGCCCGCGGTCCATCCTGGGTGAGCACGCCGAAGCTCGACACGCCGATGAAGGAGTAGCGCGACCACAGCCCGCCCTGCTCGGCCGACTCGAGCAGAAACGTGCCGGGTCGTCCGTTCGCGAGCTTGCGGTAGATACCGACGGGTGTCTCGCCGTCGGCGAACAGCTCTCGAATGACCGGCACGACTCGCCCCGCATTGAGTTCTCGTTCGAAGTCGTGGCGCGTTGTCGTCACTGGGCGCTCCACTCGCCGGTGATCGGGAGCGGGTTGACCTCGAAGCACGCGTGGGCGCCGGTGTGGCACGCTGCCTCGACCTGGGCGACCGTGAGCAGCAGGGTGTCGCTGTCGCAGTCGAGCGCGGCCGCGACCACGTGCAGATGATTGCCCGAGGTGTCACCCTTGCGCCAGTACTCCCGTCGCGAGCGCGACCAGAAGGTCACGAGGCCTTCGGTGAACGTGCGGCGCATCGCTTCGGCGTCCATCCACGCGAGCATGAGCACCGCCTTCGACGCCTCCTCCTGCACGATGACGGGCAGCAGGCCGTCATCGCCGAATGACGCGAGGTCGAGCGCCGCCTTCAGGTCTTCGGGACTCACGCTGCCTCCACCCGCCGAATGTCGAGACCGGCACCCTCGAGAGCAGCCTTGACCTCTCCGATCGTCATGAGCCCGTGGTGAAAGACGGATGCCGCAAGCACGGCGTCGGCACCCGCGTGCACCGCGGGCGCGAAGTGCTCGAGCGTACCGGCACCGCCCGAGGCGACGATGGGAACCGAACTCACCTCGCGCATGGCACGAATCAACTCGAGGTCGTATCCGTCGCGCGTGCCGTCGGCATCGATCGAATTGACGAGCAGTTCACCGGCACCGCGCTCGATCGCCTCACGCGCCCACTCCAGGGCATCGCGGTCCGTCTCGACCCGGCCCCCGTGGGTCGTGACGATGAATCCGCGGCCCGAACGCTTGACGTCGAGCGAAAGCACCACGACCTGGGCGCCGAAACGATCGGCGATCTCGTCGATGAGGTCGGGTCGCGCGATGGCGCCGCTGTTGACGCCGATCTTGTCCGCTCCGGCCCCGAGCAGGCGCGCGACATCCTCGGCGCTCCGCACTCCCCCTCCGACCGTGAGTGGTATGAACACCTGCTCCGCCGTCGCGCTCACGATGTCGTAGGTCGTCGAGCGGTCGTCGACCGTGGCCGTGACATCGAGGAAGGTGAGCTCGTCGGCGCCCTGCTCGCCGTAGCGACGGGCGAGTTCGACCGGGTCACCGGCGTCTTCGAGGTTCAGGAAGTTGACGCCCTTGACGACGCGCCCCGCCGCAACATCGAGGCACGGGATGACACGCACACTCACAGACACGACAGCAGCACCATCCTAGATTCGTGCCGCGTGAATGGCGCTCACGAGAATGGCCCGAGCGCCGAGCTCGTACAGCTCGTCCATCAGGCGGTTGGTATCGGCGGAGGGAACCATCACGCGCACCGCGACCCAATCGGTGTCCTGCAGCGGTGACACGGTCGGCGACTCGAGACCCGGCGTGATGGCCGATGCCTGTTCGATCAGCTTCGCGGGCAGGTCGTAGTCCATGAGCACGTACTTGCGGGCAACGAGCACGCCCTGCAGGCGGCGCTGGAACGTCGCGAGACCGGGCAGGTCGCGCCGGGCGCTGATGAGCACGGCGGTGGATTCGAGCACGACAGGGCCGAAGGTCTCGAGGCCCTGCTGGCGAAGCGTTGTGCCCGTCGAGACGACGTCGGCGACGGCATCCGCAACGCCCAGCTTGATGGCCCCCTCGACCGCGCCGTCGAGTGTCACGATCTCGGCCGCGATGCCGTTGTCGCTGAGAAACCTGCCCACGATTCCCGCGTAGCTCGTGGCGATGCGAACGCCGTTCAGCTGCGAGACCTCGGTGAACGCGCCGATGGGTCCGGCGAAGCGAAAGGTTGCAGGGCCGAACTCGAGCGCGGTGAGCTCGAGGGCGGTCGAGCCGGAGTCGACGAGCAGGTCGCGACCGGTGATGCCGACATCGAGCGAGCCGGAGCCGACATAGGTGGCGATGTCACGGGGGCGTAGGTAGAAGAACTCGACGTCGTTGGTCCCGTCGAAGACGGTGAGCTCTTTCGAGTCGCGACGCACCACGTAGCCGGCCTCGGCGAGCATCTGCGTCGCCGAGTCGGCGAGGATTCCCTTATTGGGAACAGCGATGCGCAGGGTCATTGGTCACTCACAGGCCATTCGGTTACAGATACGAGTAGACGTCGTCGGTGGTCAAGCCCTTGGCGAGCATGAGCACTTGGAGGTGGTAGAGCAGTTGGGATATCTCTTCGGCGGTCTCGGCGTCCGACTGATACTCGGCGGCCATCCAGACCTCGGCGGCCTCTTCGACGATCTTCTTGCCGATGGCGTGGACGCCCGCGTCGAGCAGTTCCACGGTGCGCGACCCGACGGGGCGTGCCTGCGCGGTCGCGCTCAGCTCTGCGAACAGTTCGTCGAAGGTCTTCACACCCTCAAGAGTATCGCTCGGCCCGGGAGCCTCCCGAACGGTTACCTAGCTCACGCCCAGCAGGTCGATGATGAAGATGAGGGTGCGGCCGGAGAGCTGATGCCCACCGCCCGCGGGACCGTAGGCCAGGTGTGGCGGCACGACGAGCTGGCGGCGCCCGCCGACCTTCATGCCGGGGATTCCCTCCTGCCAGCCGGGGATGAGCATGGGCAGCGGAAAGTTCGCCGACTCTCCCCGGCTCCACGACGAGTCGAACTCGTCACCCGTCTCGAAGTCGACACCGAGGTAGTGCACATCGACCGTGCCGCCGGGAACCGCTTCTGCGCCGGCGCCGATCTCGATATCGGTGCTGACGAGCTCGGTCGGGGGCGGTCCCTCGATGAAGTCGACTTCTGGCTTGGTCTTGTTCGTCTCGCTCATCGTCCAATCCAATCAGACTCTGCGAGTGCCTTGTGCAGTGCTGCGGCCCGATCCGCGCGCCCCATGATGCGGTACGCGAGTTCCCAGTCCCCCGGATGCGCGATCGGCAGCCCGTTCCAGGTCGCGACGGCGCGCACAGGAATCGGCACCACGGCGCCACCCTCGTGCACGGCGAAGCCCACGAGCACATCGAGCTCGTGATCGGGCAGGGCGAGAGTCAGTCGTCGCCGCGTGGCGAATGGCGGCGCGCTGGACGTGCCGTCTTCGGGGTTGAAGCCGGCTCGCAGCAGCGCCTGCTCGACTTCGTCGGCATCAGCATCGACGGTCACATCCCAATCTCGCACGACATCGACGAGGCCCAGCCACGCCAGCACAGCAGACCCTCCGACAGCCACGGGCCAGCCGCGCCGCGCGAACTCGGCGACGATCGTCCGCACGGGCTCGAGAGGCGGATGCGTGACGGACACGATCTCAGTGGCGCGGGTGCGCGCTGGCCGCCGCGCGCAGGGCCGCGATGTTGTCGGCCGGGTCGCCGGAGTTGAAGACGCTCGATCCTGCGACGAACGTGTCGGCCCCGTGCTCTGCCGCGATCGCGATCGTGTCGACGGTGACACCGCCGTCGACCTGCAGCCAGACGTCGAGGCCCTGGCGGTTCACCGCCGCACGCAGCGCGTCGAGTTTGGGCATGACCCTCTCGATGAACGACTGGCCGCCGAAGCCGGGCTCAACGGTCATGACGAGCACCTGGTCGAACTCCGGCAGGAGCTCGAGAAACGGTTCGATCGCGGTGTCGGGTTTGACGGCGATTCCCGCGCGGGAACCGATCTGACGCAGGCGTCGCGCGAGCGCAATCGAGTCCGCCGCAGCCTCCGCATGGAACGTCACCGAGAACGCTCCGAGCTCCGCATAGCCCGGCGCCCAGCGGTCGGGGTCGTCGATCATGAGGTGCACGTCGAGTGGGATCGGCGAGACATCCTGAATGCGCCCGACCATCTGCGGGCCGAAGGTGAGGTTCGGCACGAAGTGGTTGTCCATGACATCCACGTGAACCAGGTCAGCGCTCGCGATCGAGTGGATGTCCCGCTCGAGGTTGACGAAGTCGGCCGACAGGATGCTGGGGTTGATGCGAGGATCCACGATGCAAATCTACTGGGCCGGTCGCTCGAGCAGCGCGATGAACATGGCGTCGGTGCCGTGCCGGTGCGGCCACAGCTGGGCGTGCAGCGCGTCGCCGAGGTCGAGCGGTTCGCGCACGATCGCCGACAGCACCGCGGGCGTGTCGAGCTGCGTGAGCCCGTGCCGTTTGACCGCGTCGGCGACGACCGCGGTCGTCTCGGCGCGGTGCGGCGAGCAGGTCACGTAGGCAATCAGCCCGCCGGGCCTGGTCGCGGCGACCGCGGAGTCGAGCAGCTCGCCCTGCAGCTTCGTGAGTTCGGGCACATCGCGCGGCTGCTTTCGCCAGCGGGCCTCCGGGCGTCGACGCAGTGCGCCGAGACCGGTGCAGGGCGCATCGACGAGAACACGGTCGAACCGCGTCATGTGGCTCGCTTCGAACTCGCGGCCATCGCGTTCCAACACCGCGGGCGGTGCCTCGAACGCGGCGACGGCGTTGCGCACGAGCTTCGCGCGAGCGGGGATCACCTCGTTCGCAGTCACGGTCACACCGTGCGGCATGCCCTCGGCCGCCAGGAGCGCGGTTTTACCGCCGGGGCCGGCGCAGAGATCCAGCCACTCCTCCCCCGCCGCGATCGCACGCGCACGGCTCAGTGCGAGCGCGGCGAGCTGGGAACCCTCGTCCTGAACCCGAGCCCTCCCCTCCCGAACCGCGCTCCAGCGCGCGGGGTCCCCACCGGCACTGGTGGCGGCGAACGGCGAGTACCGCGCCGGTTCCGCCCCGTTCAGCTCATTCGTCTCCGCGAGTCCCGGGAGCGCGGCGAGGGTCACCCTCGGAGCATCGTTGTCGGCGCTCAAGAGGCTCTCGAGCTCGTGCTCCCGGCCCTCCGCGGCGAGGGCCGACCGGAACGCACGCACGACCCACGACGGGTGCGAGAACTGGAGAGCGAGACGATCATCCTCGGTCTTCGCGGTGGCGCTCACTCGCGATCGCCATTCCTCGACCGGGGTGCGCGTGATGGTGCGTAGAACGGCGTTGACGAATCCCGTCGCCGATCGGGAGCCGACGACGCGCGCGAGCGAGACGGACTCGTCCACGGCCGCATGGGTCGCGACGCGCATAGACAGCAACTGGTGTGCGCCGAGACGCAGCACATCGAGAATGGCGGGATCGATCTCGCTCGTCGCTCGCGCTGCCGCAAGAGCGATCACGGCGTCGTAATAGCCCAGGCCTCGAAGGGTCCCGTACGTGAGCTCCGTCGCGAGTGCTGCGTCAGCACCGCTGAGTCCGGCACGATCGAGTGCGACGGGCAGAGCAAGGTTGGCATAGGCATCCGAATCGCTCACCGCCCGGATGACATCGAGAGCGACCCTGCGAGCCGGCTGGACCTGACCTGCGGTCACGAGGCGACCGCGCGATCGACACCGAGTCCGCGCCACCAGTCCGAGGCGGCCATCGCGCGCTTGCCCGCCGGCAGCACCTCGATCAGCTCGAGCGGCTCGCTTGCCGTTCCCACGAGCACGGCACCGCCCACGCAGCGCAACTCGCCAGGGGGCAGAGGCGCAGCGTCGTGAGCGACCGCGGCGGAGAGCACCTTGAGCCGCACGTCGTCGACAACGGTGAAAGCACCCGGCTCCGGCGTCACACCGCGAACGAGATCGTGCAGCTCCTGCGATGAGCGCAACCAATCGATGCGTGCGTCGGCGAGTGTGAGTTTCGGTGCAAAGCTGGGCTCCCCCGCCTGAGGCCTCGCCACCGCGGTGCCGTCGGCTATCGCGTCGACGACGCTCAGCAGCAGCTCGGCGCCACTCAGCGAGAGCTCGTCGAGCACCCTGCCCGCGGTCTCGTGCGCGCCCACCCGGCGAGTCAGAGAATCGAAGACGTCACCGGCATCGAGCTCGGGTACAAGCTGAAAAACCGCGGCACCGGTGACCTCGTCGCCCGCGATGATCGCGTGCTGCACCGGCGCCGCGCCACGCCATCGGGGCAGCAGCGAGAAATGCAGGTTTATCCAGCCGTGGATGGGAACCGAGAGCAGCGGCTCCCGAACGAGTCCGCCGTAGGCGACGATCACGCCGAGATCGGGCCGAAGCCCAGTGATCGCGGCCGTCGCCGCATGGTCGAGCCGGTTCGCGCGAATGATCGGCAGCCCGAGCTCCTCAGCGGCCGCGGCGACGGGGGTGGGTGTCATGAGCCGCTTACGACCCTGCGCCGAATCCTCGCGAGTCACCACAGCGGCAACCTCGTGCCGGCTGCGGGCGAGAGCTCGCAGGCTCGGAACGGCGGCCGCCGGGCTGCCGGCGAACACCACGCGCAACGCGGTCACTGCACTGCCTTCACTCGCTTTGCTCTCACTCCGTGCGGCTTCGATCTCTACAGCCTTTGATTCTCTTCGGCAAACGGCTCCAGATCGTCCAGTCGAACCCTCAGTGTATGCGGGGTCGTGCGCCGTTGCCCCTTCGGGGGTCGCCGCGGTCGACTCGTCGCGCTGCGCACCACCTCGGCACGAAGAATGTCGGCGACGGCCTTGCCCTGGGCGTAGTCGAACCGCACGATCGACCGCACTGTGCCAGCGTTCAGTTGAGCGTCGTCGTCGGGTGCGGTCGGCCCGAGCCAGTCGATTCCTCTGTCGGTGGGGAGCGCGGCCAGCGCCTTCTCGACCTCGGCCGGCTCACCGGTGATCGTCGCCACGCGCACCGCCGGAGGAAATCGCAGTCGTGCCCGATCGGCGAGCTCCGCCTTCGCATAGTCCGCGAGTCGCCAGGTCGCCAAAGCCGTCGCGATGCTGCCGCTCACCCCGACGAGCACGACCGGCGCCTGTGGAGCAGCAAGCGCCGCGGCATTCGACCACCAGCGCAGGCAGTCCTCGGCGACGCGCAGGGACTCGCGTGCGAGCATCCTTTCGCCGTCGAGCAGCAGCACCGCTCGGTAGCCACCCGCCGCAATCGGTTCAGCGCCGCGGGTGGCGATCACGAGCGCGGGCCGGGCTCCGACATGGGTGACCGGATGCTCACCATCGGACACGACGACAGGAACCCCGGGGAAGGCCCGGCCCAGCTCCTCCGCCGTGCGGGTCGAGCCCTGACCCCTCTGTCGGAGGCGACTGCTCCCGCAGTGCTCGCACGCGCGCTCGGTATGGACGGCACCGCACCAGGCACAGGTCGCCGCACCGCTCGCCGTGCGAAAACCGACCGGCCCCTCGCAGCGGCGGCAGCGCACGGCGATGCCGCACGCCTCGCAGGCGAGCGTCGGCGCGTACCCGGGCCGTGCGACCTGAACGAGCACGGGACCCTGCTCCAGGCCGGCGCGCGCCTCGCGCCACGCCGTCGAGGGTATGCGGGCCTGCTGAGCGAGCCTGTCGTCCGATGCCTGATAAGCCGTGGCGATCACGCGCGGAACAGCGGTCCGCTCCGGCCTGACGTCGCCGAGCCAGCCGACCTCGACGAGTCGCTCGACCTCGGTGCTGCGCGCGTGGCCGGCGAAGATCAATGCCGACTTCTGCCTTTCCTGCCGCACGAGCGCCACATCGCGGCCGTGAACGTAGGGCGCGCGGGGTTCGGCGTGAAGCGCATCGCCGTCGTCCCACAGCGCGATGAGCGCGAGCTGTGTCGCGGGGGCGTACAGTGCCGCGCGGTTGCCGACGATGACGCGAGGCGTCGTGTCGAGACAGCGCAGGAACTCGGCGTATCGCTCTCGGTCGGACTGTCGTGCATCGAGCCGCACCACGCGGGCGGAAGGCAGCACCGACGCGAGCGCCGTGAGCAGCTGCTCCTGGTCGCGGTAGTCGGGCACGCTGAGGATGACGCTTCCACGAGACAGCGCGCGGGTCGCGATCGTTGCGAGGGTGATCGCCCAGTGGCCCACCCAGTGCTCCGAGGACCCGTGCTCAGGAGCCTCGTGCCCTCTCACCTGCACGAGCCGCGGAACCGCGTCGAGCGCGACACGACCCGCGCGCGCGATCACCTCGTCGATCGCGTCCGTGTCGTAGTCGGCAACAGAGCTCGGCGAGTACGGCGCAGGTGCCGCGGCGTCGGTGGCGAGCCACTTCTTCTCGACAGCGACGTATCGTTTGGGCACCGCGAGCCGCACGACGTCGCTCGCGCCCCCCGCGGCACGGTCGGCAAGGCGTCGCGCGAGTGCGTAGACCTCGCGCGTGAGCACGGCGACGGGCGAGACGACCGAGTCGAGCTCGCTCAGACGACCCGTGAACGTCGCGTCATCCGCGAGCTCGATGATGAACCCGTCGGCGATTCTGCCTTCGGTGCGCAGGGGAACTCGCACGCGAGCACCGGGGCGCGCGAGATCGATGAGCGCCGCGGGTATCCGGTACTCGAAGAGCCGGTCGAGCTGCGGCAGTGGCGAGTCCAGCAGCACGCGCGCCACCGCTGCCGCCGTCATGGCTAGAGCCCGGCTGCGCTTCGCAGCGCATCGACTCGGTCGAGTCGTTCCCAGGTGAAGTCGGGGTTCAAGCGTCCGAAATGGCCATAGCTGGCGGTCTGTCGGTAGATGGGGCGCAGAAGGTCGAGGTCGCGAATGATCGCCGCGGGTCGAAGGTCGAAGGCCTCGTCGATCGCGGAAACGATGGTGTCGTCGTCGACGACGCCGGTGCCGAAGGTCTCGACGTAGAGGCTCACGGGGGCGGCCTTGCCGATCGCGTATGACACTTGCACCTCGAGCTTCTCTGCGAGCCCCGCAGCGACGGCGTTCTTCGCGACCCAGCGAAGCGCATAGGCCGCGGAGCGGTCGACCTTCGACGGGTCCTTGCCGCTGAACGCGCCACCGCCGTGGCGAGCGGCGCCGCCGTAGGTGTCGACGATGATCTTGCGACCCGTCAAGCCGGCGTCGCCCTGCGGTCCGCCGATGACAAACTTGCCCGTCGGGTTGATGATCAGGCGCACACTGCTCGTGTCGAGCCCCTGCGCCTCGATGACGGGGCGGATGACAGCCGACTCGATCTCGCGCGGAAGTCGTTCCTGGCCGATGCCGGGCAGAT
>JAHBSW010000070.1 GCA_019638935.1 Cryobacterium sp.
GGCAAATTCCGGAGCCGAGTAGAACGCTTGCACTGGCTACACCCGTAGAAGACACATGACCACAGCAGTGGACGGGGGTTCGATTCCCCCCATCTCCACCATCGAGAGGCACTGTCGCGCGCTGATGAGCACCGGATGTGCCGCCTGTCGCGGGTTTGCGCGACACTGATATCGTGGCGAAGTTCGGAGAGGTGATACGCGCGGCGGCGCGCCGCGATCCGACCGAGCGCGCACTCGAGTCCGATCTTTTGACACGGTGGCCGTCCGGCCGCCGATTCATGCTCACTCCGTACTCCGTCGTGGGTCTCCTGGTTCTCGTCGGTGGCATCGTGGCGGTTCCGGGCATATGCGGGCTCGGTCCGCTGCTTGGCGGCGCGCTCGCGGCAGGTGCCATGCTCCTCTGTTTCCTCGTCGTCGGCTGGTTCTCACCCATCGCGCGGGTCGTGCAGCAGCGCTTCGATTGTGGTGACCTCGAGCGACTGGGCGGTCGTTCGAGCTTCGCCCGTGATCGCGGTAGCCGAGGCTGTTGTCGAGTTCGGTTCTGATCGCTGTATCGCAACGAAGGATGGCTCGGCCTACGCGCGTCACGACAACGGTGTTCTCCCCGTTGTTCGGCTGCTCGATCCTTTCCGCCGGGTTCGTGCGAGAGTGTCGGAGCGCGACATTCCGGATGCGACGCGTCACCTGAACACTCTGGTTCAGGTCGTTGTCGAACACACGACGTTCGAGGGCAGAACCCACAAGCTGAGTGCCGAGCGGTCTGTCGTCGTCGAGGCACTCCAGGCCGCGGGTGTTGTGGAGCCCCGCGAGGCGGATGCCGTGATTCGGCTCGCCCGGAATCTCGGGCTTCTCGAGCGGGCCGAGTGGTCGCGGCGCCTTCGCGTATCGAACGCTGGGCGAGTCTGGGCGAAGGGTCTGCTCGACACGGTTTCGGCTCCGGATGCGTTTCCGGTCGGCGAGAGCGTGCGAGCCGAAGTGCATGACGTGGCGACCGAGATGCTCGCGGAGGGCGGGTATCGCAGCGAGACGATGACTCCGGACCGATTTCGGGAGTGGACGGGATCGCTGATCGATAGTTTCAAGCGGGTCGTCGAGACCACGGCGGCGTGTGACGCCCTGTGGACGCGGTCCGGCGATCCGCAGGACGAGCGTGCCGTTCAGGGGTTCGCGCACGGTGTGTTCCACGCCTACTGTGAGGTCGCCGACGTTGATATGTCGAAGGAGGTCGATGCCGGAGACGGGCCTGTCGACTTCAAGTTCTCGCAGGGCTGGAGTTCCCGTGCCCTCATCGAAATCAAGCTGCTCAGCAACTCGCGGCTCTCCCACGGCGCTCTCAGCCAACTGCCCGCCTATCTCAACGCCGAAGGCGTGTCGTGCGGCTTCTACCTGTGCATCGGATTCACGGACGCCGACCTCGCTGAGAAGCGGAAAGCCCGGGTGATCGTCGACTGCGCTGCGGCCTCCGAGCGCACCGGTTACGAGATCACCCCGATCTTCGTCGATGCGCGCCGCCGACCGCCCGCGTCCCGCCGCCCGGGCTAGGGAGGTGTTGTCGACCGGGGTATCGCTTCAACACGTCAGTCATGGCATTTATGCCATGATTGCACTATGCGTTTGACCACCCGAACCGCCCGCGTTCTCGCCGCATCCGTTCTCGCCTCGGCACTCACTGTTGCGGTGCTGCCCGGCACTGCCGTCGCACTGCCGCCGAACGCCGACCCGCACTTCGTCCAGGTCGACGCCGGGCGCTTCAATCACGCTGTGCTCGGCCTCACCGACGACGGCACGGTGTACTCCTGGGGCGTCGGCTTCTACGGAGAGCTGGGCGAGGGCACCAGCGTGATCGAGAAGCTCACGCCGAGCCCGATCGCTCTGCCCGCGCTCGCCGCGGGCGACCGCGTCATCCAGGTGTCCGTGGGGTCGGAACATGCTCTCGCTCTCACCGAACAGGGAACGGTGCTTGCGTGGGGCAGGAACGAAAGCGGTCAGCTCGGGCTGGGCGACACGGCAACCCGCGGCACCCCGACCATCGTGCCGACGAGTGCGTTTCCCGGCCTCTCCACCGCCCGTATCGTCGCGATCTCGGCGAGCGGCGCCGATCACTCGCTCGCGCTGAGCTCGAGCGGGCAGGTCTTCGCGTGGGGCTGGAACGGGTTCGGCCAGGTCGGCGACAACAGCGTGAGCGATCGCTGGAGTCCCGTGCGCGTGATCAACAACTCGGCGACATCCGTCTCGGCGGGCAACGGCTACTCCTTCGCCGTGACCTCGGCGGGCGTCTACAGCTGGGGGATCAACCTCTACGGGCAGCTCGGCAACGGCACGACCAGCGCTCGCTTGGTGCCATCCAGCACGGCCGCGTTCCCGGGCCTCGCATCGGGTGAGCAGATCGTGGAGGTCGCGGCGGGCGGCGACCATGTGCTCGCGCGGGGCTCGCACGGCACGGTGTACAGCTGGGGTGACGACGGATACGGGCAGCTGGGTCTCGGAGCCGGTGACGACAGCCGCACCGCCCCCGCCATCGTGACGGTTCCGGGTCTGGCTTCGGGCGACACGGTGGAGTCGGTCGACGCGGGTGAGGGCTACTCGCTCGCGCGCACCGCGGCGGGGTCGCTCTACACCTGGGGCTTCAACAGCGACGGCCAACTCGCACTCGGCGACCTCGCCGACCGCGACAGCCCGACCCCGGTGACCGCCTTTCCCGCCGTTCTTGACGACGCACCGATCGCCCACGCATCCGCCGGCCATGATGGGGCCGTCATCGTCTCCGCCACGGGTGGCGTGTACGGCAGCGGGCGATTCGGCGGACTGCTCGGCGACGAGACCGCGTCCGACTATCCGGTTTCGACCTTCAGCAACATCCGCCTCGGCGACCTCGCGGGCTCGGCCTCTCTCTCCGCAGCCCCTCTCGCCGGCACTCCCGTCTCAGCGAACACGACCGGCTGGAACGCAGGAGCCGTGCTCAGCTACCAGTGGCAGCGGGGCGGGTCGGACATCGGCGGCGCCACGGGATCGAGCTACACCCCGGTCGTCGGAGATCTCGGTCAACAGCTCCGAGTCGTCGTGACGGCGACGGCGGAGAACTTCGCCACCGGAACGACGACCTCGACCGCCGCGACCGTCGCTGCGGCCGCTCCCGACATCCAGACCCTGTCGCTGCCGCCCGCGACGGCGGGTGACGTGCTGAGCATCCCGATCGTCACCACGGGCACGGGGCCGCTCTACTACTCGGGCGTGACCCTGCCGTCGGGCCTGAGCATCGGCACGACGACGGGCGTGATCTCGGGCACTCTCACCGTCGTCGGCAGCTACACCGTGCAGATACAGGTGAGCAGTGACTACGGGGTCGACAACGGCTACTTCACCCTCAGCGTCGTGCCCGGCGCGACCACCCGGCTGACGCTGCTGCCATCGACGACGACGCCGACACAGGGTGACACGATCGACGTGACCGTGGTCGGCTACGACGCGTACGACAACGAGGTCGGCAACCTCACGAGCGAGACCGTGTTCGTCAGCGACGTGAGCACCGACCTGGTCGTCGGCAACGCGATCACCTTCCCTCAGGCCAGCCCGCACACGATCACCGCGACGGCTCGCGGAGTGAGCGAGTCCGTGGTGATCCAGGTGACACCGCTGCGCGGCTCGCTGTCGGGCACGGGTGCCGCAGACACGGGAGAGGTCGCCGCCGTCGCGATCCTTGCCCTCGTTCTCGGCACCGTGCTTCTCGGGGCAGGCGGGCTCACTGTGACCCGGATGCGTCTCCGGTCAGGTGTCGCTCGGTCTCGGAGAAGCGCGTGAGCACCTCGACCGCGTCGCGCAGAAGATCGCGCGGGGTTTGCTCGCCGCGGGCCGACGACCAGGAGTGCATCAGATAGCGCATGACGCCGCCGGCGAGCGAGACGACCATGCGCGCCTCGTCCTCGAGCTGCGCCGCAGTGCCGGGGCGGTTGTTGACGCGGAAGCGCTTCACGACGATCTGAGTGAAGCGGTGCTCCAGCTCGCTCATCTTGGCGAGCTGGGCATCCAGCAGCTGCGGGTTGTGCCGCATCACCAGGTGGTGCGATCGCAGCAGCTCGAGATCGGGTTCCCGCTCGGCCTGAGTCGAGGCGGCGAGCTCGACCAGATCGGTGAGGATGCCCGCGCCCGGCTTGCCGATGAACGCCTCGATCTGCTCGTCGGTGGGCTCGGGCAGGCGACCGACGACCACCCCCTCCTTCGTGCCGAAATAGTTGAAGAAGGTGCGCTGTGAGACCATGCTCGCCTCGCAGATCATGTCGACGGTGACGTTGTCGTAGCCGTGCTCGAGGATGAGCGAGAACGCCGCGCGTTCGATCGCCCGTTGGGTCGCCGCGCGTTTCCGCTCACGCAATCCGACCTCAGAGTGGACCTGTTCGTTCATGGTTCATTCATAGCGGAGAGCATCGATCGGGTTCTGTCGGGCAGCCCGGCGCGCCGGAAGCGTGCCGGCGAGGAACGCGATCGCCATCACCACCAGAACGATGATCGCGATGGCCTCCGGTGCGAACGCCATGATCTGCAGACCGGGAAGGTCGGAGAGCACCGTGTCGGCGAGTGCTC
>JAHBSW010000071.1 GCA_019638935.1 Cryobacterium sp.
AGGCCCGGGGCATCACCGCGTGGGAGACCGTGCCCGCGGCGATCGTCGCGATCCTCGCGGGCTGCGCGCTCGGCGCCGCGCTGCCGTTCCTCGTGCTCGCGGGCGTCGACCTGCGCCTGTTCACGGGGGGCTCCCAGCAGCCGCCCGTCACCGTCGATCCGCTGCTGCTGCTCGCGGTCATCGGCGGCTTCGTCGTGCTCGTGGCCGCGTCGACGGTCGCGGCGATCGGAATCGCCCGGCGCGTGAGCGTCGTTCGCGCACTTCGCACCTCCGAGGAAGGCTGACCAAATGCAGGAGATCGCACTCTCTCACCGCACCCCGCCCCCGAGATTCCGGGTCGAGCATCCGGAATCTCCTGCATTTCGCAACCGCCGACTAGCTGCTACCACGACGAGGGGCAGGATGTACCCATGACGAACACCGCAACGCATAACGCGGCCTCACCGGCCGCCACCGCTGAGCCGCACATCGTCTGCAGCGACCTCGTGCGCATCTTCACCGCGGAGGGCGTCGAGGTTCAGGCGCTGCAGGGGCTCAACCTGCGCATCGATCGCGGCGAGATGGTCGCGCTCGTGGGGGCGTCCGGGTCGGGCAAGTCGACGCTGCTGACGATCCTCTCCGGCCTCGACACTCCCACCGCCGGGGTGGCGCGCTGCGCCGGCCACGACCTGCTCACCATGACCCGCAAGCAGCGGGTTCAGTACCAGCGGCACAGCGTCGGCTTCGTCTGGCAGCAGACCAGCCGCAACCTCCTGCCCTACCTGACCGCCGCCGAGAACGTCGCGATGGCGATGGTCGTCGCGGGCAACAAGGAGAAGGACCGCAAGGGCCGGGTCGCTGAACTGCTCGACCTGCTCGAGATCGGGTACTGCGCCGATCGCCGGCCGACCGAGATGTCGGGCGGCGAGCAGCAGCGCAGCGCGATCGCGGTGGCGATGGCCAACAGCCCCGAGGTGCTGCTCGCCGACGAGCCCACGGGCGAGCTCGACGAGGCGACCTCCTTCGACGTGCTCGAGGCGATGCGCTCCGTCAACGAGCGGCTCGGCATCACGACCCTCATCGTCACGCACGACCCGGCGGTGTCGGAGCACGTGCGGCGCACCATCCAGATCCGCGACGGGCGCACCTCGACCGAGGTGCTGCGCCGCAGCCACGTGAACGAGCACGGCGAGCACCAGCTTCTCGCCGAGGAGTTCGCGGTGCTCGACCGCGTCGGCCGCCTGCAGCTGCCCGACGAGTTCACGAGCGCCCTCGGCCTCAAAGAGCGTGTTCGTCTCGCCCTCGAAACCGACCACGTCGGCGTGTGGGGTGCGGATCGGCCGTCCCGCGAGTCGGCGACGGATGCCTCGCCTACGTCCGAGGGGGAGGTCCAGCCATGAGTGACCCACGTTCGCTCGCGCGAGGGGCCTCGCCAGCCGGCATGGCGGTCATCGAACCGACCCTCGTGGCGCACGAGGTCTCACGCGTATTCCGCACGGGAGCCGGCGACGTGCACGCGTGCACCGACGTGTCGCTCGCCGTGCACCCCGGCGAGCTGCTTGTGATCCGCGGCAAGAGCGGCAGCGGCAAGACGACGCTGCTCAACCTGCTCGGCGGCCTCGACAAGCCCACCTCGGGTGCTGTCATCGTCGGCGGCACCGACCTCGCGACGCTGAGCGATCGCGGTCGCGCCGAGCTGCGGCGTGGACGCATCGGCTACATCTTCCAGACCTTCGGCCTCATTCCCGTGCTCTCCGCCGCCGAGAACGTCGAGGTTCCGCTGCGCGTGCGCGGCACCGACCCCGCCGAGCGCGATTCCCGCGTCGCCGAGATGCTCGACCTCGTCGGGCTCGGCGACCACGCTCAGCAGCGCCCCTACGAGCTGTCGGGCGGTCAGCAGCAGCGCGTGGGACTCGCGCGTGCGCTCGTCGCGGCGCCGGACATCCTCATTGCCGACGAGCCCACCGGTCAGCTCGACAGCCGCACGGCCGCGGCCATGATGGACCTCATCCAGCGCGTCGTCGCCGAGCGCAGCATCGCGGCCGTCATCTCGACCCACGACCCCCTGCTCGTGGAGCGGGCCGACAACGTCGCGGAGATGCACGACGGCCGACTCACCGCCGCGGCCGGTCGTCGCGGCCGGCACTCGCTCTAGATTCGCGCACGGCGAACACCCACGGTTAGCACTCTCCCTATGAGAGTGCTAACATTTTCTATACTTGAGTCGAGTCGACTCAAGTCTTGAAGGGAGTTCACATGGCTATGTTCTTTGACCCGTTCCGCGACATCGATCGCGTTGCCTCGAGCATCCTCGACGCCCGCCAGGGACCTCGGTTCATGCCGATCGACCTGCACAAGGACGGCGACGTCTACATCCTCAACGCCGACCTCCCCGGGGTCGACCCGGGTTCGATCGATGTGGATGTCGACGGACAGGTGCTCACCGTGCGCGCCGAGCGCACGCCGCGCAGCAACGATCTGAAGTGGCTCGCGCACGAGCGCCCGAGCGGTTCGTTCCTTCGCCAGTTCAACCTCGGCGACGGAATCGACACCACGACGATCAGCGCCACCTACGACAACGGCGTGCTGAGCATCACGATCCCCGTGAGCGAGAAGGCGAAGCCGCGCAAGGTCGAGGTGCAGTCGGGTGTGACCGCGACCCAGGTCGAGGTCGCCGCCGCGTAGCGACGGCAATCGACACACGAGACAGCGGGCCTGGAGCATTCCGGGCCCGCTGTTCGCGTCTGCCGACGACATCACTGCCAGCAACCTCGACCTCGGCTGTGTTTGGCTAGGAGTTGCACCGCCTCGACTCCCGGTGCCGAAGGACGACATCATGAGCAGCTCCGACAACACGACCCCAGCCCCCGCTTCACCCGCCGCACCCGCTGGCGGCAACGGACTCTTCAACCGCGAGGTCACACGACACCGCCTCACCGCTCGCCGCGCCACTGTCGTCGAGGTGTCACACCCCGTCGAGCACATGATTCGCGTCACCGTCACCGGCCCCGACTTCGGCGACTTCGTCAGCACAGGCCCCGGCGACCATGCCAAGGTGTTCTTCCCCGACGCGGCGACGGGCCTGCTCCACGCGCCGACCGCGCTGGGGGCGGATGTCGATGGCGTCACTCCGCCCGACGGTCCGACCATCGCGCGCGACTACACGCCGCTGAACCAGCGGGTCGACGCCGACGGACGAACCCTCATCGACCTCGACTTCCTGACTCACCCCAACCCCGGCACCGCGAGCGCATGGGCGGAGAAGGCCGCGCCGGGTGACGAGCTCGTCATCGCCGGGCCGCGCGGCTCACGCTCCGTTCCGCACGCCGCTCCGCGCGTGCTGCTCGTCGTCGACGGCACCGCACTGCCCGCCGCCAGCCGCTACCTGAAGGAGCTGCCCGCCAGCACCCCGATCGAGGTCGTCGCCGACATCGAGGGCGACCTATCCTGGGTCTCCGAGTACCTGCGCCTGCAGGGAGGCCGCAAGGTCACGGTGCACCCCGGCGGCGAAGAACTCGTCGACGCGGTCACCGGCGTGGGCGTCGACGACCAGACCTTCGTGTTCGCGGCGGGAGAGGCATCCCGCCTCGTGAACCTGCGACGTCACCTGCGCCGCGAGCTCGGGTTCCCCCCGGAGCAGCTCGCCTTCAGCGGCTACTGGAAGCGCGGGGTGGCCGACTTCGACCACCACACGCCCATCGACCCCGACGAGGACTGAACCCTCCCGAGGCTCGCCCTCGGGGGTAGCCGATGGTATCGAGAGCCCGCCCATGCGGCACCGAGGTCTCGATACGCGCGCTGGAGCATAAAGCGAAGGCCATTTCTGGCCTTCGCCGCGACGCCAGCGCCGAGGCCCGTCTCGGGCCTCGGTCCGTGGAAGCCGCTACTCACCGCAACGG
>JAHBSW010000072.1 GCA_019638935.1 Cryobacterium sp.
CTCGAGCACGGCCGGGTCGACAAGCTGCTCGAGGGTGGCATCGGGGGCGAAGCCGAGTCGCTGCTTCACCGTCGCCACCTCGTCGGCGCCGAATCCGCCCGAGTGCGCGGCGGGCGTGCCGCCGAACTTCTCCGAGGGCCAGCCGATCGTGCTGCGCAGCGCGACGAGGGTCGGGCGGCCGGCGGCGGCGCTGCGATCGGCCGCGTCGAGCAGGGCCGCCTCCAGCGCGTCGAGGTCGTTGGTGTCGTCCACGTCGATGATGCGCCAGCCGTAGGCGCGGTAGCGTGAGCGAACGTCCTCGCCGAACGCCTCGTCGGTGAGTGAGTCGATCGTGACGCGGTTGTCGTCCCAGACCAGCACCAGGTTGTCGAGACCGAGAGTTCCGGCGAGACTCGAGGCCTCCGACGAGATGCCCTCCTGCAGGCATCCGTCGCCCGCGATCACCCACACCGTGTGGTCGAGGATGTCGGCGCCGTCGGCGAACTCCGCCGCCTCCTTGCGTGCCGCGAGGGCCATGCCGACCGCGGAGCCGACGCCCTGACCCAGCGGTCCCGTGCTCATCTCCACGCCGGGCGTGTGGCCGAGCTCGGGGTGGCCGGGTGTGCGCGAGTCGAGCGTGCGGCTCTTCGCAAGATCATCGAGCTCGAGGCCGTATCCCGTGAGATAGAGCTGCACGTAGAGCAGCAGGCTCGCATGACCCGCCGAGAGCACGATGCGGTCGCGGTTCACCCAGTGCGGATCGGCAGGGCTGTGTCTCGCGACGCGCTGGAACAGCACGTGGGCGAACGGCGCGAGGGCCATCGCCGTGCCGGCGTGGCCGTGGCCCTTCGCCTCGACGACATGGGCGGGAATCGCGGTCGCCGCGGCGACCGCGCGGGCCTCGAGAGAGGCATCCGTCTCGTTCATGTCTCAACACTAACCCCGCGTTGCTGAAGGACTCGGGGGTGATTCCTGCGACAGAGGATCGGCCCCGACTCACTCGATAATCGACCATGGCGCCGCCGCTTGACGCGGGTATAGGCTCTGGACAAGAGCCAAAGGGTGCGTGCTCCAGAGCACCCAGGAGGAGTTCCCACCGTGACATCGCAACTGGTCGATGCCCTGCCCGAGCAAGCGATTGCGATCAAGGCCGAAGCGACCGATTGGCGCCACGCCGTCACTCTCGCCGGGGACGCCCTCGTCGCCAGCGGTGCCACGACCGACGCCTACACCGAAGCCATGCTCGCCGCCATCGACGAACTCGGGCCCTACATCGTCATCGCCCCGGGACTTGCGCTCGCCCACGCTCGCCCCTCGGAAGCCGTGCTGCACACCGGCCTCAGCTGGGTCAGCCTGGCCGAGCCCGTCGAGTTCGGTCACGCCAGCAATGACCCCGTCACCCTGGTGCTCGGGCTCGCAGCACCCGACCACGACGGACACCTCGAGATCATGTCCGCCCTCGCCGGCATCCTTGCCGACCCGGAGCGGATGTCACGCCTCGAACACGCGAACAGCGCCGAGCACGTGCGCGAACTGCTCACCGAGTTCACCACCGATCCCCTCGGGTGAACCGGCTCGACAAGACTCGACAAGAAAGGCACCTCATGACAAAGATCCTCACCGTGTGCGGTATGGGAATCGGCACCTCACTCATCCTCAAGATGAACACCGAGAAGGTGCTTCGAGCACTCGGCAAGGACGAGGATGTCGACGTCGAGGCATCCGATATCGGAACGGCACGTGGCGCCTCCCGCAACGCCGACTACGTGCTCATCTCTCAAGACCTCGCCGACCAACTCGGCGAAGTTCCGGCAAAGGTCATCGTGATCGACAACTTCCTGTCGATTCCGGAGATCACGTCAAAGCTCGAGGGAGAGCTCTGACGGTTCGGAACCCCACCACACAATGAACAACTAGTGAATGGAGAACTCCGTGGAGTGGTTAGTCGCAATACTCGACTTCATCGGTCTGCAGATACTCAATGTTCCCGCGTATCTCATCGGCATCATCGCCGCCGTCGGCCTCATCGCTCTCAGGCGATCGGCGGGGCAAGTCGTCGGCGGCGCACTCAAGGCGACGCTCGGCTTCCTGATCCTCGGTGCCGGTGCCGGGATCGTCGTCGCCTCGCTCGCGCCGCTCGGTGCACTCGTGCAAGACGTCACCGGGATGCAGGGCGTCGTTCCGACGAACGAGGCGATCGTCGCGATCGCCGCGGCGGAGTACGGCGCAACGAGCGCATACCTGCTCGTGCTCGGCTTCATCGTCATGCTGCTTCTCGCGCGCTTCACGCCGCTGAAGTACATCTTCCTCACCGGACACCACATGGTGTTCATGGCGATCCTGCTCGCCGTGGTGCTCTCTGTCGGATTCGGTGACGACCTGCAGTGGCTTGTCGTCATCATCGGCGCGGTGCTGCTCGGCGTGATCATGGTGGTCATGCCGGCGTTCGCGCACCCGTGGATGAAGCGCATCACGGGCGACGACACGATCGCCATGGGACACTTCAGCACCGCGGGCTACATCGCTGCCGGTGCCGTGGGCCAGGCCGTCGGCCGCAAGAGCCACTCGACCGAGAAGATCAACTTTCCCAAGAGCCTGAGCTTCTTGCGCGACTCCATGGTGTCGACCGCGCTGTCGATGGTGCTCATCTACCTCGTGTTCGCCGTCTGGGCGCTCATCGTGCTTCCCGCTGAGCAGGCGTACGGCATCTTCGGTGCAGCGGATGGCGGAGCGTTCATCATGGCCGCAGTCATGCAGGCCCTGATGTTCGGCGTCGGTGTCGCGGTCATCCTCTACGGTGTTCGCACGCTGCTCGGGGAGCTCATCCCCGCGTTCGAGGGCATCGCGAGCAAGGTCGTTCCCGGCGCGAAGCCGGCACTCGACATCCCTGTCGTGTTCCCCTTCGCCCCCAACGCCGTGCTCTTCGGATTCATCTCCTCGTTCGTCGGCGGTGTCGTCGCACTCATCCTCATCGCGGTGTGGCTGGGGCCGGTATGGGGTCTTGCCCTCATCCTCCCGGGCATGGTTCCCCACTTCTTCA
>JAHBSW010000073.1 GCA_019638935.1 Cryobacterium sp.
GCCTCAACCCGCGCATGACCATCGGCGAGATCATCGGCGAGGCGCTGGTGATCCACAAGCTCGCCTCTGGTCGCAAGGAGCGCGACAGGCGCGTGGCGCAGCTGCTCGAGCTCGTGCAGCTCGACCCGGCGCTGATGGGCAGGTACCCGCACGAGTTCTCCGGTGGGCAGCGCCAGCGCGTGGGTATCGCGCGAGCCCTCGCGGTCGAGCCAGACTTCATCGTCGCTGACGAGTGCGTCTCGGCGCTCGACGTGTCGATACGCAAAGACGTCCTCGACCTGTTGAAGGACCTAAGGGCGCGGCTCGGGCTGACCATGCTGTTCATCTCGCACGACCTGGCGGTCGTCGAGGACATCTCCGACCGCGTGGCCGTCATGTACAAGGGCGACATCGTCGAGGTCAGCAGCGCACACAGCATCTACCGCAACCCCCAGGACGACTACACCAAGGCGCTGCTGGCAGCCGTGCCGATCCCCGACCCGACCATCACCAGGGAGCGGGTGCCGTGGGACGCGCAAGCCTACCTACGCCGGCGCGAGGAGCTGAAAGGAACCGCCTCAGAAGCGGCGTGATTCGAGGCGGCCCGGCGCGGGCCGCCTCCCAAGAACCCAGCGCTGCTTGCTAGCGCCGTCGGTCGGTACTCATTCGACTACGTTGCCCTCGACTGTCACGTCGGCGTCGAGGCGATAGACGAGTGCCCGACCTGCGGTGTTCCCCATGAAGCGGGAGTTCGTCACTGACCCTTGCGCGCCGTCCAGGAAGGTGATCCCGCCGCGGTTGCCGGCGACGACTGCTTGGTCTACCTCGGCCGAGGCGCTGTCGGACACACTGACCCCGAAGCCGCGGTTGTTCCTGAGCTCGGCACCGCTAAGCGTAAGGCTCGCGAAACCGGCCACGTAGATCGCGTCAGTGTTCGATGTCGCGTAGCTGCCCCCTCTGACGGTCAGATGAGCCGAGTCGACCACGGTCACCGAGCCGTCATTATCTGTGACGACGACTTCGATCAAGAGAGCCGTAGCAGCGTCACCCAGGTACATGCTGGCGAACGAGCCGTTGCGGCGGATCTCGGCGTTGGTCAGCTCGAGATGGGCGTTACCGAACACCTCGATGCCGCCGCCTGGGTTCTCGACGAAGGCGTCACCAGAGCTGAACATCACTGCGTCATCCTCCACCAGCAGCGCCGAGCGCTCGAAACCGTCGGTTTCGATGTACCCTCCGCTGTTCGCGAACAGGTTATCGACGCTGGTGACCCTGGCCGAGCCGTAGATCGAGACCGCGTACCTGGGGCTTCCATCGAATCTGTTGTCGCTCAACTCGACGACTGCCCGGTCTCCGATGCGCACACCGTCTGCGCCGGGGCGTCCGGTGTCGGGCGAGGAGCCGTTGCCTGAGAGCGTGTTGCCGCTGATAGTCGCGACGGTGGCGCCACGCAAGATCAGGGCCGAGCCTGTGTGATCTTGGAAGGCGTTGCCGTGCAGCGCGAGCTGCACCGTGCCCTCGGCGAACACGCCGTTGAGATTGCCCGCTAGACGGCTGTCGGTCACCTCGAGGCTGGCGCTGCAGATCGCCTCGAGCGCGGCGAGCTGGTTGTCGCTGAACACCGAGTCGACCACGCGCGCGGTGGACGCTCCTGCCACGTAGATGGCGCTGCCGCGGCCGTAGACCTTCTCGCTGTCGGGCGGCCCGAGGCGGGCGCGGGTGAGATGGCTGCCGACAACCTCCAAGCGGCCATGCAGCACCCTGATCAGGTCAAGTCCGTCGCCGTGGTCGCGCGTACCATCGCTGGAGAACGTGCCGCTCACTACCCCATCTAGGTGTACGCCTTCGATGCGAACCGACGCCCCCTCGACGACGATGAGTCCCGCAGTCGCCCAGCGCACCCGCAGCACCGAGGCGGGAGCGCCGGCGCCCCGTCCGGTGGTAACCGTGGTTCCGCTGCCGACGAGCGTGAGGTCGCGCGAGGCGATCAATGGCTCGTCGAGCAGGAAGCTGGCGGCGGACAGGGTGTGAACCCCGCCCGCCGCCACGGCCGCCCGCAGCTCCTCGACGGTACTCACCGTCGGAACCGCGGTCGTAGTCGCGCTCTGGGCGGCGGTCGGCGTTACCCAGACCGCCACCAGCAGAAGGCGTACCAGCGCAGCCGTCGGCCGCCTGACTCTCACGGCCAGGTGACCCCGTACTGCCCGTCGACGAGCACCGCGACGGCGAAGGCGTCGTCTAAGCTCATGCGCGGCAGCCAGATGTTCGAGTCTACGCTGAGGTCGGTGCCGACCAGGTTCCAGCCGAAGAAGCTGCGCACGTGGTTGTACCAGGCGTCCACGACCTGTACCTCCTCCTCGGCGGCGTTGCGGTCGATCACGTTGCGGCTGGCGTAGAGCAGGCCCCACTCCGGCGAGATGTCGAAGGCGAGGTCGAGCGCGACGTTGTCCCACGGCTCGGCGACGTACTCGGCCCAATCCTCGAAGTCGCGCAGGCTCATCTTGGTGTTGAACTCGAGGTAGTCGGCTTGAGCGTTACCGGCGATGACGTTGCCGACGATGATCAGGTCGTCG
>JAHBSW010000074.1 GCA_019638935.1 Cryobacterium sp.
GGAGAGCCGTGACGTCGACGTTCCGTTGGTCGCCGCATGGTTCTTCTACTACGCGGGCTGGGCTGACAAGCTCGACCACGCGGGGATGGGGCCGAACCCGAGCGCGCTCGGTGTCGCAGGCCAGATCATCCCCTGGAACTTCCCGCTGCTCATGCTCGCGTGGAAGATCGCCCCGGCGCTCGCCGCCGGCAACACGGTGGTGCTGAAGCCCGCCGAGACCACCCCGCTGTCGGCGATGCTGTTCGCCGAGATCGTGCAGCAGGCAGACCTGCCGCCGGGCGTGGTGAACATCATCTCGGGTGCGGGCGACACGGGTAGTGCGATCGTCAACCACCCGGATGTCGACAAGGTCGCCTTCACGGGGTCGACGGGGGTCGGGCGCTCCATTGCGAAGTCGATCGCGGGCACCCACAAGAAGGTCACCCTCGAATTGGGCGGCAAGGCGGCGAACATCGTGTTCGACGACGCCCCGCTCGACCAGGCCATCGAGGGGATCGTCAACGGCATCTTCTTCAACCAGGGGCACGTCTGCTGCGCCGGCAGCCGCCTGCTCGTGCAGGAGAACATCCACGACGAGGTGCTCGACCGGCTCAAGGACCGGCTCAGCACGCTGCGACTCGGCGACCCGCTCGACAAGAACAGCGACATCGGTGCGATCAACTCGCAGGCGCAGCTCGACCGGATCAAGGCGCTCACCGCCGCGGGCGACGACGAGGGCGCCGAGCGCTGGACCGCGGACTGCGTCATCCCCGACCGCGGTTTCTGGTTCGCCCCGACGATCTTCACGAACGTGCAGACGAGCCACCGCATCGCGCGCGAGGAGATCTTCGGTCCGGTGCTGTCGGTGCTCACCTTTCGCACTCCGGCGGAGGCGATCGCCAAAGCGAACAACACGCCCTACGGCCTCTCGGCCGGCATCTGGAGCGACAAGGGCAGCCGCATCCTCGGTGTCGCCGATCGGCTGCGCGCGGGTGTCGTCTGGGCGAACACCTTCAACCGCTTCGACCCCTCGAGCCCCTTCGGCGGCTACAAGGAGTCGGGCTACGGCCGCGAGGGCGGCCGCCACGGCCTCGGTGCCTACCTCACACCGAAGAACTCGCTGACCGCGAGCTCGCGCAAGAACTTGCTGGTTGAGGGATCGCGAAGCGATCGTCTCGAAACCAGCGCCCCGAAGAAACGCTCCACCAGCAAGAAGGGTTCGAAGAAATGAGCGCGCGCCTGGCCGTCCCCAAGACCTACAAGCTCTACATCGGCGGCGCGTTCCCGCGCAGCGAGTCGGGTCGCACCTTCGAGGTGCTGAGCTCGCGCGGCAGGTTCCTCGCGAACGCGGCGAAGGCGAGCCGCAAGGATGCCCGTGACGCGGTCGTGGCGGCCCGCGCCGCCCAGTCCGGCTGGGCCGGTGCGACGAGCTACAACCGCGGGCAGGTGCTGTACCGCATCGCCGAGCTGCTCGAGGGTCGCCGTGCGCAGTTCGTGGACGAGCTGCGGCAGGGTCAGGGACTCAGCGAGTCCGCCGCTCAGCGCGAGGTCGACAGCGCCATCGACGTGTGGGTCTGGTACGCCGGTTGGGCGGACAAGTACCTGCAGGTCGCGGGCAACGGCAACCCCGTTTCGGGTCCGTACTTCAACATCTCGACACCCGAGCCGACCGGTGTGGTGGCCGCGATCGCTCCGCAGCAGTCGGGACTGCTCGGCCTCGTCTCGGTCGTCGCACCGATTCTGGTGAGCGGCAACAGCGTTGTCGTCATCGCGAGCGAGAGCGCCCCGCTGCCCGCCATCAGCCTCAGCGAGGTGCTCGCGACGAGCGATGTGCCCGGGGGAGTCGTCAACATCCTCACGGGGTCGCCCGCCGAGATCGCACCGTGGCTCGCGAGTCACGCCGATGTCAACGCCCTCGACCTGACGGGGGCTGGCGAGCTCGACTGGGTCGACCTGCAGATCAGCGCGGCCGACACGCTCAAGCGCGTTCTGCAGCCCGAGCCGGGCGTACCCGTGCCATCCCTCGACCGCATCACCTTCTTCACCGAGACGAAGACCGTGTGGCACCCGAAGGGCATCATCTGATTCGGGGTGGAGTCAACCCTGGGACGAGGCCAGGGGATCGACCTATGGCTACGAACATCGCCGCCTGGAACCATTGTGCTCGTTCTGATCGCCCTGGTCATTCTGGTGGCCGAGCCGACTCGGCCCGACCACGACCCACCTGTCCTGTAGTCCTTCGCTGAGGACGTCGCCCCCACCCCGGGTGGGAGGTCGAACGCGGAGGGACCGGGTTACGACGACCCGTGACATAGCAGCCTCCTGTGTTACCCTGTAACACAGGAGGCTGCTATGGCCACAACGACAG
>JAHBSW010000075.1 GCA_019638935.1 Cryobacterium sp.
ATCCGATCTACACGCCCGCGTGGAAGGCGCCTCTGGGTCAGCACGACGAGAACATCACGTTCGAGCGCACCGTGGAGCTCGTCGGGGCACGTGCTGCCGAGCTGCTGCGGGATACGAGCATCCGGGTCTTCACGGATGCTGCAGCCATCGCTCTCGAGCGCGGCCTCATCCTCGCCGACACCAAGTTCGAGTTCGGCGCCGACGCCGACGGAGCGCTGACCCTTGCCGATGAGGTGCTCACGCCCGACAGTTCCCGCTACTGGGATCTGGCCGAGTGGGAGGCCGGCGAGCGCGGCTCGAGCTTCGACAAGCAGGTCGTGCGCAACTGGCTGCTCGCGAACTGGGACGGTCAGGGCGCCCCGCCCGAGCTGCCGGAATCCGTTGTCACCGACACCGCCGCGCGCTACCAGGAGCTGTCGGCTCGCCTGAGGGAATAGATCGCGGTCATCGAATAGTTGAATGTTCAAGTAAATTGTGCTTTACTGGTCGCATGAACAGCGCAGGAGGAACGATGGTCAGCACAGCGAACGACATTCTCGCGGCGGACACCAGGATGGGTGCCGTCACCCTCAAGGTCGCAGGCCTCGACCGCATGACCGGCTACTACACGCAGGGCGTCGGCCTCGATCTGATCTCGCAGGACGGCGACCTCTCCGTGCTCGGCCGCGCGGGCGTCCCCACGCTCGTGCTGCAGTACGCACCCGAGCTGCGGCACGCCTCCGAGACCGCTGCGGGGCTGTACCACACGGCATTCCTGTTCAGCGAGAAGAGCGATCTCGCCGCATCCGTCTACTCGATCGCGCGCAAGTACCCGAACACCTTCACGGGCAGCTCCGACCACTTCGTCAGCGAGGCCTTCTACTTCGACGACCCCGAGGGCAACGGCGTCGAGCTCTACTGGGACAAGGCCCGCGACGCCTGGGAGTGGAACAACGGCAGCGTCAACATGGGCACTGTCTACCTCGACCCCAACCGCTTTCTGCAGGAGAACCTCACCGAAGACGGCCTCACGCAGGCCACCACCGAGGGTGACACGACCGTGGGGCACGTGCACCTCAAGGTCGGCGACATTCAGACGGCCAAGGAGTTCTACGTCGACACCGTCGGCTTCGAGACGACCATCGAGTACGGCACTCAGGCGCTCTTCGTGAGCGCGGGCGGCTATCACCACCACCTCGGCATGAACACCTGGCACTCCTCGGGCGCCGGGGCCCGCACCCCCGCGCTCGGGCTCGGCGAGGTGTCGATTCAGGTTCCGACTCAGGATGAGCTGGGCTCGCTCGGCGAGCGCCTCGCCTCGCGGGGGGTTCAGTTCGCTCGCGAGAGCGACGAGCTTCGCTTCGACGACCCCTGGGCGAACAGGGTCAGAGTCGTACTTGCTGGTTGAGGAGGCCGACCTGTGGTCGGCCGTCTCGAAACCAGTCCCGGTGCAGAACGCTGGTTTCGAGACGGCCTGCGGCCTCCTCAACCACCTAGCCGTACGCTAGCTCAGCACTGCGTCGATAGCAGTCTCGAGCTTCGCCTCGGCTGCGGCGACCTGCTGGGCCTTGCTCGCGAGCCACGTCGCATCGGCGGCGAGCACGTGACGCGCCTCGTCCACGAAGACGGCGAGCGACGCGGGGCCGGGGCCGCCGTAGAGTGTGCGGCGCTGAACGAAAGCGACGGCATCCATCGCGCTGTCGAAGTCCGCCTCGCTCAGACCGGAGGCCGCGCCCGTCACCTCGTGCGCGGCTTCGTCGAGCACGGCCACGGATGTCGTGGTCGGGGTCAAGCCACGTTCTTCGTTCACCCGCACGAACAGGCCGACGACCTGGTGCGAGGTGCGCCAGTCGAGCCCGGTCGACTTGACGATCGCCGACGCGAGGTCGGTGACCTGCGCCCAGCGAGAACCCGCTGAGACCCTCATGCGCTCGTCGAACACGCTGAGCTCGCTGAGGATCTCCGCGAGGTCGCTCGCCTTCGTGCCGAGATCCCGGCCCACCGACCAGAGCGTGTCCTGGGTGTTGCGGCGCTCGAGAATGGGAAAGCCCGTGGGGCCGCGCTCGGCGGTCACCGTTGAGACGACGCCGGCGAGTGCGCGACCCGCGACCGACTTGATGTCCTCGAGCGCGTCGGGGTTCTTCTTCTGGGGCATGAT
>JAHBSW010000008.1 GCA_019638935.1 Cryobacterium sp.
CTTTCTCGTGAAACCGTACGATGTGCGCGAACTTCTCGCGCGCATCGAGGCGGTCACGCGCCGAACCCACATCCTGCAGCCTGGGCAGGAGCACTCCGTAGAACTCGGAGACCTCACCGTCGACCACGTGTCACGGCAACTGAGGGTTGCGGGGGTTGACGCCGAACTCACCGGCAAAGAATTCGACATCATGGCGGTGCTCGCGCGCTACCCGGGTGTTGTCGTGTCGCGTGAACGACTCATCCGTGAGGTGTGGAAGTCGGACTGGCACGCGTTCAGCCGCTCCCTCGAGGTGCACGTCGCCTCCCTGCGGCGCAAAATCGGACGCGGCGACCTCATCGAGACCGTGCGGGGCGTCGGGTATCGCCTCGTGGTGGGCTGAGCCGTGCGCAGACGACTGATCATCGTGTTTCTCATCCCGCTCGTGGGGGTGCTCCTCGTGCTGGGAACCGCGTACGCGTGGACGGCGGCACGCAGCATCCAGCAGGCGTTCTACACCGAGCAGCTCGGTGACCTCAGCTACTTCCTCACGAGTGCTCGTCAATCACTGACATCGGGGAGCCCCGACGTGTTCGAAGCGGAGGCGGAGCGGTTGTACGAGCTCTACGGCACGCACGTGCTCGTCGTCGACCGCGCGGGCGCCACGTGGGCGTCGAGCGGGATCGAACTCGCGGCCTTCGAGGAGAGCACCGCAACGCAGATACGGTTCGCGCTGTCGGGGCGTCGCAGCGACCTGCCTTCCCCTGCCCTGCCGTGGGTCGTCAGCGACGTCGTCATCGTCGAGCCCGTGTTCGACAAGGGAGACACCATCGGCGCGGTGGTGCTGTCGGCGAGTGCGGAACATGTGCAGTGGGCGATCGTTCGGGACTGGGTGACTCTCGCGGTGATCTCGGTGATCGCCACGCTGCTCGGCGTTGTCGTCGTGCACCGTCTGGCGAACTGGGTGCTGCAACCGGTGCACCGCGTCGATCGCGCCATGGCGGCGGTCGAGCGTGGCGAGATCGAGGCGCGAATCGACGACGAGACAGGCCCCCCGGAACTGCGCAGCATGATTCAGATGTTCAACCGGATGGCGGAGGAGATCGAGCGCGTACTGTCGCGGCAGCAGGAGTTCGCCCTCAACGCCTCCCACGAGTTGCGCAACCCGCTGAGTGCGCTGCTCATGCGTGTCGAGTACCTTGCGACGGGGCTGGATTCGGGCTGGGCGGAGGATGTGGAGGCCATGCGCGAGGAGGGGCGTCGCTTGACCCGCATTCTCGACACTCTGCTGCGGCTCGCCCAGGGCGGCAGGGGCGATGCGGCTTTTGCCGCCATCGACCTGACTCGCCTCACCGAGACCCGAATCGAGGCGTGGCAGCAGGTCGCATCCGAGCGGGGAGTGACTCTTCAGCTCGGCTCCGATCTGCCGGTGCTGAGCATCACGGACGGCATGGCGGTGGAGGGTGCACTGGATGCTGTGATCGACAACGCGGTGAAGTTCTCCCACCCGGGGTCGACGGTGGAGCTCACCGTGACGGAGGCTGCCGCCGGGTGCGCGATCGTTGTTCGAGATCACGGTCCGGGTGTCGTGGAGGAGGAGCTCGACCGCATCACGGACCGGTTCTGGAGGAGTGCGGGGGATCAGAACACGCCCGGCTCTGGACTGGGGCTGGCGATCGCCACGGACTTGATGGCGTCGGTGGGCGGCCAGTTGCGTGTGTCAGCCGCGGAGGGCGGGGGGCTCGCGGTCACGCTGTCTCTGGAGCGTGGCGGCGTGCTGTCGGAGGTTCTGCGGTGAGGGCGGCGGCTGCTCTCGCCATCGGCGTGGTGAGCGTTCTGGGCTTGGGGGGGTGCTCTTCGATCACCTACGAGCAGGAGTACGTGATCGCGGGCGGCGGCACTGCGGGCGTCTATTACAACTACGGGGCGCACCTCGCGGAGGAGCTCTCGCACGCACTGGACACGAGCGTGATCGTGGAGGAGTCGGGCGGTTCGGTCGACAATCTGCTGCGCATCGGGCGGGGGCAGGCGGTGATGGGCTTCGCCCAGGGCGACGCGGCGGCAGACGCGATCGCGGGCACAGGAATGTTCACCTCACCGGTGCCGATTCTCGCGGTCGCGCGCCTCTACGACGAGTACGTGCATGTCGTGGTGCGCGGGGACTCCGACATCGAGGAGATCGCCGACCTCGAGGGCCGTGTGGTGTCGCTGGGGGCGAGCGGTTCCGGTGTGAACGTGGTCGCGACACGCGTGCTGCATGCGGTCGGCCTCTCGTCTGACAGCGTCGTCGATCGTGAGCTCGGTCTCGACGCCTCGATCGAGGCGCTCGCTCGCGGCGACATCGAGGGATTCTTCTGGGTGGGCGGTCTGCCGACTCCCGGTGTCGAGCGGGTCTCCGCGGAGTTGCCGATTCGGCTCCTGTCGATTCAGGGGGAAACGGTCAATTCGATCAATGCCCTGCACAAGGGCGTGTATCGCCTCGCGGACTTCCCCACGGGGGCATACAACCGGGCCGGAACGACGTCGACGATGACGGTGCCCAACTATCTCTTCGTCGCCGAGGATGCGTCACCAGACTTCGTGCGCGAAGTCACCCGCGTGCTGTTCGACTCGCGTTCAGAGATCGGGCAGGCTGTGCCCGCGGCGAATCTGCTCGATCTGCGTCAAGCCATTTTCACGGACCCGATCGACTTGCATCCGGGAGCCATCGAGTACTACTCGGAGCGTCGAGGCTGACCCTTTTCCACTGAGTTCAGGGGTCACCGACGTACCTCAAGAATGGCTCAAGGAGGGTGACCGGCATCTCAGCCATGGCCTACCATGTGGCAATTGGCGAGGCTCGATGGGGAACTCACCCGCTCGAGTTCCGTTCGGGTCACACGTCGATCACGATACGCCAGATTGCCTACTGAAACTGTTCGCGTGTGGAAAGGTGAACGCATGGAGCCAGCGCACACAAGGGAACCTCTCGTCGTCATCGACCAGGTCAACAAGCACTACGGAGACCTGCACGTTCTCAAGGACATTTCGACGACCGTGGGCCGTGGTGAGGTCGTTGTCGTCATCGGCCCGAGTGGCTCGGGCAAGTCGACGCTGTGCCGCGCCATCAACCGTCTCGAGACGATCGACAGCGGAACGATCACCATCGATGGTGTCCGGCTTCCTGAAGAGGGCAAAGAGCTCGCACGGCTTCGCGCCGATGTCGGCATGGTGTTCCAGTCCTTCAATCTGTTCGCCCACAAGACCGTGCTCGAGAATGTCACGCTCGGGCCGCGTCAAGTGCGAAAGCAGTCAAAGGCGGATGCCGATAAGCGCGCGATGGAGCTGCTTGACCGTGTCGGGGTCGCCAACCAGGCATCGAAGATGCCGTCCCAGCTCTCCGGCGGTCAGCAGCAGCGCGTCGCGATCGCGCGGGTGCTCGCCATGGAGCCCAAGCTCATCCTGCTCGATGAGCCCACTTCGGCGCTCGACCCCGAGATGATCTCGGAAGTGCTCGACGTCATGGTTCAGCTCGCCCACGACGGCATGACCATGGTCGTCGTGACGCACGAGATGGGATTCGCGCGCAAGGCGGCCGATCGTGTGCTCTTCATGGCCGATGGCGAGATCGTCGAAGAGGCGACCCCCGAACAGTTCTTCACGAACCCCCAGACTCCGAGAGCGAAGGACTTCCTCTCGAAAATCCTTACTCACTGATCGGTGAGCTAAGAAACACAGCACAAGGAGGAAACATGAGGCTCAGCAAAAAGAGTCTGATGATCTCGGCGATCGCACTCGCGAGCGCCCTTGCCCTGTCGGCGTGTGCCGGCGAGGCCGAGCCGACCGACCCCGGCACCGACGTACCGGTCGAGGTCGAGTTCGAGGCCGGCACCACGATGGCCGCGCTCAACGCAGCCGGCTCGATCACGATCGGCACGAAGTTCGACCAGCCGCTCTTCGGTCTCAAGGGTCTCGACGGCAAGCCGGTCGGCTTCGACGTCGAGATCGGCAAGATCATCGCGAGCGAGCTCGGCATCGACGAGGCCAACATCAACTGGATCGAGACGGTCAGCGCCAACCGCGAGCCGTTCATCGAGAACGGTGAGGTCGACATCGTCATCGCGACGTACACGATCAACGACGCCCGCAAGGAGAAGATCTCCTTCGCCGGTCCGTACTACAACGCAGGCCAGGACATCCTCGTGCTCGCGGGCAACCCTGAGGGCATCAACGGCCCTGAGGACCTCGCTGGCAAGGACGTCTGCAGTGTTGCCGGTTCGACCTCGGAGAAGAACATCGCCGAGTACGGTGTCAACCTGATCACGACCGACACCTACTCGAACTGCCTTGAGCCGCTTCGCAACGGCACGGTTATCGCTGTGACCACCGACAACGTCATCCTGGCCGGCCTCGCCGACCAGAACCCGGGCGAGTTCGAGGTCATCAGCAAGCCGTTCACCGAGGAGCCCTACGGCATCGGTCTCGGCCACGACGACGACGCGTTCCGTTCGTGGATCAACGACCTCCTCGAGGAGATCTACGCTGACGGCCGTTGGGTCGCTGCCTGGGAGAGCACGGCCGGTACCGTGCTCGCCACCCCGCAGCCTCCGGCGGTCAACCGCTACACCAACTAGTTCGACGACGGATGCCGGCTCGCAGCACGCGGGTCGGCATCCGCCCGAGCAGCTGAGTTCTTGTTGTCCGAGCACTGAGGAGGTGATGAGTGGACGCGCTCATCGATGTCACGCCGCTGTATCTGCAGGGGTTTTCGCAGACGCTGATTCTCTTGGCGGTCTCTGGCGTGGGTGCCTTCGTCATCGGCGTGATCGTCGCCGCGATGCGAATCTCGCCCGTGCCCGCACTGCGGGTGTTCGCGACGGTGTACACCGAGATCTTCCGCAACATCCCGCTGCTCCTCGTGCTCTTCTTCTGCGCCTTCGTGCTCCCGATTCTGGGCTCAGACCTCGACTTCTTCTCGCTCGCACTCGTCGGGCTCACCCTCTACACCTCGCCGTTCGTGGCGGAGGCTGTGCGCTCGGGAATCAACGGTGTTCCCGTCGGTCAGGCTGAGGCGGCGCGCAGCATCGGTCTGGGCTTCGGTCAGACCATAGGGCTCGTGGTGCTTCCGCAAGCGGGCCGCATGGTGGTTCCTCCGCTCATCAACGTCTTCATCGCGCTCACCAAGAACACCTCGGTCGCGGGAGCATTCTTCGTCGATGAACTCTTCAAAGCCGCCAACACGGCGACGCGAGACCACGGCAACCAGGTCTTGCTCATGCTCCTCTACGCCGCGGCCCTCTACCTGGTCATCACCGTGCCGCTCGGCCTCATAGCCGGGGTCATCGAGAAGAAGGTGCGGGTGCTGCGATGAGCGCGAGCGTTCTCTACGACAGCCCCGGCCCCAAGACGCGCCGGCGGTCCAGGGTGGCGTCTGCTGTCAGCCTCATACTCATCGCCGCCCTCGTGTACTGGGTGGTCACGGTGCTTGCCGCGCCCCGAGTCGCGGCGAACGGCCAAGAGACGCCGGGCATGTTCGACTCGTCACGCATCGACATCCTCGGCAACCCGCTCGTCTGGCAGAACTTCCTCAACGGCGTGCTGGCCACACTCGCCATGGCAGGCGTCGCCGCCGTGCTCGCCATCCTCATCGGAATCTTCTTCTCCTTCGTGCGCACCGCTCGAAGTGCCTGGATCCGCGTGCCCTCCGTCATCGTGCTCGAGTTCGTGCGCGGCATGCCCGTGCTGCTCATGATCTTCTTCGTGTTCCTCGTCTTCTCGACGGGCGCATACTGGGCGGGCGTCCTCGGCCTCGGCCTCTACAACGGTGCGATCATCGGCGAGGCGCTGCGCGCCGGCATCCTGTCGCTGCCCAGGGGGCAGCGCGAGGCGGGCCTCGCCGTCGGCCTGAGCCCCGTGCGCACCCGCATGAGCATCGAGTTCCCGCAGGCGTTCCGGCAGATGCTGCCGATCATCCTCGCCCAGCTCGTGGTGCTGCTCAAAGACACCTCGCTCGCCTACGTCGTCGGCTACGACGAGCTCTCGCGCACGATCAAGAACATGCAGTCGTTCCTCGGCAACCGCTACCTGTTCACGATCTTCGCGGTCGGCCTCATCATCTACCTGCTCATGAACCTCGCACTGTCGTGGGTCGCACGGTGGGTGGCGCGACGCAGCGGACCGAAGCTCGGCAAGGCGCTGCCCAACACCCCCAAGCAGTTGGGCGAAGAGGGCACTCGCGCGATCACGCTGCCCAAGCAGGGATACGGGCCACCTGATCCGCCCCACTAAACTTGGGTCTCGTGTCTGACTCCGTCCAAATCTCCGAAGAGTCGGTCGCGAAGGCTACGGATGCTGCGCTGGAGGCAGTCTCCGGTGCCGCGACCGTGAGCGAACTCAAAGCCGTGCGCACCGCCCACGCGGGAGAGGGCTCGCCGCTCGCCAAGCTCAACGCGACCCTGCGCGATGTCGCGCCCGAGAACAAGGCCGCGGCAGGCAAGCTCGTGGGTCAGGCACGCGCCCGCATCACCGAGGCGATCGGCACGCGCGAAGCGCAGCTCGCCGAGGTCGAGGAGCAGGCGCGCCTCGCGCAGGAGACCGTTGACGTGACCGCGGTCGCGAGCCGATGGACCGAGGGGGCACGGCATCCGCTGGCCCTGCTCATGGAGCGCATCAGCGACATCTTCGTCGGCATGGGCTGGGAGGTCGCGGAAGGCCCCGAGCTCGAGCACGAGTGGTTCAACTTCGACGCCCTCAACACCGACGGCGACCACCCCGCGCGTACGATGCAGGACACGCTCTTCGTCGAACCCGAGGGCTCGCAGCTCGTGCTGCGCAGTCAGACCTCGCCCGTTCAGATTCGCAGCCTGCTGGACCGCGAGCTGCCCGTCTACGTCGTCGCGCCCGGCAAGGTGTTCCGTCGCGACGAGCTCGATGTCACGCACCTTCCTGCCTTCCACCAGGTCGAGGGCATCGCGATCGACAAGGGTCTCACCATGGCGCACCTGCGCGGCACGCTCGAGCACTTCGCCCGGCTCATGTTCGGTGACGAGGCGAAGATTCGCCTGCGCCCGAACTTCTTTCCCTTCACCGAGCCGAGCGCCGAGATGGATGTCTGGCAGCCGAACGCGAAGGGTGGCGCACGGTGGATCGAATGGGGCGGCTGCGGCATGGTCAACCACAACGTTCTGCGTGCCGCCGGTGTCGATCCCGAGGTGTACCAGGGCTTCGCCTTCGGAATGGGCATCGAGCGCACGCTCATGTTCCGCAATGAGCTGAAGGACATGCGCGACATGATCGAGGGCGACATTCGCTTCTCGCAGCAGTTCGGGATGGTGGTCTAGGTGCGCGTTCCCGTCAGCTGGTTGCGCGAGTTCGTCGACGCTCCCGAAACGATCACGCCCGAGGAACTGCACGCGGCGCTCGTGCGCGTGGGCTTCGAGGAAGAGGACCACCACGGCTTCGATGTGACCGGACCCGTCGTGGTCGGCCAGATTCTCGAGTTCGTCGACGAGCCCCAGAGCAACGGCAAGACCATCCGCTGGGTTCAGGTCGACGTGGGCGAGGGTGCGCCGCGCGGAATCGTCTGTGGCGCACACAACTTCGTCGTCGGCGACAAGGTCGTCGTCTCGCTGCCCGGTGCCGTGCTGCCGGGACCGTTCCCGATCTCGGCGCGCAAGACATACGGTCACGTCTCCGACGGCATGATCGCCTCCGCCCGTGAGCTCGGCCTCGGCGACGAGCACGACGGCATCCTGCGCCTCGTCGAGCTCGGCCTGGACGCCGAGCCCGGCACCGACGCGATCGCCCTGCTCGGACTCGACGACTGGGCCGTGGAGATCAACGTCACGCCCGATCGCGGCTATGCGCTCTCGATTCGGGGCGTGGCGCGGGAGTACTCGCACTCGACCGGGGTCGCGTTCCGCGACCCTGCCGTGGGGCTTCGAGCGGAGGCCATTTCTGGCCTCCGCCGCGACGGCAGCGCGGCTGGCCGTCCCGGCCAGCCGCCAACCATACCCGTGACGCTAGACGATCAAAAGCCCATCCACGACCGTCCCGGCTGTTCGTTGTTCGCCACACGAATCGTGCGCGGGGTTGACCCGGGGCGCCCGACGCCCCCCTGGATGGTCGCGCGACTGGCCCTCGCCGGCATCCGCTCCATCTCGCTCACCGTCGACGTATCGAACTACGTCATGATCGAGCTGGGGCAGCCCACCCACTGCTACGACCTCGATCTGCTGCAGGGTGCCATCACGGTGCGCCGTGCGCGCCCGGGCGAGCGCATCACGACGCTCGACGATCAGGACCGCGCGCTCGACCCCGAAGACCTGCTCATCGCCGACGAGGCTGGGCCGATCGGCATCGCCGGCGTCATGGGTGGTGCCCGCACCGAGAACAGCGATGCGACCGTCAACGTGCTCATCGAGGCAGCGAACTTCGACCCCGTCTCGATCGCGCGTTCGGCGCGACGTCACAAGCTGTGGAGCGAAGCGTCCAAACGCTTCGAGCGCGGGGTCGATCCGGCAGTGGCCGAAGCCGCAGCCAACCGAGTCGCCGAGCTGCTCGTCGAGCTCGCGGGTGGCGTTGCTGACGAGCCGATCTGGGTTGTCGGCGGCTACGCGCCGCGCGAGCCGATCGCGCTCGAGGGGGGCTTTGTCGACTCGCTCATCGGTGCCGGGATCACCGACGATGAGACCGTCACAAGCCTCAGGATGATCGGTGCCACCGTCACCGAAACCGAGGGCGGCTTCGAGGTGGCCCCGCCTACGTGGCGTCCCGACCTGAACACCCAGCCCGATCTCGCGGAGGAGGTGGCACGAATTGTCGGCTATGACCGCATCCCCGCGACCCTCCCGACAGCGCCCCCGGGTCGCGGACTCACCCGCGAGCAGCGACTGCGCCGCTCCGTCGCCAATACGCTTGCGGCCAACGGTCTCACCGAGGTGATGGCCTACCCGTTCCTCTCCGCCGCTCAGATCGAGAGCTTCAGCGAACCCGGCGCCACACTCGAGCTCGTCAATCCGCTCGACGGTGCGGCGCCATTCCTGCGTCGTTCGCTCATCCCCGGTCTGCTCTCGGCCGCTCAGCGCAACCGTTCACGCGGCCTTGTCGACGTCGCGATCTTCGAGGTCGGGAGCGTCTACACCCCGGTGACGGCGCCCTCCGTGGCGGCGCAGCCGCTGCCCTCAGGCACGTCGAGGCCGACGGATGCCACGCTCGCAGCCCTCGACGCAGCCCTCCCGCCCCAGCCGCGTCACCTCGGTGTCGTGCTGCTCGGCGATCGGGTGCGCAAGCAGCCCGGCCAGCAGGCGATCGAGGCGACACTGACCGATGCACTGGACGCCGCGCGGCAGGCGGCTGCCGCCGTCGGCGCGGTCCTCGACGTGGCGCAATCGCAGCAGCGTGGGTTCCACCCTGGTCGCACCGCGTCGCTCTCCGTTGCGGGCGAGGTCATCGGTGTCGCGGGTGAGCTTCTGCCGTCGCTCGCGCTGGAGCTCGATCTGCCCGCTCGTGTCGCCGTGGTCGAGCTGAACCTCGACCGCCTGCTCGAACTCGCTCCGGTCGAGGTCGCCGCTCATGCGATCGGCACGTTGCCCGCCGCGACCCAGGATGTCTCGCTCGTCGTCAAGGCAGACGTTCCGGCATCCGCGGTGCACGCGGCGTTCGTCGACGGGGCCGGCGAGCTGCTCGAGCACGCCGAGCTGGTCGACGACTACCGCGGCCAGGGTGTCGACGAGGGCACGAAGTCACTCACCTTCGCTCTGCGCTTCCGTGCTTTCGACCGCACACTGACGGCGGCGGAAGCAACCGAGTCCAAGTTGGCCGGGGTCGCCTCCGCCGCCGCGAAGTGTGGTGCGCTGCTGCGCGAATAGCCGTCGCGAGTAGCGCTACTTCTTTCCGCCGAGGAAGCCTCCGAGCAGGTCGCCGAGCACGTCGCCGCCGGCCGAGTTCGAGCCGCCACCGCCGAGAAGGCCACCGACGAGTCCGCCCAGCATGTCGCCGAGGCCGCCACCGGTCTCCTGCGCTTCCTTCTTGGCGGGCTCGTCCTTGCCGCCGAAGAACTTGCTGGCGAGCCAGGCGAGTGCGATCGGCGCGACGATGGGGAGGATCTTGCTGATGAGGTCGCTGCCGCCGCCCTTGGCGTTGACCGCGGCCGCCGCGACGACGTCGTCCTTCTTGTCGCCGAAGACGTGCTTGACGATGCGCTCTCCGTCTTCGACGTCGATGTCATCGAGCGAGTCGTGCTTGCCGTCGTGCTGGCTGAGCGCCTTGGCGAGGCTCTTGGCGCCCTTCTCGTCCTGGGCGTTGGCCGTCATGCCGGCGAGGAGCGAGGGCAGAATCTGCTCCACGGCGCTCTGGGCCTCGCCTTTCTTGACGCCGAGCTGTTTGGCGATGTCGCCGATGGGAATCTGCTTGAGGAGTTCGTCGAACATGGTCCTGCTTTCGTTTGGTGCCGGCCGGTGCTGTTCGCACGCCCGTAGCATCAACAATATCGCTCGTGGCGCGGCCTTAGGCTAGACGCATGGCTTTTTCGGTGGCGGTGGCGGGGGCGAGCGGTTACGCGGGCGGTGAGCTGCTGCGCCTGCTCGGCGCGCATCCCGAGTTCGAGGTGCGAACCGTCACGGCGTTCAGCAACGCCGGCCAGCGGGTGACCGATGTTCACCCGCACCTGCGCGCCCTCGCCGACCTGACGTTCGCCGAGACGACCCCGGATGCCTTGGCCGACCACGACGTCGTCTTCGTCGCCCTGCCGCACGGCCAGTCCGGTGCGCTCACCGAGCACCTGCCCGCGCACACGCTGGTCGTGGACTGCGGGGCGGACCACCGGTTGACGAGCGCGGGGGACTGGCAGAGGTTCTACGGCGGGGACTACCACGGTGCGTGGACCTACGGCATGCCCGAGCTCGTGCACGCCGACGGCTCGAAGCAGCGCGACGCCCTCGACGGCGCCCGCCGCATCGCCGTGCCCGGGTGCAATGTCACGGCGGTGACCCTGGGGCTCGCCCCGGGCATCCGGAGCGGTGCGATCATGGCCGATGACCTGGTGGCCGTGCTCGCGGTGGGGACCTCGGGGGCAGGAAAGAGCGTGCAGCCGCACCTGATGGCGAGCGAGATCATGGGGTCGGCGAGCGCCTACGCGGTGGGGGGCGTGCATCGGCACATCCCTGAGATCGCCCAGAACTTCAGGGTTGCCGGGGCGCGCAATGTGACGCTGTCTTTCACTCCCGTGCTCGTGCCGATGTCGCGCGGCATCCTCGCCACGTCGACGGCTCGACTCGCTCCCGGCATCACGCCCGACGAGGCGCGTCAGGCGTGGGACGAGGCCTACCGAGACGAGCCCTTTGTCACGCTGCTCGACCACGGAGTGTACCCCTCGTCATCGAGCGTGCTGGGGGCGAACACCGCGCTCGTCGGGTTCGGCGTCGATGAGGCCGCGGGTCGCGTGGTGACCATCACGGCGATCGACAACCTCACCAAGGGCACGGCAGGGGCCGCGATCCAGAGCGCCAACCTCGCGCTCGGTCTGCCCGAGGACCTCGGGCTGAGCGTCGACGGGGTCGCGCCGTGAGCGTGACCGTGCCGGGCGGATTCGAAGCGAGTGGGGTGGCGGCGGGACTCAAGTCCACGGGCGCCCTCGATCTCGCTCTCGTCGTCAACCGCGGGCCGCTGGGCTCGGCGGCCGTTGTCTTCACAAGCAACCGGGCGAAGGCGAATCCGATTCTCTGGTCGCAGCAGGTCATCGCCGATGGGGTCGCCAGTGCGATCGTGCTCAACTCGGGCGGGGCGAACTGCTTCACCGGCGCCGAGGGCTTTCAGACGACGCATGCGACAGCGGAGGAGGTCGCCGCGGTGCTCGGCGTCTCCGCGGGCGACGTGCTCGTGTGCTCGACAGGACTCATCGGTGACCAGCTCCCTCGCGAGAAGGTGCTTGCGGGCGTGCGAGCGGCGGCGAGGGCGCTGACCCCCGACGGCGGCGAGGCGGCAGCGCAGGCCATCATGACGACCGACTCCGTGCCGAAACGCTCCGTCGTGCAGCGCGACGGGTGGACGATCGGTGGCATGGCCAAGGGCGCGGGGATGCTCGCACCCGGCCTCGCCACGATGCTCGTCGTCCTGACGACCGATGCCGAACTCGACTCGACCGAGCTCGACGAGGCTCTGCGGGCGGCGACGCGCGTGAGCTTCGATCGACTCGACAGCGATGGATGCATGTCGACGAACGACCAGGTGACGCTGCTCGCATCCGGGGCCTCCGGTGTTCGCCCTTCGCTCAGTGACTTCACCGGCGCGCTCACCGAGCTCTGCACCGACCTCGCGAAGCAGCTGCAGGCCGATGCGGAGGGAGCGAGCCACGACATCGACATCCGTGTGGTGAACGCAGCGAGCGAGACCGATGCCGTCGAGGTTGGCCGCTCGGTCGCGCGCAACAACCTGTTCAAGGCCGCCGTCTTCGGCAACGACCCCAACTGGGGCCGCGTGCTCGCGGCGATCGGCACGACCACCGCCGAGTTCGACCCCTACGCCGTCGATGTCTCGATGAACGGCGTGCGGGTGTGCGCGAGCGGCGCACCCGATCAGTCCCGCGAACTCGTCGACCTCTCGCCCCGCAGGGTGGATGTGCTCATCGACCTCAAGGCGGGCTCGGCCACCGCGACCGTGCTCACCAATGACCTCACGCACGACTACGTGCACGAGAACAGCGCGTACTCGAGCTGATGACGGTGCACGAGATGCTGACTCCGCTCTCCGGCGCGACGATGGTCGTGAAGTTCGGCGGCAATGCGATGGTCGATGACGCCCTGAGCGATGCGTTCGCCGAGGACGTCGTCGCGCTGAAGAGTGCCGGTGTTCGGGTCATCGTCACGCACGGTGGCGGCCCGCAGATCTCTGCCGAGCTCGAACGCGTTGGGCTCCCGAGCGAGTTTCGTGGGGGGCTGCGATACACGACCCCGGATGCCGCGCTCGTCGTTCGCCGCGTGCTGAGCGACATCGGCGCCGAACTCGCCGCGCGCATCGACCGGGTCGGCGGAGCGGCGCGACACGTCACCGGGTTCGACGACGAGCTCTTTCTTGCGCGACGTCGTGGCACGGTCGTCGACGGCGTGGAGGTCGACCTCGGCGAGGTCGGCGAGGTCGTCTCGGTGAGTCCCGCAGTCGTCCTCGACGCGGTCGCAGGCGGGGCGATCCCCGTCGTCTCGGCCAGCGCTCCGGACGCCGAAGGGGCCGTGCTCAACGTCAACGCCGACTCGGCGGCGGCATCGCTCGCGGTCGCGGTCGACGCCGACGAGCTCGTCATCCTCACCGACGTCGCGGGCCTGTACCTCGCATGGCCCGACCCTGCCTCGCTCGTGCACGAACTCGATGCCGACCGGCTGCGCGGCCTGCTGCCGAGTCTCGAAGCGGGCATGATCCCAAAGGCCGCCGCATGCCTCGACGCGCTCGACGGGGGAGTCGCACGGGCGCGCATCATCGACGGTCGCGTGCCGCATCCCCTCACTCGGGAAGCCCTGGGTGCGAACGGCACCACCTTCACCCCCGCAACAGAGACCGCACCACAGAATGCACCACGGAGAAACGCATGAGCGAGACCATCGACAGCACCCTCGACGAACGGTTCGCCGACGCCATGATGGGCACGTTCGCGCCCCCGCTCGCGTTCCTCGACCACGGCGAGGGCGCGTATGTCTGGGACGTCGACGGCAAGCGCTACCTCGACTTTCTCGGCGGCATCGCGGTCAACTCGCTCGGGCACGCGCATCCGGTGTTCGTCGAGGCGGTGAGCGAGCAGGCGGCGAAGCTCGCGCATGTCTCGAACTACTTCGCCAGCCGCCCGCAGCTCGCACTCGCCGAGACGCTCAAGCGCATCAGCGGCGCGGGCGATGAGGGGCGGGTCATCTTCGGCAACTCCGGCGCCGAGGCGATGGAGGCCGCGTTCAAGCTCGCCCGACTCAACTGCACCGGTCGGCGCACGCGCATCCTCACGCTCAAGGGCTCGTTCCACGGCCGCACGATGGGTTCTCTGTCGCTGACCGGTCAGCCCGCGCTGCAGAAGGCCTTCGCGCCCCTCGTGCCGGGAGTGGAGCACATCGATCCCAGCCTGGAGGCGCTCGAGGCCGCGGTCGATGAGACGGTCGCCGCCGTCATCTTCGAGCCCATCCAGGGTGAGGCCGGCGTCGTCGACCTGCCCGAGGGCTTCGTCGCCCGCGCCCGCGAACTCACGACCACGCACGCCGCGCTGCTCATCATCGACGAGATCCAGACCGGCGTGGGGCGCACGGGAACGTGGTTCGCCTTCGAGCAGTTCGGCGTCACCCCGGATGCGATCGCGGTCGCCAAGGGGCTCGCCGGAGGCTTTCCGATCGGCGCGCTCGTGACCTTCGGCGAGGCGTCAGCCCTGCTGCAGCGAGGACACCACGGCAGCACTTTCGGCGGCAACCCGCTCGCAACGACGGTGGGCGGCGCGGTCCTGGGCGAGATCGAGTCGGCGGGGCTCATCGGCAACGCGGGTCGTCGCGGAGAGCAGATTCGCGCGCTCGTCGCCGGCCTCGGCTCGCCCCACATCTCGGCGGTGCGGGGGCGCGGTCTGCTCATCGGAATCGGCCTCACCGAGCCGCGCGCCAAGGAGCTGTCGAGCGCCGCGCTCGAACTCGGACTCATCATCAACGCACCGAACGACCACAGCATCCGCATCGCACCCCCGCTGATCGTGGGGGACACCGAGGTCGACGAGTTCGGTCGACTGTTCGCCGCGGCTCTCGCGAGTCTCGACTCCAGCAACGACTCAGCAGGGGCACACTCGTGATCCGCCACTTCCTGCGTGACGACGACCTCTCAATGGCGGAGCAGTCCGAGATCCTCGACCTCGCACTGCGCCTCAAAGCTGATCGGTTCGCCGAGCGACCGCTCGAAGGCCCCCGCACGGTCGCGGTCATCTTCGACAAGTCATCCACGCGCACGCGCGTGAGCTTCGCGGTCGGCATCGCCGAGCTGGGCGGCAACCCGCTCATCATCACGACGGCGGACAGCCAGCTCGGCGGCAAGGAGACCCCGCAGGACACCGCTCGCATCCTCGAACGCCAGGTCGCAGCGATCGTGTGGCGCACGTTCGCCCAGTCGGGGCTCGAGGCGATGGCCGAGGGCACGACGGTTCCCGTCGTCAACGGGCTCTCCGATGACTTCCACCCCTGCCAGCTGCTCGCCGACCTCCTCACGATTCGGGAGCGCCGCGGTGATCTCGCAGGTCTCACGATCGCCTTCGTCGGCGATGGAAGCTGCAATATGGCCCAGTCCTATCTGCTCGCGGGGGCAACCGCGGGAATGAACGTGCGCATCGCTTCGCCGAGCTCCTTCGCACCGGCGGCAGCCGTGGTCAGCGACGCCACGCGCATCGCGGCGTCGACGGGCGGGTCGGCCACGCTGTTCACCGACCCCGTGGAGGCGGTCACGGATGCCGATGTCGTCGTCACCGACACGTGGGTATCGATGGGCAAGGAGCTCGAGACGAGGGAGCGGCTGGCCGAGCTGGGCAAGTTCCAGGTGACGAGCGAGCTCATGGCTCACGCATCCGCCGAGGCGATCTTCCTGCACTGCCTTCCCGCCGACCGCGGATTCGAGGTGACGAGCGAGGTTCTCGACGGTCCGCAGAGCGTTGTGTGGGACGAGGCGGAGAACCGCCTGCACGCGCAGAAGGCCCTGCTCGTCTGGCTGCTGGCGAAGCAGTGAGCTCGCTGTGAGCGCCCCCACTGTTCGGGCGTAGACTCCAGCCGCATCGAGCGAAAGGGGTATGACGGTGGCAACCGAACCGCTGATGCCGAGTCAGATTTCACACGAGATGGGTGCTTTCGACCGTTTTGCGGAGCACGCCTCGCGGCTCGCCAGCAAAGCGTGGTTCTTCGTATTCTGCGTGGTGCTCGTTCTCGTCTGGGCGCCGTCGATTCTGCTCATTCAGAACATCGACACCTGGCAGCTCATCATCAACACCATCACGACGATCGTCACGTTTCTCATGGTCGCGCTGCTGCAGAACAGCCAGACACGCGCGGACCACGCGGTTCAGCACAAGCTGAACGCCATCGCCGACTCGCTCGCCGATCTCATGGAAAAGAGCTCCCTCGCCAAGGACGCGAAAGAGCTGCGTGCCGCCGTCGGGCTGGAGGAGATAGAGAGCACGAGCCACAACGGGGGCTAGTCGCCCTGGACCGGTTGGAGTCGCGCCTGAGTGGCCGCCATGAGGTGGCAGACTGAAGCTATGAGTTCGGCAGACACCACCACGGGCGGCGCCACCAACGAAGGCGCGCTCTGGGGTGGCCGATTCGAGTCCGGTCCCTCACCCGAGCTTGCGCGGCTGAGCCGCTCGACGCACTTCGACTGGCAGCTCGCCCCCTATGACATCGCCGGTTCGCGTGCGCATGCGAAGGCGCTCGCTGCTGCGGGCAACCTCGCAGCGGACGAGCTCGACCGGATGCTCGCAGCCCTCGACAGCCTCCAGGCGGGTGTGAACGAGGGCACCATCACCGCGCACGAATCCGATGAAGACGTGCACGGTGCGCTCGAACGAGAGCTCGTCGCGCTCGCCGGGGCCGAGCTCGGCGGCAAGCTGCGCGCGGGGCGCAGCCGCAACGATCAGATCGCGACCCTGGTGCGTCTCTACCTGCTCGACCACACGAGGGTCATCGCGAGCGAGGTGGTCAAACTCGTCGACGCGCTCGCCGCCCAGGCCAGCGCGCACCCCGACGCCGTGATGCCCGGCCGCACCCACCTGCAGCACGCGCAACCGGTGCTGCTCGCCCATCACCTGCTTGCCCACGCCTGGCCGCTCGTGCGCGATCTCGAGCGCCTGCGCGATTGGCGGGCGCGAGCATCCGTCTCGCCCTACGGCTCGGGTGCTCTCGCCGGCAGCACGCTCGGACTCGACCCCGCACTCGTCGCGAGCGAGCTGGGACTCGCCGGCCCTGCCGAGAACTCGATCGACGCGACGGCGTCGCGCGATGTTGTCGCGGAGTTCGCTTTCGTCGCCGCGCAGCTCGGCGTCGACCTCTCCCGGCTCGCTGAGGAGGTCATCCTGTGGAACACCCGCGAGTTCGGTTTCGTCACCCTCGATGACGGCTACTCCACCGGGTCGAGCATCATGCCGCAGAAGAAGAACCCCGACATCGCGGAGCTCGCCCGTGGCAAGGCCGGCCGACTCATCGGCAATCTCACCGGTCTGCTCGCGACCCTCAAGGGTCTGCCGCTCGCGTACAACCGCGACCTGCAGGAGGACAAGGAACCCGTCTTCGATTCGGTCGAGACGCTCGAGGTGCTCCTGCCCGCCTTCACGGGCATGCTCGCGACGCTGCGCTTCAACACCGAGCGCATGGCCGAGCTCGCCCCGCAGGGCTTCTCGCTCGCAACGGATGTCGCGGAGTGGCTGGTGAAGCAGGGCGTGCCATTCCGTGAGGCTCACGAGTTGAGCGGCGCGCTCGTGCGGCTGTGCGAGGCGGACGGTCTCGACCTGCACGAGGCCACGGACGAGCAGCTCGCCTCGATCTCGCCCGCGCTCACGCCCGGGGTGCGCGAGGTGCTCACCGTCGAAGGCTCCGTGGCGAGCCGCGACGGCGTCGGCGGCACCGCGCCTGTGCGGGTCGCGGAGCAGCTCGCGGCGCTCACTGCCCGCGTCGCCTCGCTGTCACGAGATTCGGCGGTTGAGTAGCGCCGCGCAGCGGCGGGTATCGAAACCACACCCGCAATGAGCCTCAGCCGCACCCTCCTGTCAGCTCCCGCCCCCGAGGTCGCGCCCCTGCTGCTCGGCGCCCTTCTGCACGTCACCGACCACGAGGGCACCGTTACCGTGCGCCTCACCGAGGTCGAGGCGTATCACGGTCCCGTCGACCCCGGCTCGCACTCCTACCGAGGGCGCACCGAGCGCAACAGGGTCATGTTCGGCCCGCCCGGACACCTCTACACCTACTTCACCTACGGCATGCACACCTGCGCCAACGTGGTCTGCTCGCCCGAGGGGATCGGCTCGGGAATCCTGCTGCGCGGCGGAGAGATCGTCGAGGGTCTTGACCTCGCCCGGGCGCGCCGCGCGACTTCGCGTGTCGACGCCGACCTCGCCCGCGGGCCAGCACGGCTCGTCGTCGCAACGGGCATCACCCTCGGCGATGGCGGGGTGGATGTCGTGGCGGGCTCCCGCGTTCGCCTCGAGCTGCGTGAACCGGTGGCGGCCTTCTCGCAGGGACCGCGCACCGGTGTGTCGGGACCGGGCGGCTCGGACGAGTTCCCGTGGCGGTTCTGGATTCCCGGCGACCCGACGGTCTCGCCCTACAAGGCGGCGGCCGTCAAGAAGGTGAACGTTCGCGAAACCCCCTAGACGAGGTCGGTGCTCTGCCGTAGCGTCGCCTCATGGCAAAAGTAGAGCACTTCGAGATCCCCGCCGACGACATCGAGCGCGCGAGCGCCTTCTACCGCGACGTGTTCGGCTTCGACTATGAGCCGTGGGGCGAGGACATGGGAATGATCCGCACCGGAAGCGACGACGGCATCAACGGCGATCTTCACATCCGCGCCGAGGTGCCGCACCCGACGATCGTCATCACGGTCGACAGCCTCGAGGAGACCCTTGCGGCGGTGACGGCGCACGGCGGAGAGCAGGTCGGCGAGATCCAGAGCCTCGACGAGAACTCGCGTTACGCCTACTTCAAGGACTCCGAGGGCAACCTCGTCGGGGCCTACGACTCGACTGAGAACTGAAGACGCTGCGTAGCGGGCTCCGCGCTCTCAGCCGATGACGGCCGGCGCGACGCAGGCTCCGGCCCAGGCGATGCTTGCGAGCGTTCCGATGATGAACCGCTCGCGTGCCGCGGCGTTCTCGAGTTCGCTGAAGCGCCCGAGCCCTTTGACCGCGACGACGATCGCCACCGCCGCGAACTGGCCGACGAGCGCCGCACCCATGATGATGAGCCTCTCGAGGTAGCCGATCGTGGCGCCTCCGCGCAGGATCTCGCGGGTCGCCTTCTTCGCACCGGCATCCGTGACCAGGATTCCGCCGTGCTCGCCGAGGGAGTTCTTGTCGCTGCCGGCGAGTTCGAGCACCACGAGAACGACGGGGCTGCCGCCGATGACGCCGATGGCGACGAGAAGCGCGATCGAGACGATCACGAAGGAGACATGGGGGGCGGTGGCGAGCCCGCCGAGGGCCGCGAACAGTATTGCGGCTATGACGAGCAGGGCGACGGGGGCGATGACCCAGTGCCTGCCGTTCTTCGACGCGATGAGCGTGAGCGCGAGCCCCCCGCCGAGCATGAGCACGACGAGCATCCATCCGAGCACCGACAAGAAGTAGATCATGCGCGAGCTCCCTTGCTGTCGACCACCACGCTATCGAGACTTTCCAGCATTTTGATGAGAGGTTCCCGTGCCGCGTACTCCACCCGAAGATCGGCGGCGCGAGCGCGATCGCTCACGGCCTGCGGGGAGATGCCGAGGCGCTCGGCCGCATCCGCCTGGGTGAGGCCAGTCTCGAGCAGGTCATGCACCTGCCACCCCTCCATGGACCGTCGGGCGCGCAGCGCGAGCAGGAGGTCGATGAGTGCTTCAGCGTCGGAGGCGCGCGCCTCCGATTCGGCGTGTTCGAGCGCGAATCGCGTGGGGGACTTCTTCGCTCGCTCGATGGCCGCTCGTGCGGCGATGAACGCGGTTCCCGTGGCCTCGCGGATGCTTGCGGGCAGGGGAGTGAGCGCACCCCCGACCCCGCATCCCACGCTCCACCGTCCGTGCCTGGTCAGGTGCAGTGTGACGGCGAGCGCGGTGCTCGCGTCGTCGACGAGCAGTTGGAGCTCGTCGCCAACCGTGCGCTCGGCGGCCATCGTGAGGTGGAGGGGGCCGTGGTTGAGGCCGTCGAGCGTGACTGCGACGAGGTCGTCGCTCGTGCGACTGGCGACCTGGTCGGCGGTGATGACGAACATGGCGTTCCTTTGTGAATGCTCAGGGGATCAAGCTTCTGCACTTGTTTTCGCTAGATCAAGCATAGAGCCTTGATTTGACTGAATCAAGTCTTGAAACTTGATGCATGGAGTCAGCTCTGAATCGAGTCAGCTCTGAGGCGCCGAGTCTGGCGGCTAATGTTGTTTCGTGGCCGACACCGACATCCTCGCCGCAGAGCCTCTCTCTGCGCAGCGCAACGACCCGACCTTCGAGACCCTCTGGGATGAACTCGAGTGGCGCGGCCTCGTGCACGTCTCGACCGACGCGGTCGCGCTCAAGGAACTGCTCGCCGGAGACCCCGTCACCTACTACTGCGGGTTCGACCCGACAGCGCCGAGCCTGCACCTCGGCAACCTCGTGCAGCTGCTGCTGCTGCGCCGCATCCAGCTCGCCGGCCACAAGCCGCTCGGCCTCGTCGGCGGCTCCACGGGACTCATCGGCGACCCCCGCCCCACGGCCGAGCGCACCCTCAACACGAAGGACACCGTCGCCGAGTGGGTGGGCTACCTGCAGGCGCAGGTGGCGAGGTTCCTCAGCTTCGAGGGCGACAACGCCGCCCGTCTCGTCAACAATCTCGATTGGACGGCGCCGCTCAGCGCGATCGACTTCCTGCGCGACGTGGGCAAGCACTTCCGGGTGGGCACGATGCTCAAGAAGGATGCCGTGAGCGCGCGCCTCAACTCGAGCGAGGGCATCAGCTACTCCGAGTTCAGCTACCAGATATTGCAGGGCATGGACTTTCTCGAGCTCTACCGCCAGTACGGCTGCGTGCTGCAGACCGGCGGCAGCGACCAGTGGGGCAATCTGACGAGCGGAACCGAGCTCATCCGCAAGGTCGAGGGCGTGAGCGTGCACGCGATCGGCACCCCGCTCATCGAGAACTCCGACGGAACCAAGTTCGGCAAGAGCGAGGGCAATGCGATCTGGCTGGATGCCGCGATGTGCAGCCCGTACCGCTTCTACCAGTTCTGGCTCAACACCGATGACGCCGACGTCATCGCCCGGCTCAAGATCTTCACCTTCCTCACACGCGAAGAGATCGACGAGCTTGCACGCGCGGTCGAGTCCGAGCCCTTCAAGCGGGAGGCGCAGCGCCGCCTCGCCCTCGACGTGACGACCCTGGTGCACGGTGCCGAGGCGACCGCGGCGGTGGTCGCGGCATCCGCGGCCCTCTTCGGTCAGGGCGAGCTCGCCGACCTCGATCGCGACACTCTCGCTGCGGCGCTCGAGGAGCTGCCCACCGCGACCGTGGCTCAGGATGCCGCCATCACCCAGCTGCTCGTCGACACCTCCCTGACGTCGAGCCTGGGGGAGGCGCGTCGCGCGATCGCGCAGGGCGGCGTCTACCTCAACAACGTGAAGGTCGAGAGCGAGGATGCAACGCTGACGGATGCCGACCTCATTCACGGCATGGCGGTGCTGCGCCGCGGCAAGAAGACCCTCGCCGGCGTCGCCGCCGCCGGTTGAGTGGCCGCTGCGGGCGGCGTATCGAAACCCGCTCACCACGTACCGCGCTGGTCGAGCAGCCGCACAGCGGCGTATCGAGACCTGCTCTCCCTGTACCGCTGGTCGAGTAGCCGCACAGCGGCGTATCGAGACCCAGCAACGATGCACCTTGCTGGTTGAGGAGACCGCGTAGCGGTCGTCTCGAAACCACACGTGCACCTCGGTTTCGAGACGGCCTTCGGCCTCCTCAACCAGCATGTGCGGCGCGACACGCTTGCGCGCTGGAGCTCGAAGCGAAGGCCTTTTCTGGCCTTTGTCCATGCCATTCCGCTGGTCGAGTAGCCGCCGGAGGCGCCGTATCGAAACCTTACGTTTGCAGGGGTCTGGTTTCGATACGCGAGTGACTGCGTCGCCCGCTACTCAACCGGCGACACGGCGACACGCCTTCGCACGGGTGCTCGAGGCGAGGGCCATTTCTGGCCCTCGCGCGCCCATCGCGCCGACCGCCGTCTCGGCGGTCGGGCCGTGGCGTGGCGCGCCTAACGTGCGACACGCCCGAGAAACACGTCCAATTTGGAATTGGCCCAATCGTCCCGTAATGTTTTCCCTTGTCACCCCAAAGGTGCGGAGCAGCGGTAGCGCTCTCCGGCCTCAAGCGGGACAACCTTCCGGCTCTAGAGCTAACCAAGGTCTTGAAGACTTCGGCGAAGCGATCTAGGATGGAAGACCCACGTGCGACTCGCATCGCGGCCTCCGGCCTCGTCCCCAAGGGACAAGGGCCTGGATTGGACGAGGTGCTGCGCAGGTGCTAGGTTAGAGCAGTTGCCCTGAAAACGGCCGGAAGGTCGCGATTCAGGCGCGCCCGATCCTTGAGAACTCAACAGCGTGCACATGTCAAATGCCAAAAACCTCGTCGGCTGACCTCGGTCAGCTGAAGAGATTCCTTTGGAAAAATTCAGACAATACAACAAACGTCAGCAATGATGTTTGTTCTCTTGTCAGAGTCAAACTCGCAGCCCTTCGGGGCTGCAACTAGATGTGCCGACTGACTCGTCAGTCGTGCAATCAAACATTTACGGAGAGTTTGATCCTGGCTCAGGACGAACGCTGGCGGCGTGCTTAACACATGCAAGTCGAACGATGAACCCGGGAGCTTGCTCCTGGTGGATTAGTGGCGAACGGGTGAGTAACACGTGAGTAACCTGCCCTTCACTCTGGAATAACCGCCGGAAACGGTGGCTAATACCGGATACGACCCTCGAAGGCATCTTCTGGGGGTGGAAAGATTTATCGGTGGAGGATGGACTCGCGGCCTATCAGGTAGTTGGTGAGGTAACGGCTCACCAAGCCGACGACGGGTAGCCGGCCTGAGAGGGTGACCGGCCACACTGGGACTGAGACACGGCCCAGACTCCTACGGGAGGCAGCAGTGGGGAATATTGCACAATGGGCGCAAGCCTGATGCAGCAACGCCGCGTGAGGGACGAATGCCTTCGGGTTGTAAACCTCTTTTAGTAGGGAAGAAGCGAAAGTGACGGTACCTGCAGAAAAAGCACCGGCTAACTACGTGCCAGCAGCCGCGGTAATACGTAGGGTGCAAGCGTTGTCCGGAATTATTGGGCGTAAAGAGCTCGTAGGCGGTTTGTCGCGTCTGCTGTGAAAACTGGAGGCTCAACCTCCGGCCTGCAGTGGGTACGGGCAGACTAGAGTGCGGTAGGGGAGATTGGAATTCCTGGTGTAGCGGTGGAATGCGCAGATATCAGGAGGAACACCGATGGCGAAGGCAGATCTCTGGGCCGTAACTGACGCTGAGGAGCGAAAGCATGGGGAGCGAACAGGATTAGATACCCTGGTAGTCCATGCCGTAAACGTTGGGAACTAGATGTAGGGACCATTCCACGGTTTCTGTGTCGCAGCTAACGCATTAAGTTCCCCGCCTGGGGAGTACGGCCGCAAGGCTAAAACTCAAAGGAATTGACGGGGGCCCGCACAAGCGGCGGAGCATGCGGATTAATTCGATGCAACGCGAAGAACCTTACCAAGGCTTGACATATACGAGAACGGGCCAGAAATGGTCAACTCTTTGGACACTCGTATACAGGTGGTGCATGGTTGTCGTCAGCTCGTGTCGTGAGATGTTGGGTTAAGTCCCGCAACGAGCGCAACCCTCGTCCTTTGTTGCCAGCACGTAATGGTGGGAACTCAAGGGAGACTGCCGGGGTCAACTCGGAGGAAGGCGGGGATGACGTCAAATCATCATGCCCCTTATGTCTTGGGCTTCACGCATGCTACAATGGCCGGTACAAAGGGCTGCAATACCGTAAGGTGGAGCGAATCCCAAAAAGCCGGTCTCAGTTCGGATTGAGGTCTGCAACTCGACCTCATGAAGTCGGAGTCGCTAGTAATCGCAGATCAGCAACGCTGCGGTGAATACGTTCCCGGGCCTTGTACACACCGCCCGTCAAGTCATGAAAGTCGGTAACACCCGAAGCCAGTGGCCCAACCGCAAGGAGGGAGCTGTCGAAGGTGGGATCGGTAATTAGGACTAAGTCGTAACAAGGTAGCCGTACCGGAAGGTGCGGCTGGATCACCTCCTTTCTAAGGAGCACTGTGCTAGCTGGCTTGCCAGTCTTAGCCAGAGCCATGCTCAGTCGAATGTACTGAGATGGAGCTCATGGGTGGAACATTTGAATAGTGATCGAGCAGAAGGTTTTGCTCTCAGTACGCTCCCTTGCGGAGTTGGAACGGAACGGAATGTGAAGCTCGATCTTTGCACGCTGTTGGGTCCTGAGGGACCGGGCCGATCGAAAGATCGAAACGAATCCTCATGGACCTTTCGCCAATTGGTAAGCCAATTGCGGAGGGTACCGCCCGTAATTTGAGAACTACACAGTGGACGCGAGCATCTTAGATATAGAGATCTTTTAGATCTCGATATCACAACAGACTTGATTGCTGCTTTATGCAGTAGTCAAATCATTGGTCAATCTGCCGAATCTTCGGATTCGGCCGATCGATTCTGAACTCATGTGAAATCAAGTTTCTAAGTGCAGACGGTGGATGCCTTGGCATCTGGAGCCGAAGAAGGACGTATGAATCTGCGATAAGCCTCGGGGAGTTGATAACAGAACTTTGATCCGAGGATTTCCGAATGGGGAAACCCTGCCAGGGGCAGCAATGCTACCTGGTGACTCCCGCCTGAATACATAGGGCGGGTAGAGGGAACGTGGGGAAGTGAAACATCTCAGTACCCACAGGAAGAGAAAGCAACCGCGATTCCGTTAGTAGTGGCGAGCGAAAGCGGAACAGGCCAAACCGATCATGTGTGATAGCCGGCAGGCGTTGCATGGTCGGGGTTGTGGGACTCTCAATAACTTCTGCCGAAGTTAACGTTGACATGCTCGATATAGATGAACGACTTTGAAAGGTCGACCACAGAGGGTGCCAGTCCCGTAATCGAAATGTCGAGCAGCGATGGAGAGTATCCCAAGTAGCACGGGGCCCGAGAAATCCCGTGTGAATCTGCCAGGACCACCTGGTAAGCCTAAATACTCCCAGATGACCGATAGCGGACAAGTACCGTGAGGGAAAGGTGAAAAGTACCCCGGGAGGGGAGTGAAATAGTACCTGAAACCGTTTGCATACAAACCGTTGGAGCCTCCATAGCAGGGGTGACAGCGTGCCTTTTGAAGAATGAGCCTGCGAGTTAGCGATATGTGGCGAGGTTAACCCGAGAGGGGTAGCCGTAGCGAAAGCGAGTCTGAATAGGGCGATTCAGTCGCATGTCCTAGACCCGAAGCGAAGTGATCTATCCATGGCCAGGTTGAAGCGCGTGTAAGAGCGCGTGGAGGACCGAACCCACTTGGGTTGAAAACCGAGGGGATGAGCTGTGGATAGGGGTGAAAGGCCAATCAAACTTCGTGATAGCTGGTTCTCTCCGAAATGCATTTAGGTGCAGCGTTGCGTGTTTCTTGCCGGAGGTAGAGCTACTGGATGGCCGATGGGCCCCAAAAGGTTACTGACGTCAGCCAAACTCCGAATGCCGGTAAGTGAGAGCGCAGCAGTGAGACGGTGGGGGATAAGCTTCATCGTCGAGAGGGAAACAACCCAGACTACCAACTAAGGTCCCAAAGCGTGTGCTAAGTGGAAAAGGATGTGGAGTTGCAGTGACAACCAGGAGGTTGGCTTAGAAGCAGCCACCCTTGAAAGAGTGCGTAATAGCTCACTGGTCAAGTGATTCTGCGCCGACAATGTAACGGGGCTCAAGCACACCACCGAAGTTGTAGATTTCGTGCAATAGCTAGGCATTCGCAAGAATGTCCAGGCGCACGGAGTGGTAGGAGAGCGTCGTGTGGCGAGTGAAGCGGCGGTGTGAACCAGCCGTGGACGCCACACGAGTGAGAATGCAGGCATGAGTAGCGAAAGACGGGTGAGAAACCCGTCCTCCGAAAGACCAAGGGTTCCAGGGCCAGGCTAATCCGCCCTGGGTAAGTCGGGACCTAAGGCGAGGCCGACAGGCGTAGTCGATGGACAACGGGTTGATATTCCCGTACTGACGAAAAACCGCCCAAATCAATCCAGTAGTGCTAAGAGTCCTAATCCGGCTGACGGATCCCTTCGGGGTGAAGCTGCCGGCCTAACGCTCGACCCCATTCTGGTGCGGTTAGCGTATTAACAGGTGTGACGCAGGAAGGTAGTCGGTCCAGAGCGATGGTTGTCTCTGGCCAAGGCTGTAGGCCGGGGGATAGGCAAATCCGTCCCCCATCAAGGCTGAGAGCTGAAGGGGAGCCCGCAAGGGCAAGATCCGATGATCCTATGCTGCCGAGAAAAGCATCGACGCGAGGTTTTAGTCACCCGTACCCTAAACCGACTCAGGTGGTCAGGTAGAGAATACCAAGGAGATCGAGAGAATCGTGGTTAAGGAACTCGGCAAAATGCCCCCGTAACTTCGGGAGAAGGGGGGCCTGAAAGGTGAAAGGACTTGCTCCTGGAGCCTCAGAAGGCCGCAGAGACCAGTGGGAAGCGACTGTTTACTAAAAACACAGGTCCGTGCGAAGTCGCAAGACGATGTATACGGACTGACGCCTGCCCGGTGCTGGAAGGTTAAGAGGAACGGTTAGCTCTTCGGAGCAAAGCTGTGAATTTAAGCCCCAGTAAACGGCGGTGGTAACTATAACCATCCTAAGGTAGCGAAATTCCTTGTCGGGTAAGTTCCGACCTGCACGAATGGCGTAACGACTTCCCAGCTGTCTCAACCGCGAACTCGGCGAAATTGCACTACGAGTAAAGATGCTCGTTACGCGCAGAAGGACGGAAAGACCCCGTGACCTTTACTACAGCTTGGTATTGGTGTTCGGTGTGGCTTGTGTAGGATAGGTGGGAGACTTTGAAGCTTGGACGCCAGTTCAGGTGGAGTCATTGTTGAAATACCACTCTGGTCATATTGGATATCTAACTACGATCCGTAATCCGGATCTGGGACAGTGCCTGGTGGGTAGTTTAACTGGGGCGGTTGCCTCCCAAAAAGTAACGGAGGCGCCCAAAGGTTCCCTCAACCTGGTTGGCAATCAGGTGTCGAGTGTAAGTGCACAAGGGAGCTTGACTGTGAGACTGACAGGTCGAACAGGGACGAAAGTCGGGACTAGTGATCCGGCAGTGGCTTGTGGAAGCGCTGTCGCTCAACGGATAAAAGGTACCTCGGGGATAACAGGCTGATCTTGCCCAAGAGTCCATATCGACGGCATGGTTTGGCACCTCGATGTCGGCTCGTCGCATCCTGGGGCTGGAGTGGGTCCCAAGGGTTGGGCTGTTCGCCCATTAAAGCGGTACGCGAGCTGGGTTTAGAACGTCGTGAGACAGTTCGGTCCCTATCCTCTGCGCGCGCAGGAAATTTGAGAAGATCTATCCCTAGTACGAGAGGACCGGGATGGACGAACCTCTGGTGTGTCAGTTGTTCCGCCAGGAGCACCGCTGATTAGCTACGTTCGGAGAGGATAACCGCTGAAAGCATCTAAGCGGGAAGCCAGCTTCAAGATGAGATTTCCATCCCTTAGGGGGAGAGGCTCCCGGCTAGACTACCGGGTTGATAGGCAGGATGTGGAAGCGAGGACTAAAGACTCGTGGAGCTGACCTGTACTAATAAGCCAATAACTTGATAACTCACACTACGTGATGTTCGCGTCCACTTTGTGGTTCCCGATTTACGGTCGGGAATCATCCGGCATCCGCTGGTCGAGTAGGCTCTTTGGGCCGATCGAGACCCGGATGCCGCTATGAGACTGATACATAAATCAATAGTGTTTCGGCGGCCATAGCGAGAGGGAAACGCCCGGTCACATTCCGAACCCGGAAGCTAAGACTCTCTGCGCCGATGGTACTGCAAGGGGGACCTTGTGGGAGAGTAGGACACCGCCGGACTTCTTTGTGAAATGGCCACCCGATCGATCGGGTGGCCATTTCTCGTTAACTTGGTGGTTGAGGAGATCGCGCAGCGATCGTCTCGAAACCACCGAGGCGGTGTGCAGTTCCTGATTATCGTTGGTCGAGTGAGCCGCCGAGCCGGCGCGCAGTTCCCGATTACCGTTGGTCGAGTAGCCGCCGTAGGCGGCGTATCGAGACCTCACGACTAAGAAAGCAGTAACCCAGTGCCAGACACCCCCGATCGCCCCCGCCGCCCGGGCGGAACCCCGTCGGGCAAGCGTCCCGACTCGGGTCGTCCTGCGAAGGGCAAGCCTCACGCCTCCGGTGGGCCTCGCAAGCCCGGTGTCCCGCGGGGGGACGGGGGCGGCCGCGGTCGCGACGGCAGCGAGAAGCGCCTCTGGACCCGCGACGGCAAGCCCGCCCGCGGCGACCGTGACGCTCGCGAACGCGAGCCTCGAGAGGATCGTGACCCCCTCGGGCTTCGTCCTGTGCGCGTGCGTCACGAAGACCCCGTCATTCCCGAGGACGTGAGCGATAAGGATCTCGACCGCATCGCGCGCAACCAGCTCAAGACGCTGAGCAAGGAGAACGCGGAGGGCGTCGCCAAGCACCTCGTCATGGCGGCGAAGCTCATCGATTCTGACCCGGCATTGGCCCACCAGCATGCCGTTTCGGCGGCCCGTCGCGCGGGGCGCATCGCCGTGGTGCGCGAGACTCTGGCGATCACCGCGTACACCGTCGGCGACTACGCTCTTGCGCTGCGCGAGCTCCGCACCTACCGGCGTATCTCGGGCAAGGACGACCAGGTTCCCATGATGGTCGACTGTGAACGCGGCCTCGGCCGACCCGACCGTGCGCTCGAGCTGGGGCGGTCGGTTCCGCGTGCGGCCCTCCCGCCCGAGGTCGCCGTCGAGCTCGCGATCGCCATGTCGGGCGCACGCCTCGACCTCGGACAGCTCGACGCAGCTCTTGCCGAGCTCGAGATCCCGCAGCTCGATCCCGACACCGCCTTCTCCTACAGCCCCGCACTGTTCTCCGCCTACGCCACTGTGCTCGAGGATCTCGGTCGCGACGCCGATGCCGCACAGTGGTTCGATCGCGCCGACGTCGCCGTCGCGGCCCTCATGGCGGCGGCCGACGAGGGCGACGACGAGCTCGAGGTCGTCGACGTGGAGGAACAGCCCGAGGATGTCTAGCCCTGGGATGTCTGGCTCTAGGGTGCCTGGCCGCACGCCTCTCGACGGAGTCGACCTGGTGCTCGCCGACCTCGACGGCGTGGTCTACAAGGGTCCGTTCGCGATACCGTTCGCGGTCGAGAGCATCAACCGCGCGTCTCGGAGCGTGCGTGTCGGGTACGTTACGAACAACGCCTCTCGTACGCCGGCATCCGTCGCCCAGCAGCTGCGCGACCTCGGTCTCACGGTCACCGACGACGAGGTGGTGACGTCGCCGCAGGCGGCGGTGCGCCTGCTGTCGGGGCTCGTGCCGGCGGGCTCCCTCGTGCTCGCCGTGGGTGGCGAGGGCCTTCGTGCCGAGCTCGCGCGCGCGGGTTTCGCCGTCACCGACTCGGCCGATGACGACCCGGCCGCGGTGATCCAGGGCTACGCACCGGAGGTCGGCTGGAAGCACCTCGCCGAGGCCGCGTTCGCGCTGCAGGGCGAGGGCGCCGAGCGCCCCTGGGTCGCAACCAATCAGGACTGGACGCTGCCCACCGCGCGCGGCATGGCCCCCGGCAACGGGACACTCGTCTCGGCCGTGCACACGGCGATCGGACGCCTGCCCATCATCGCGGGCAAACCCGAGGTGGCGATCTTCGAGGAGGCCGTCGCCCGGTTCGGTGCGACGAAGCCGCTCTTTCTCGGCGACCGGCTCGACACCGACATCCTCGGCGCCAACCGCGCCGGGATCGATTCGGTGCTCGTGCTCACGGGCGTCGACGGCCCGAAGCAGGTGCTCGCGGCCGATCCGAGCTCGCGGCCCACGTTCGTTCTCGATCACCTCGGTGAGTTGCACGAGTCGTACCCCGAGGTGGCTGTCGAGACGGATGCCGTGGGCGACACGATCTACACGGTCGGCACCGCGGCGGTGCGGCTCTCGCTCTCGCGGGAGGGTGCTGCGCGAGTCGGTGTGGAGCGCGAGGGGGACGCGCAGATCGACCTGCTGCGCGCGGGCTGCGCGGCCGTGTGGGGGTCGGGTCGCCCGATCTACGCGCTCGACGTCGATGCGGCACTGTACTCGTGAGTGCACGCGACGCGACGCCGACGTCTGCGTGCCCACCGCCTCGAGGCGAATTAGGCTGGGTTCATGAGTGAGTCCGAACGCGAGGCCGAGAACGGTGCGCTGCTCGAGCGCCTCACCGTGATCGAACAGCAGTCGCTCGAGTCGCGTGCGGCGGCGTTCCAGCAGCTGCACGACGAGCTGCAGCGCGAGCTCGACGGCGGTCACACAGAGTGACGTTCGGCCCGTGACCGATTCGCGTCTCGACGCCGCGCTCGTCGAGCGCGGCCTCGCGGTGTCGCGCTCCCGAGCGGCCCGCCTCGTCGAGGAGGGTCTCGTCTCGGTCGACGGCAGGACTGCCACGAAGGCGGCGACGAGGGTGCGCGAGAACCAGCGCATCGAGCTAGAAGAGACGCACGACTGGGTGAGCCGTGCTGCGCTCAAGCTCGTGGGGGCTCTGGATGCTTTTCCGGTAGATCCCACGGGTCGTCACGCCCTCGACCTCGGCGCGTCGACGGGCGGTTTCACGCAGGTGCTGCTCGATCGGGGCGCTGCGAGCGTCGTCGCGCTCGACGTCGGCCACGATCAGCTGGTGCCCGCGCTGCGCGCCGATGAGCGGGTCACCGTGGTCGAGGGCTTCAACGCTCGCGAGCTCACGAGCGAGGCTCTCGCAGGGCTCGCACCCCACGCATCCGCCGTCGACCTCGTCGTCGCCGACCTCTCGTTCATCTCGCTCACGCTCGTGCTGCCCGCCGTGGTCTCGACGGTGGGTGCGGATGCCGACTACGTGCTGCTCATCAAGCCCCAGTTCGAAGTGGGCAGGGGCGGCACGCGCGAGGGAATCGTGCATGATGCTGCGGCGCGCCACGACGCGATCATGGGCGTGCTCTGGGCGGCGTGGGATCTGGGGTTGCCGGTCGCCGGCATCATCTCCTCCCCAATCACCGGCACGGCCGGGAATCGCGAGTATGTGGCCTGGCTCTCTGCCGCATCCGGTTCCAATCCGACAGAATGGTCGGAGCGGGTTTCTGCGCTCGCGTGACCTCCACGCGAAAGCTCAGTACGCGAGTCGAGGGGCAGGGAGTTCACGTGGCACCGAGTTCAGTGGGCGCGAGGCACATGCTCGTGGTCTCGCACACCGGGCGCCCCGAATCGCTCGACGCCGCTGTCACCGTGTGCCGCATGCTCACTGCTGACGGGGTGGTGCCGGTCGTGCCGCTTGCCGACTGCGACGCCTTTCTCGCGCATGACGCGAGCCTGAGCGTGGAGACCTTCGACAGTGAGGCCGCATCGGCGACGACGAGCGACGGTGTCTCGCTCGCCGACCTCGAGCTCGTGATCGTGCTCGGCGGTGACGGCACGATCCTGCGCGCCGCCGAGGTCGCGCGCGGCTCGAAGGCGCCCCTGCTCGGCATCAACCTCGGCCACGTCGGCTTTCTCGCCGAAGCCGAGAAGGAGGGCCTCGAAGAGAGCGTGCGTCGCGCGCTCGACCGCGACTACGAGGTCGAAGACCGCATGACCCTCGCGGTGCGGGTCAAGGTCGACACGAAGGTCGTCTATGAGACCTGGGCGCTCAACGAGGCGACGGTCGAGAAGGCGAGTCGCGAACGGATGCTCGAAGTGGTCATCGAGGTCGACGGCCGCCCGCTCTCGAGCTTCGGCTGCGACGGGGTGGTGATGTCGACTCCGACGGGGTCGACGGCGTACTCCTTCTCGGCCGGCGGACCCGTCGTCTGGCCGAGCCTCGACGCCCTGCTGCTCGTGCCGCTGAGCGCCCACGCCCTGTTCGCTCGCCCCATCGTGGTCGGCCCGGATTCGGTTTTCGCCGTCGAGGTGCTCGATCGAACGCAGGGGACGGGTGTGCTGTGGTGCGACGGTCGCCGCACGCGCGATCTTCCGCGCGGCGCGCGCGTGATCGTTCGGCGCTCCGACACTCCCGTGCGCGTGGCACGCCTGCACGGCGGACCCTTCACCGATCGCCTCGTGCAGAAGTTCCAGTTGCCGGTCTCGGGCTGGCGCGGCCCCGCCGAGGAATCGACAGCACAAGAGTCAGGAAGCTCGGAGTGATCGAAGAGCTCTCGATCCGCAACCTCGGGGTGATCGGTGAGGCGAATCTGCCCTTCGGCCCCGGGTTCACCGTGCTCACGGGCGAGACCGGCGCGGGCAAGACCATGATCGTCACCGCGCTCGGCCTGCTGCTCGGTGAGCGCGCCGACAGCGGCTCGTTGCGCAAGGGAGGCGATGCGGCCGTCGTAGAAGGCCACTGGATCATCGATTCCGAGGGACCCGTCGCCGAACGCGTCGCCGATGCCGGTGGCGACCTCGACGCGGCGGGGAACGGCCGCGCGGCGCTCGTGCTCAGCCGCTCCGTCTCGGCAGAGGGGCGCAGCCGCGCCACGGTGGGCGGTCGGTCGACTCCGGTCGGTGTGCTCAGTGAGCTCGGTGCCGAACTCGTCGTCGTTCACGGGCAGTCCGACCAGGTTCGCCTGCGTTCGGCCACCGCGCAGCGCGAAGCACTCGACCGGTTCGCCGGTGCCGAGCTCGCCAGCGTGCTCGACGAGTATCAGCAGACCTATCGCCGCTGGCAGGCCGGGCAGAACGAGCTCGACCTGCTCGTGACCGAGAGCGATCGGCGCACCCGCGAGGCCGGGGAGCTCAGGCTCGCCATCGACGAGCTCGAACAGGTCGCGCCTCAGCGCGGCGAAGACGTCGAGCTCGCGGAGCGCGCGACGCGAATCGGCAACCTCGAGAGCCTTCGACTTGCTGCAGCGGGCGCGCTCGAACTCGTGTCGGCGCAGTCGACCGACGACGGTTACAACGTGCTCGGACTGCTCGAGAACGCCCGCCGCCAGCTCGAACGCGTCGCAAGCCACGACAGCGCCCTGCCCCCCATCGTCGACGCGATCGCGAACGTGCTCTACAACGCCTCGGATGTCTCGTCGCAGCTCTCGAGCTATCTCGGGTCGCTCGATGCCGACGGCGCCAACGAGCTCGAGGCCATCGAGGAACGCCGCGCGGTGCTGGGCGCTCTCATCCGCAAGCACGGCCCGACTCTCGATGAGACCATCGACTTTCTCGACGTCGGCAGTGCCCGGCTGCTCGAGCTCGACAACGACACGACGCGCGTCGAAGAGTTGCGCGCTCAGGCGGCGGTCGACCGCGAGCGTGTGATCGCGCTCGGGGAGACGCTCTCGAGCATCCGTTCCTCTGCGGCGGAGACCCTGTCGACCCTGGTGACGAGCGAGCTCAGCGACCTCGCCATGCCCGACGCGACGATCGTCGTGCGGGTGGAGAGCGATGGCGACCACGGGCTGTTCGGCAAGGACCAGGTGTCGTTTCTGCTGCGACCTCATCCCGGGTCGGAGCCGCGGCCGCTCAGCCGGGGCGCGTCGGGTGGTGAGCTCTCGCGGGTGATGCTCGCGATCGAGGTCGTCGTCGCGGCGAACGATCCCGTGCCCAGCTTCATCTTCGACGAGGTGGATGCCGGAGTAGGCGGCGCCTCGGCGATCGAGATCGGCAAACGCCTCGCGCGGCTCGCGATATCCGCCCAGGTCATCGTCGTGACGCACCTGCCCCAGGTCGCCGCCTTCGCGAGCAACCACCTGCGCGTGAAGAAGAGCAGCGACGGCGAGTTCACGGCCTCGAGCGTCAACCGGCTCGAGGGTGAGGAGCGCGCGGAAGAGCTCGCCCGCATGCTGTCGGGCCTGGCGGACTCCGAGAGCGGGCTCGCTCACGCGCGCGAGCTGCTCACCACGGCGCAGGACTTCGCTGACTCGCTGGTCGAGTAACCCGTTCTCCGCTGGTCGAGTAGCGCGCTCGAGCGCGTATCGAGACCTTCCTGGCCCGCGAGGTCTCGATACGCGCCCTTCGGGCGCTACTCGACCAGCGCTGTTGGCGGCCCGCTAAGCGCGGGCTGCTCGACCAGCGGTGGTTGAGTAGGTCGCGCAGCGACCGTATCGAAACCTCGGAATCACAGGGCCGAGGTCTCGATACGCGCCCCACGGGCGCTGCTAGACCGGCGTGGCCACACAGCATTCCGTGCCCGCACTGAGATAGACTGCAAACCCGTGGTGGTCAAACATTTCGCGGAGACGACAAAGCACATTTTCGTGACCGGGGGTGTCGTCTCGAGTCTCGGAAAGGGACTCACCGCCGCCAGCCTCGGAAACCTTCTCACCGCACGCGGCCTACGCGTCGTGATGCAGAAACTCGACCCGTATCTCAACGTCGATCCGGGCACGATGAACCCGTTCCAGCACGGTGAGGTCTTCGTCACCGATGACGGCGCCGAGACCGACCTCGACATCGGTCACTACGAGCGATTCCTCGACATCAATCTCAGTCAGGCCGCCAACGTCACGACGGGGCAGATCTACTCCGACGTCATCGCGAAGGAGCGTCGCGGCGAGTACCTCGGCGACACGGTGCAGGTCATCCCGCACATCACCGACGAGATCAAGCGCCGGATGCGGCTGCAGGCGACAGTGCCCATGACGACGGGCGACCCCAAGCCCGACGTGATCATCACCGAGATCGGCGGCACCGTCGGCGACATCGAGTCGCAGCCGTTTCTCGAGGCCGCGCGCCAGGTGCGCCACGAGCTCGGTCGTGCCAACTGCTTCTTCGTGCACGTGTCGCTCGTGCCCTACCTCAATGCCGCGGGGGAGCAGAAGACCAAGCCGACGCAGCACTCGGTGGCTGCCCTGAGGTCGATCGGTATTCAGCCTGACGCCATCGTGCTGCGCAGCGACCGCCCTGTGCCCGACACGATGAACCGCAAGATCGCCCTCATGTGCGACGTCGACCCCGAGGCCGTCGTCAACTGTCCCGATGCGTCGAGCATCTACGACATCCCGACCATCCTGCACTCGCAGGGGCTTGACGCCTACATCATCGAGCACTTCGGTGTCGCAGCGGGCGAGGTCGACTGGTCGGGCTGGGAGGCCCTGCTTCACGCGGTGCACGAGCCCAAGGACGAGGTCACGATCGCCCTCGTCGGCAAGTACATCGACCTTCCTGACGCCTACCTCTCGGTGACCGAGGCCATTCGCGCGGGTGGATTCGCGCAGCAGACGAAGGCCAACATCCGCTGGATCGCGTCCGATGACTGCGAGACCCCCGAGGGCGCTGCGGCGCAGCTCGCCGATGTCGATGCGATCTGCGTTCCCGGCGGCTTCGGCGTGCGCGGCATCGAGGGCAAGCTCGGCGCGCTGCGCTTCGCCCGCGAGAACGGCATCCCCGCGCTCGGACTGTGCCTCGGACTGCAGTGCATGGTCATCGAGTTCGCGCGGAACGAAGCGGGCATCGCGGGCGCCTCGTCGTCGGAGTTCGACCCCGACACCGAGCATCCCGTCATCGCCACAATGGCCGAACAGGTCGATGTCATCGCGGGGGGCGACCTCGGCGGAACCATGCGACTCGGACTCTACAGGGCCGACCTCGCGGAGGGCTCGCTCGTGCGCGAGCTCTACGGCGACGAGACCGTGAGCGAGCGCCACCGGCACCGCTACGAGGTCAACAACCAGTACCGCGAGCAGATCGCGGATGCGGGCTTACGCTTCTCGGGACTCTCGCCCGACCGCAACCTCGTCGAGTATGTCGAGCTGCCCCGCGAGGTGCATCCGTTCTACGTGGGCACGCAGGCGCACCCCGAGCTGCGGTCGCGACCCAACCGTGCGCATCCGCTGTTCCGCGGACTCGTCACCGCGGCACTGGAGCGTCAGCGCGCGAGCCGCCTGTTCGAGGTTGCCGAGCCTGTTGACGCGTAACGTCGCCGGTCACGACGAACTCCACGGGAGTGAACCTCGCGGAGAGCGGCTTCGTGACCGTTCGGAGCGCGCCCAGGTGCTCGAGTCCGAGGTGGTGTTCGACGGCGCGGTCTGGCACGTTCGCCGTGATCGCTTTCGGTTCGGCAACGACGAGCTGGTTCGCGACTATGTGGAGCATCCGGGGGCCGTCGCCGTGCTCGCAGTGGACGACGACGATCGTGTCGTTCTGATCACGCAGTATCGCCACGCCTCGGGCATCTGGTTCTGGGAGCTTCCCGCCGGTCTTCGCGACGTCGCCGACGAACCGCTGCTTGACACCGCGAAGCGTGAGCTGGCTGAGGAAGCCGATCTGCGGGCTAGCTCGTGGGATTCGCTCATCGACTACTTTCCGTCAACGGGCGGGAGCTCCGAGCACGTCGCGATCTTTCGCGCGAGTGATATCGAGTCGACGGGCGAGACCTTTGATCGGCAGGGTGAGGAGGCCGAGCTCGAAGTGCATCGTGTTCCCTTCGCCGACGTGCTCGAGGCGTGTCGGGACGGAAGGATGCGCGATGGACTCACCGTGACGGCGGTGCTCGCCGAGCACGCCCGTCGAACGGCGAACGGTCATGGCGGCCGCTGAGTCCCCGACCCTGCGGGACGCCCTCGAGCGTTACATTCGCCACGTCGCCATGGAGCGGCAGCTCGCCGCGAACACGGTTGCGGCGTACCGGCGAGACCTCGACGCCTATCTGACGTTTCTCGAGTCCCGCGGAGTCGGTGCCCCGTCATCCGTCGGCACCACCGAGGTCAGTGATTTTCTGTTGTCGCTGCGCAATCGCGACGGCGGTTTCGCGCCCACCTCGGCGGCGCGCACGCTGTCGTCGGTCCGCGGCTTTCACGTCTTTCTCGTGGCGGAACAGCTCGCCGACAAGGACGTGACGCTGGGCGTCACGGCACCCAGGCTGCCGAGCCGCCTGCCCAAGGCCGTGACGGTCGACCAGATGGCGGCCGTGCTCGCCGCCTGTGAGGGGGAGGACGAACGCGACATCCGGGACCGCGCCCTGCTCGAGTTTCTCTACGCGACCGGCGCGCGGGTCTCCGAGGCCACCGACCTCAACGTCGACGACGTGATCGGGCTCGAGGAAGGGGTGTCGGATGCCGTGCGCCTGCTCGGCAAGGGACGCAAGCAGCGCATCGTTCCCCTGGGCAGCTACGCTCGCGCCGCGATAGACGCCTACCTCGTGCGGGTTCGCCCGGTGCTCGCGACACGAGGCAAGGGAACACCCGGACTGTTCCTCGGCGTGCGCGGCGGGCGGCTCTCGCGGCAGAACGTCTGGCTCATCGTGCAGGAGCGTGCCGAGAAGTCGGGCATCGGCGTCGAGCTGTCTCCGCACACCTTCCGGCACTCCTTCGCGACGCACCTGCTCGAGGGCGGGGCCGACGTGCGTGTCGTTCAGGAGCTGCTCGGCCACTCGTCGGTGGCGACGACGCAGCTCTACACCCTGCTCACCGCGGACACGCTGCGGGACATGTACACGACGGCGCATCCACGATCTCGCTAAGCCCAACCCTCAACCAGAGCTTGAGGTGACCACGTCCTGAGCAGGTGTGTACAGCGGGGCTCTCAGCGGGCGTCCGCATAAACTTCTTCAATGACCGCCAAGAAAGACGACACCGCAGAAGCCCTGCCCGGGCTCGACGGCGACGATCTCGGCGAGATCCCGGTCGCCTCGAGCAAGGGCGACGAGCTCGGGCCGACGGGCCGGCCGGTGACGGCGTTCGAGGTTCCGAAGAAGCTCAACGGACACGGACCTGCGCGCATCATCGCACTGTGCAACCAGAAGGGCGGCGTCGGCAAGACGACGACGACCGTCAACCTCGGTGCCGCGCTCGCGGAGTATGGCCGCAAGGTGCTCTGCGTCGACTTCGACCCACAGGGTGCTCTTTCGGCGGGGCTTGCCGTGCCCACGCACGACGTTGTCACGATCTACGACCTGCTGCTGTCGGCGGCGACAGACCCGAAGGACGCGATCCAGCAGACGAACACCCCCAACCTCGACGTCATCCCCGCCAACATCGACCTCTCCGCCGCGGAGGTCCACCTCGTCAACGAGGTGGCTCGCGAGCAGATACTCGCGCGCGTCCTGCGCCGAGTCGCCAACGACTACGACGTCATCCTCATCGATTGCCAGCCCTCACTCGGCATCCTCACCGTCAATGCCCTGACAGCGAGCCACGGCGTGCTGATTCCGCTCGAGTGCGAGTTCTTCGCGCTGCGCGGGGTCGCCCTGCTCGTCGAGACGATCGACAAGGTGCGCGATCGCCTCAACCCGGCGCTCGAACTCGACGGCATCCTCGCGACCATGTACGACCCGCGCACGCTGCACTCGCGCGAGGTGCTCGAGCGCGTCGTCGAGACGTTCAGCGACAAGGTCTTCGACACCGTGATCGGGCGAACCGTGAAGTTTCCGGACGCGACGGTCGCTGCGGCCCCCATCACCGAGTTCGCCCCTGACCATCAGGCGGCCGAGTCGTACCGTCAGCTCGCGCGGGAACTGGTCCACCGTGGCGCAGTCGCCTAGAGCGCGACCGTCCAGCGTGGATGTCGCCGACTCGACGACGACGCCCGGCTTCTCGGTCAGCCTGTCGAACTTCGAGGGTCCGTTCGACCTGCTGCTGAGCCTCATCGCGAAGCACGAGCTCGACATCACGGAGGTCTCGCTGAGCAGGGTGACCGACGAGTTCATCTCCTACCTCGGCAATCTCGACACCGACCGGGAGATGGATCAGGCGAGCGAGTTCCTCGTCGTCGCTGCGACGCTGCTCGACCTCAAGGTTGCAGGCCTGCTGCCGCAGGGAGAACTCGTCGACGCCGAGGATGTCGCGCTGCTCGAAGCCCGCGACCTGCTCTTCGCGCGCCTGCTGCAGTACCGCGCCTTCAAGGAGGTGTCGGTGTACTTCGCCGAGCGCTTCGGGGCGGAGAGCGGTCGTCACGTGCGCACCGTGCGTCTCGAGGACAAGTACCGTCGGCAGACTCCCGAACTCGTCTGGACGCTCACGGCCGATGACTTCGCCGCCCTCGCGGCGCTCGCGCTCGCGCCGCGCGAGCTGCCGACCGTGGGACTCGACCACCTGCATGCGCCGCTCGTGAGCATCCGGGAGCAGGCCGCACACGTCGTCGCGATTCTGCGCCAGGGCGAACCCGTCACGTTCCGGCAGCTGATCTCGGGAATCGACCAGCGCGGTGTCATCGTCGCGAGGTTCCTCGCCGTGCTCGAGCTCTACCGCGGCTCGGCGATCTCCTTCGAGCAGCTCGAACCGCTCGGCGAGCTCACTCTGCGCTGGAACGCGACGAACTGGTCTGACGAGTCTCTCGCTAGTCTGGGAGCCGACTATGGCAACTGACCCCGCAACCGAGACCACCCGTGTCGCGCCGACCGTCGCTCCCGCGGAGCGCGACCTCGAGCGTTCGATCGAGGCGATCCTCATGGTCGCCGATGAACCGCTGAGCCTCGTGAGCATCGCGACGACTCTCGGCTCGCCCGTGCCCGCGGTGCGGCAGTCGATCGAGCGACTGGTTGCGGACTACGACGGAGCCGAGGGCAGCATCCGTCGCGGATTCGAGCTCCGCGAGGTGGGCGGCGGATGGCGCATCTACGTGCGTGCGGACTATGACGACGTCGTGCGTGAGTTCGTGCTCACCGAGAACCCCTCGAAGCTGTCGCAGGCGGCGCTCGAGACGCTCGCCGTCATCGCCTACAAGCAGCCGATCAGTCGTGGCCAGGTCGCCTCGATCCGCGCGGTCAACGTCGACTCGGTCGTGCGCACGCTGCTCGGCCGCGGGCTCATCACCGAGGCGTTCACCGACAGCGAGACGGGGGCGATCCACTACGAGACCACCGAGCTCATGCTCACCCAGCTCGGGGTCAACTCGATCGACGAGCTGCCCAGGATCTCCCCGCTGCTCGACGACGGGGTGGACGGGTTCGATGACCTCCACTGACGGTGGCGCCGGTGTCGACGCCGATGGTGGGAGCGGTGCGGGCGGGAGCGATGCGAGCGTCGAGGGCGAGCGCCTGCAGAAGGTGATGGCGGCTGCCGGTGTCGCCTCGCGTCGGGCCTCGGAGATTCTCATCGCCGAGGGGAGGGTGGAGGTCAACGGCGAGGTGGTCACCGAACCGGGTCGCCGTGTGCTGCCGACCGACCGTGTCGCGGTCGACGGCGTCGCCGTGCAGACCGACACGACCCGGCGCTACGTCATGCTCAACAAGCCGGTCGGAATCGTCAGCACCATGAGCGACGAGCGCGGCCGACCCGATCTGCGCCCGTTCGTCTCGGGTTACGAGGAGCGGCTGTTCAACGTCGGTCGGCTCGACGCCAACACCTCGGGGCTGCTCGTGCTGACGAACGACGGCGAACTCGCTCACGTGCTCGCCCACCCCTCGTTCGGTGTCTCGAAGACCTACATCGCCAAGGTTGATGGGGCGGTCACGCCGCAGACGATCGCCACGCTCAGGGCAGGTGTCGACCTCGAGGATGGTTCCATCGCGGCGGACGCCGCCCGTCTCATGAACCGCTCCGACTCCTCGAGCCTCGTCGAGCTCACCCTCCACTCCGGACGCAACCGCATCGTGCGCCGTATGCTCGCGGCGGTCGGGCATCCGGTGCGGGAACTCGTTCGGCGCTCATTCGGCCCACTGCACCTTGGCACGCTCGCGATCGGGCAGTCGCGCGAATTGACTAGCATCGAACTTGGCGAGCTGCGCACGCTGTCGGGGGCGGAGCCTCCCGTCGGCGGTGGCGCGGACGCCGTGACCGACACCGCGACAGCCGACAGCGCACGCGAGAAGGGCTGAGAGTGAACGGCACACGACTGCACGGTCCCGTACGCATCGTCGGTGCGGGCCTCCTCGGAGCGAGCGCCGGCCTCGCCCTCAGCCAACGGGGCATCGACGTCGCGATTCACGACATATCGCCCGCGGCGGTGGCTCTCGCCATCGACTACGGCGCGGGTCGCAGGGCGACGGATGCCGACAGACCCACGCTCGTCATCGTCGCAGTGCCGCCCGACCAGACCGCCCACGTCATCGCCGCCGAGCTGTCCGCGTACCCGGAGGCTCTCGTGACGGATGTCGCGAGCGTCAAGGCTCTGCCCCTCGCCGAACTGGAGGCCACCGGTGCCGACACGAGTCGCTACCTCGGCTCGCACCCGCTCGCGGGGCGCGAGCGCGGGGGAGTCGTCTCAGCACGCGCCGACCTCTTTCTCGGGCGGCCCTGGGTGATCACCTCGCGGCCGGGAACGACTGCGGCACAGGTCGGCGTGATCGAAGATCTCGTGCTCGACCTCGGTGCGGTTCCGGTGCACCTCAGCGTCGAGGAGCACGATCGCGCGGTCGCTCTCGTCTCACACGCGCCGCAGGTCATCGCCACGGTGCTCGCCGCGGAACTGGTGACCGGCTCCGAACGCGCCCTCTCGCTCTCCGGTCAGGGACTCCGCGACACCACCCGCATCGCGGCGAGCGAGCCCGAACTGTGGACGCAGATTCTCGCGGCGAACTCGGCGGAGGTGTCGGCCGTGCTGCACGGCGTGCGTGACCGCCTCGACGAGGTGATCGGCGCGCTCGACGACCCACAGGCATCCGGAGCCCGCCGCCGCATCGCCGAGTCGTTGTCGGCCGGGAACGCGGGGGTGGCTCGGATTCCCGGCAAGCACGGCCAGGACCGAAAGTTCTCGCAGTTGGTCGTCATGGTCGATGACACGCCCGGTGAGCTCGCGCGCCTGCTCACCGAGATCGGCGAGATCGGGGTCAACCTCGAGGACGTGCGGCTCGAGCACTCGCCGGGCGCCCAGATCGGTCTCGCCGAGATCTCGGTGCTGCCCGAGGTGGAGCAGAAACTGCTCGAGGAGCTCGAGGCACGCAACTGGCGGATCGCCGGAGCCTGGACGTGAGCACGGATGCCTCGGGCCGCGTGCTCGTCGCGGTCGACGGACCCTCGGGCAGCGGCAAGTCGAGTGTGAGCCGGTCTGCGGCGCAGCAGCTGGGATTCGACTACCTCGACACGGGTTCTGCCTATCGGTCGCTCGCCTGGTTCGCGCTCGAGCAGGGCATCGACATGCACGAGGCGGGCGACGTCATCGACCTGCTCGAGGACTTCGAGCTGAGACTCGCCCTCGACCCCTTCGACCGCGAGGTGTTCGTGGGGGAGGCGAACGTGACCGAGGCGATCCGTGGCACCCGCGTCTCGGCGGCAGTGAGCAGCGTCGCCCGCATCGCGGGCGTGCGCGAGTGGCTCAATGACCGGTTCCGCCTGCTCATGACGCACGGCGATCATGACAATCCGCGTCCGGGCATCATCACCGAGGGTCGCGACATCACGACGATCGTCGCCCCGCACGCGCAGGTTCGGGTGCTGCTCACCGCCTCGGATGAGGTGCGTCAGGCACGCCGCGCCCTCGAGCTGGGTGAGGCGCGCGACAACGTGAGTGCGATCGTCACCGAGCGGGATGCGCAGGACATGCGCGTCGTCGACTTCATGAATGCGGCCGAGGGCGTGACCGTGCTCGACTCGACCGAGCTCTCCTTCGAGGAGACGGTCGCTGCCCTGGTCTCGATGGTGCGCGCGGCGACCTCTTCCCGCTGATCGAATAGCAGCGCATCGCGCTGCGTATCGAGATCACCGCACCCGAATCGCCTCGGCACCATCCCTCAACCAGCAAGTCTGGGGCACCGTAGGATTGTCCCCATGCCTACCGACGAGAACGACGACTTTCCCGAGCTGAACCCCGAGCTCGCCGACCGGTTGGCATCCCTCGACGACGAGGCTGCGGCTCAGCGCGCGAATGCCCTGCGAGCCGGGCTCGACGACTACGAGCTCGAGGATGACGACCTCGATCTGCTCGCGGGCGGTGAGGGCGACGACAGCGGCCCGATCTATCTGCCCGCGCTGCCCGTGCTCGCCATCGTGGGCCGGCCGAACGTGGGCAAGTCGGCGCTCGTCAACCGCATCCTGGGTCGCCGCGAGGCGGTCGTGCAGGACACCCCGGGCGTCACGCGCGACCGGGTGAACTACAAGGCGGAGTGGAACGATCGCCGCTTCACGATCGTCGATACGGGCGGCTGGGAGCCCGACGCGAAGGGCATCAACGCCTCCGTCGCGGCACAGGCCGAGGTCGCGGTCGACCTCGCCGACGCGGTGCTGTTCGTCGTCGACGCGAACGTGGGTGCGACGGCCACCGATGAGCACGTCGTCAAGATGCTGCGGGCGTCGAAGAAACCTGTGCTGCTCGCCGCCAACAAGGTCGATGATGCGCGCCAGGAGCCCGAGGCGGCTTCGCTGTGGAGCCTGGGGCTGGGGGAGCCGTGGCCGGTATCGGCGCTGCACGGTCGCGGTGTTGCGGACCTGCTCGACAAGGTGCTCACGGTGCTGCCGGATGTCTCGGCGGTGGCGAAGGAGGAGATCGGCGGTCCGCGCCGCGTGGCGATTCTGGGGCGACCGAACGTGGGCAAGTCCAGCCTGCTCAACAAGGCGGCGGGCGAGGAGCGCGTCGTCGTCAACGAGCTCGCCGGAACGACGCGCGACCCCGTGGACGAGCAGATCGAGCTGGGCGGTGAGGTGTGGCGGTTCGTCGACACCGCGGGCATCCGTCGCCGCGTGCACCTGCAGCAGGGCGCCGACTTCTACGCGACGCTGCGCACGAGCGCCGCGCTCGAGAAGGCCGAGGTCGCGATCGTCATGATCGACGTGACCGAGCCGATCAGTGAGCAGGATGTGCGGATCATCGAGCTGGTGCTGGAGAGCGGCCGCGCGCTCGTGCTGGGGTTCAACAAGTGGGACCTGCTGGATGACGAACGGCGCCGCTACCTCGAGCGGGAGATCGAGCAGGATCTCGCGCACGTCGCGTGGGCGCCGCGCGTGAACCTGTCGGCGAAGACGGGGCGGCACCTCGAGAAGCTGGTGCCGGCGCTGAAGCTCGCGCTGGAGTCGTGGGATCGCCGCATCCCGACGGGCAAGTTCAATGCGCTGCTTGCCGAGATCGCGGCGGAGCACCCGCACCCGGTGCGCGGTGGCAAGCAGCCGCGGATCCTGTTCGGAACGCAGGCGTCGACGCGCCCGCCGACGTTCGTGCTGTTCACGAGCGGCTTTCTCGACCCGCAGTATCGCCGGTTCATCCAGCGGCGCCTGCGCGAGCTCTACAGCTTCGAGGGCACGCCGATCTACGTCAACGTGCGAGTGCGGGAGAAGCGCCGCCGCTGACCGCTGGTCGAGTGGCCCGCACGTTCACTCCGCTGGTCGAGCGGTCCGCACGCTCACTCCGCTGGTCGAGTAGCGCCGAAGGCGCGTATCGAGACCCTTTCCGCGCCTTGAGGGGTCTCGATACGCCGCCCGCGGGAGGCTACTCAACCAGCGACTTGGGTTTCTTGGGTTTCGGCGCGGGCAGCGCGTCGGTGGTTGCGACGACGAGGCCGGTGAGCCATTCGCGGTCTTCCCAACGGTCGCCGCTGACACGGTAGTAGAGTTTGGAGCCGGGGTAGGCGGGCGCCTCGTCGGGGGTGCCGATGTAGTCGCGACCCGCATCCGTCGGTTTGATGAAGAGCTCGTCGTCGCAGACGAACGCGAAAACCTTCTCGCCGAGGTACAGCCCGTATTCGCCGAACATCTTGCGGCTGCGGATGTCGGGCAGCTCGCTCAGCTGGTCGTGAAGGTAGTCGATCGTCGACTGCTGGGTGCTCACGGGTTCAACTCCAGTGCGACGAGCGGTCGCCCGGGCTTTCGGAGCGCGACCTCGGTGAAGCCCGCCGCGAGGAAGGTCGTGAGGGTGCCGAGGAACAGTTCGTTGGTGGAGTGCTTCGTGCCAGCGGTGTCGATCGGGTAGGCCTCGACGAGTCGCGCGCCTGAGCTTCGCGCGTAGGCGACGGCGGCATCCAGGAGGGCGCTTGTGACGCCGATGCCGCGGTGCTCACGTCGCACGACGAAGCAGGAGACGGCCCAGACGTGGGGATCGTCGAAGGGCTCGACGGTCGCGGTGGCGATGTTGCGGGTGCGGCTGATGCGCGCCTGTGCCGTGCGCGGCCCGACGCGCACCCAGCCCGCGGCCTCGCCGTCGACGTAGGCGATGATGCCGGGCGGGGGGCCGGAGTCGATCTCGCCCTGAAGCCGGTCGCGTCGGTCGTCGACCGAGGTGGCGGACCATTCGGCGTTGGTCAGGGTCCACCAGCCGCACTGGCAGCTCTTGCCGTCGCCGCCGCCGGTGAGGGCGTGCTGGGCGTCGTCCCAGCGGTCGGGGGTCGCGACCTCGGTCGTCACGTTCTGCATGGGAGAACGCTACGCCGCGCCCCTGACACTGACAACGTGCGGATGCGTGCGGCCGCGTCTGGAGCTCGGCCGCACGCATCCGTCACACCCGTCGGGTGCTGCGTGCTGTCTAGTCGGCGGCGTCGCCCGTCGTGGGCTCGTGCATGGCGAGGATCACGGCGAAGGTGCCGAGCAGGATGGCGATGGGCATCGCGGTGTCTTTGCCGTTCCAGATGGCGGACTGCCACATGGCGAACCACTCGGAGCCGATCACGATGAAGCCGAAGAACCACACGAGCAGGCCGACGGCGTAGGAGGCGTATCCCCACGCCTTGGCCTGGTTGAAGGTTCGCGCGTCGGCGTTGCGGCGGGCGAAGAGCTTCACGGCGCCAACGAGGGCGAGCAGGGCGAAGACGCCCTCGGCGATGATGATGCCCCAGTAGCCGATGTGGTGGATGACCTCGTTGTCGATGGCGCGCCACATGAGGGCGTTGCCCTCGAAGGTGGTGTCCATGCTGAGCACGTGCCGCACGAACTGGAAGTTGGAGTCGTAGTCCATGAGGTTGCCCGCGAACACGAACAGCCCGAAGAGGCCGGCGAGCGCGAGCGTGAGCGATTGGAACATTCGTAGTGGCTGCTTCATTGTTCTGCCTTTCTGGTGAAGATGAGGTCGATGCGGGGTTCGGTGTGCTTCTCGAGGGGGATGGCCTGCACGAACTCCCAGCCGTCGCGAGCCTGCTGGCGGATGATGTCGCGGTAGTCGTCGGCGAGCTCGCGACCGTCGCGGCGCCGCTTCACCGCGACGCTGATGAAGGAGTACTCTCTCATCGCGCAGCGCCTCCTCGCCGTTCAGGGCACCGTGTTGATGCTTGGACGCGTGCCCGTCTTGGGGGACATGCTAGTACGGGTGCGGCCCGAATCGGGCTAGGTCGCGAGCGCGGCGACGCCGAGGTTGAGGGTGCTGGCGTAGAGCACCCACGCGAGATAGGGCACGAGGATGTACGCGGCCGACTTGTCGACGCGGTGGAACGCAACGATGGTCGCGAGGATGGTCACTGCGAGCACGACGATGACGACGGATGCCGCCCACAGCGCCGCCGCGCCCCAGATGGGGTAGCCGGCGAAGAAGAGCGGCGACCAGACGCCGTTGAGCACGAGCTGCACGAGATAGAGGACGAGTGCCGTGGTTCGTGCCCGGCTGTCGGGCGTGAGCCAGACGCGCCAGGCGGCGTATGCCATGGCGAGGTACAGGATGCTCCACACCGGTCCGAAGACCCAGTCGGGCGGTGTCCACACGGGCTTGTCGGCGGCGGCGTACCAGCCCTCGACGTTGGACGTCGTCGCGAGCGTGCCGAGCGCGGCGACAAGGGCGACGAGCGCGACGGATGCGGCGAGCATCCACCAAGCCCCGGCGCGTCGTGTGGTGGTCATAGCCGAATGGTACGTCGACTCGCTGCAAGTGCGGCTAAGATTGCAGAGGCTTTCGTCGCAGATGCGCGAAGGCAAGTCACGGGCTGTGGCGCAGCTTGGTAGCGCACTTGACTGGGGGTCAAGGGGTCGCAGGTTCAAATCCTGTCAGCCCGACAAATGTGATGAGTCGGGACATGTGTCACACCATGTGCCCTGATTCTTCGGCGCATGCGGAGCGTTGCGGTGTGACTGCTGCCATGAGTCACGCTTATGAATCGGTCGGGGGCTTCGGCTCTTGTCGGCGTTGACCTGGGACTTTATCTGTGCTCCAGGGAATTTACTGGTCAGCGCCCTGCATTTTGTTGTGCAGATGTCGACGCTGCCTGCCGCGTCTAAGGAACCGTTCTAGGTGTGACATGTGTCCTGAATCCAGACACTGTCAGCCCGACCGATGACAATAGACGAATTCGCTTGCTTGTCTTTTCCTAGCGTCGCGACCCTGCCAAGATTGAGCCGTGATCGATTGGCCAAACCTTCTGATCGGAGCCGCACTTGGGGCGTTAGTAACGGGAGGTTTTTGGGCAGGCGATCACTTCTTGTTTCGGCGGCGCAAGCGTTCGGAGGCTATGGCCGCATGGTTCCTCGCCGCAAGTGAACTGATCGACCTACTCGATTCGCCCGAAACAGACGCGGAGGTTCTCAATCGAGCAGTAAGACGCTACCCCCTAGCCCTGTGGAGAGGCGTACTTGGCCGTAGTTATTTCGAGGAATTTGACGCGGTTAAGTACTCATTTGACAGTGTGTATTTCTGGGTCGGACGTTTGAGAGGCAAGGACGCCAGCCCGCACACGGGCGAGTTCCTCGAGGCGGACATTGAGCGGCTAAACGCGAGTATGAGAGCATTCAGGGAAGTCATTGAAGGAATCTATACTCAAATGAATGCCGAAATCTCGAACGCAGAACACCGCGCCGAGCAACTACGTCGACTTCTGAGACACCCCATCGATGCCCTGAGAAGTAAGAGTCGTGGATTGAACGTCAGTCCACACCCTCGCGTTAAACGATGACTTCCACGTCGGGTTGCCGACTCTGGTTACGGTTTATCTCAACCAGGCCGATACCCACCTGTCGGTGATTATCGGCACACCGTGTCGACCAGGACGGGGCGCCGTGGAAGGACATAAGCTCGTGGTACGGTAAATCCCTTGGCCCGCCTGAGGCGACAAGAATACCCGGGCTCACTCCGCGTGAAAGTCCTTTGCCGAATGAAGATTTTGCCCTAGTTGCGCCAGGATGAAACCCAGTGACTGTTATTCTCACCTGTATTCACGAGAGTATGGACTATGCCGATCGAGATCCAAGTCGCACTCATCACACTCGGCGGCGTACTCTTTGGCAGCCTGCTGCGCTTTCTCACATCGCTTGGCTCGGAGGTGGTGCGCATTGCTCGGGACGCCGGTGAACAGTTCCGAAGCTCCCGCAAATTACACAAGAAATATTCGAACCCTCTTGTCCATGCTTCCCTCGCTCTAATGTTCCGACTCGAAGAACTCGTAGCGGAGAGAGGACGTGACTGTTACCTGCAAACTAAACTGCCACGTACCAGCTTCGAGACCTACAAGGCAGCGAGCACGCTTTATCGACTCGCTACGTTACTTGCCTGAACCCAGGCCTTGCGCCGAGAACTACTCTTCCTCAGCGTCGACCAGCGTCGACCCAGGAATCATCAGCGTGAACTCGAGGACGCGCTCGAAACGCTTTCGAAAGCTCTGGCAGATCGCCAATACATGGAGTAGATGCGGGTGCTTGCGATGGCGAGACAGCTCGGGTCACACTTTCTCATGCTCAAGTGAAGCCTGCTGGCGCGAATGTCGACGTGCCCATCGGTCGGTCCCTCCATAGCCACGGAAAAACCAGGATTGAGCAACTGACTAAGTCACAACAACGCCAGCTGGTGAATGATGTAATTTTTGAAATCATGTCGACAAGCACATCCGGCCCATCAATGTCGATGCCGTCGAGGGTCCGTTGGATGGAGATCGTTCAATTGCTTGATACCCGAGAGGCATGGATCTATCGAGACTGGCAAGCCGCGATCGGTGATCTTCTTCTGGTGAGCGCATCAGAAGGTTCTCGTACCTATGACGCCATCGGGTATCGGGAGTTCGAGGAACTCTACATAAATGGCAACGAGGAACCGAAGAAGTAGATGCGTCGGCTCAGCGCGCTGGTTGAGGATGTCGATATGAGCTGCCCCACGTACCAAGACGCCCGGCCCGACGTTCTGCGTGCGGTCTATCGGGCTTGCGGCGAGATCGTCATCGCTGTCAATCAGCTTCAAGGACGCCGATCGCCAATCAGTGCGGAGCAACTCCAGGCATCACGTTTGGCTGCTGGCTTCGTTGCATAGTCGCGCCGATCGTGATGAGGTGCTCCCGCGAAATCGCACTACAGACCGTTGAGTAATGCCTTTGGCAAAGCCAAAGCAGCTCGCCCAGCGAGCAGCGTTTGCCGTTGCGTCCGAGAGCTTCGCCTTAAGAAGAGGCTGAGCCAGGAGGAACTAGCGCATCGCCCAGATCTTGACCGCTCCTACGTGGACCAAGTAGAGCGCGGCGAGCGGAATATCAGCCTCTATAGCATCCGTCGCCTTGTTAAGGCCTTTCATGTTGAGGCTTCCCGCTTAGTCTGAGCGCAACGGTACGATCTGAATGATGAGTGAAGAACAGCGTGTGCGATTCGGCCAGACTACAGGCGGGATCATTTTGATCCAAGGGGTCGTGACCGCGGCGGTAAGCGCCGTCGTGACTTGGGCGATTAACAACGCCGCCGGGTTGCCGTGGCTCGCGATAGCCGCTTTGTTCTTGAGCATTGGGCTCGTTGTGTTTCTGGTCATGTCACTCTTTCAAGGGCGACTCCGCCAAGTCATGTGGGGCTGGATCCCACGGACGCTCGCGTGGGTCTTCTCCTTGCGTATCATTTCGCATACGGGCCGACACGCCCTCGAACAAAGCGGATACGACCGCCGCAGCGCAGAAGTTGCCGTTGAGCGCGCTACTACCCGGGAGCCCAAATGGCACTTCGATGCTCGGGACAACCTCGGCGAAGAATTCTTCTATTGGCTCGAGAATCGTGGGGCGATGGTGACAGATGTCTCCATCACATGTGACCCAGAAATGTTTCTTCTCGACGGTGACACGTCGTGGCCAGGAGTATTCGGAGACGAGCGAGCCAACGCTTATGAGGGAAAGCGGTTCAAGGGCGTGCCCACAGAGCGGGGCGAGGCCGAGGGCGTCATCTTCCACGTGACGTGGCATGACAACAATGGTGACCCTTTCGAACGAGACGTAGTCATGCCCCCGGCTGAATTCCGAGCGGGAAAAGCTGAGGCACTCAACGAAGCATTTGCCAGAGGTCGAGCAGAGGGTCGAGCAGACGCACTTGCAGAGAATGAAGCCAAGCCGCCGTCCATTCCACTCCCTCGGCCCAGGTGGCACCTGGACACCCACGGCCCAAGCAAGGGAAAGTTCGCGAAACTTGGCGCGATCGAGTTTCACCTAGCTAATGGAGTTCCTACCAGCGTCGCGTATCGGGTCCGCGTCGACGGCGAATCAGGATGCCGTGTCGTGGGTAACGGAACTTGGGCTGATCTTTCAGGGGAAAGCAAAGCGCTGTTCGAAGCCTTGGTAGACGACGACGCATATTTATTCGGGCTAGCTGTCCGCGTCGCATGGCTAGACGAGAACGGCCGCGAGCACTCCGAGAAACTGTTCCGCGAAGTCAAGAGACGCTGACACCCAACCGCGATCAATTACTCCGGTTCGTCGTTGCTCGCGACTAAACCAGGCTTCATCGCTCGAAGCACGGTCTCTAAGTACTCCCAGTTGGCCTCAGAAATAGGAAAAGCTCCATGCAGAACAATGACCCCTCCACCCGGAATCGGGATGTTTACTGACGTCATTTTCCGTCGAGTAGAGCGATCACTTTCTGCTCTGGCGTAACTCTCGGCAAGGGAACGGGGTATTTCAAACCCGGACCGCGCAGCTGAGTCAAAGACTTCTTGGGGGTCGGGCAGGTCGTCGTCGAAGTATTCACCCACGACTGGGTCTTCGGCTTCCTCTCCACCAAGCTGAGCAAACTTGATCGTCTCCCGATACTCCTTGATGAACTCGACAGCGCCGACGTCTGTGAAGTCGAGTTCTTCCTTCAACTCCCACGCCCACGCGCTGTCGGACGGCATATCGGCCCCGTACTTCTTCCACATTTCGTTGTGCATGCGGGGCAGCAGCGCGGCTTTCTGGATCAAGGCCAGTCTCTCTCCCGCGTCAGGATGCTCAAGAATGCGACGAGTAGCATCGGTGACCTGAACTTTGCGGGCGCGACCTGACCCAGAGTCAACGATCAATCCGTACTTTTTTAGTGCCGATACGACGCTATTGGATCGTCCGCTCTGACTCGTGTACCCCCAATGCCTAATTGCAACCTGCATCGGCACCGCGTTCTGGCGTTCGGCGCGATACAACTCTTCCGCTCGTTGCAGAGCAACTCCAAGGTCGAGAGCCGGGTAGGACGGGCTCCGTTTCGGGCGTCCAGTCACTTGCACATGTTCACTCATCTTTTCCTCCCGAACCAAGTATAGAGCAAAGCGATCCGAAAAGACAGAGTTAGAGTCCCCTTTTGACTCAAGAGCGTGCTACACTGGGAGGATAAACAGAAACGCCTCGGCGACAACCGAGGCGTTTCTCAAAGAACTGGGGTACGCAGGTTCGCCGGGAGATCCTGAAAAAATTACCGCGACGGGTTCAAGTCCCGTGTACTCCACCAACAACGATACCAGGATTCCGCTTCTGCTGGGATACTTACGCTATCAGCGTGCGCGTCTGTACCGCGCACAGTGTTCGCATGTCGTCGCGCACTATTGCCAGAAGGCGGCACGAGGTCGTCAATCAATGCGTCTGCGATCTGCCGGTAGGTAAGGCGTCTGCGGTCTGCCGGTAGGTAAGCCCTCGCGATCGATCCGCGACAATTCTCTGAGCCACTGCTGAGGACACGAGCACGGGACTACCGAGACGCACGCCCTATCTTGCGCGCCTCCGCAAGCCCTCGCGAGTTCGCAGACCGATCATCTTGGCGCTCCCACCGAGAGACTGCGGCCATGATGTTGGCGACGAGCTCACCAGTTGGAGTGGCCGTGTCGATGCCGAGGCCAATCGCCAAGACTCCCTACCCCTGCTTACTGGCCGTCTTCGATAGCCTCGCGAAGTCGGCAAGGGAACGAGACACCCGGTCGAGCTTCGAGACGACCAGCGCGTCGGCCCGTCCTCGACTGAGCATGTCGAGGGCACGGGTGATCCCGGGCTGGTTGATGTCCTTGCCTGAGCGTCGTCCGGCGCCCTCGAGGCACTCGACGTGCCGCCCTCTGCGCCCTGCTTCCGCCTGTATGGTGGACCGCTGGGGCTCTATGCCGTACTCCTGCCCGACAGTCGAAGCGCGCAAAGACCCTCACAACGCGGCAGGGGTTCGGTTGCCAGCGACCCACCGGGCGACGGCAGTGAGTGTCGCCGAGGGCCGCGGTGTCGCTCAGAGCCTCCTAGTAGCACTGCTGCCACTTCGTGAGCCGAGCGGCCTTGGTGGGCTCACGCTTCGACGATTAAACAGTCCACGTGCCCGCTGGCAGCTCTGAGGCTGGAGACGCGGAACATGCGGCTCAAACCGTTCGTGCGTGGTTGCAGGAGCCGCGATGAAAGTTGCCCAAGAGAGTCCGTGAGCCAGAGATCGAAGGCTAGTACTTCTACGCTGGATGAATGACACAGAGAGCAACGCCCAGCACAGGAGTGCGCCAGCTCAGGGTCGTCGTCAAAGCCGACGACTTCGAGAACGCCCTCACCTTCTACCGCGACGTTCTCGGCATGCCCGAAGAGGCGTCCTTCGAAGGCGACGGGGATGCTCGCATCGCAATCTTGGCCGCTGGGCGGGCGACACTCGAACTGTCCAATCCAGCACAGGTTGAACTCATCGACCGGGTCGAGGCGGAAGGAAAGCCGAGCGAACGCATCCGCATCTCCCTCGAAGTCGACGACACCGCCGCCACCACAGACAAGCTCGCCGCCGCCGGCGCGGAACTCATCGCCGCGCCCCGCGAAACCCCGTGGCGATCGCTTAACTCGCGCCTGCACGCACCGGCCGACCTGCAGGTCACGCTCTTCCAAGAACTCGACCACCCCACTGAACCGCGACACGACCACACCAGCCCAGCGGCGCCACAAGGCCTATTCAACCCCCGCGCCACCCAACAGCTCGAAGGCGCCCTCATCGGCGCGCTCGCCATCGTAGGCACCATCGTCATCGCGCCGCAGCTGTGGTGGTTCCCGCTCGCCGTGTTCCTCGCCTTCGACCTCTCCGCCCTCGGCTACCTGCACAGCACCCGCATCGGCGCCGCCTGCTACAACGCCATCCACACCTACGCGTGGCCCGCCGCCCTCGGTGCCGCCGCACTCCTCAGCAACCCCACCGCGCCCGACCTCGCACAGTGGTTGGCATTGATCGCCCTCGCCTGGGCCTTCCACGTCGGCATCGACCGGATGCTCGGGTACGGCCTCAAACACCGCGACCACTTCACTCACACTCACCTCGGGCCTATCGGCAGAAGCCGCCGCCCTATCCTGAAACCATGACCGCTCACGTCGCCCTGCTCCGCGGCATCAACGTCGGCGGCAAGAACCTCATTCGCATGCCCGACCTGGCCGACGCCATCAGCCGCGCCGGGTGCACCAACGTGAGCACCTACATCCAGAGCGGCAACGTGCTGCTCACCACGGAAACACTCAGCGGAACCCAGCTCGAAGAACACCTCGAACGTGCCCTCGACGAACGGTTCAACCTGCCCATACGCGTCGTCACCCGCACCCGTGATGAGCTCGCCCGCATCGTCACCTCCGCCCCGGCCGACCACGGCTCGCCGCTGCTTCGCTCCGACGTCATCTACCTCAAACATCCCCTCACCGTGGAGGATGCTCTTGCTAGGTTCCCCGAGCCCCGCGAAGGCGTCGACACCGTCACGCCCGGGCCTGGCGTCATCTACTTCTCCCGCCTCGACGCGCAGGCCAGCAAGACCCGACTCACCCGAATCATCGGAACGCCCGACTACCAGTACATGACCATTCGCAACTGGCGCACCACCACCAAGCTCCTCGAACTCATGAACGCGGGGTCGTCCGGCTAGCGGTCGACCCGATCGGCACGCTCGACGCGAAGCGAACGGAGAAGGGTTCACCCGGGCCTTCGCGCAACCCTACGCTGGTCCAATGAACGAAACGAGCCGCCAAGCCCAGCAGCAACGCGAGCACGTCGACGTGATCGTTGTGGGGGCTGGCGTAGCCGGGCTGACCACCGCCGGCATCCTCGCCCGAGAAGGCCTGCGGGTCGTGGTGCTCGAGGCGCGAGACCGCATTGGCGGGCGCACCCACACCGAGCGTGAGGGCGATCGTGTGACCGATCTGGGCGCATCCTGGATCCACGGCATCACCGACGCGCCGGTCTACGAGGCGGCGCTCGCCTTCGGCATGCCGATGCTCGAGTTCACCGTCGGCAGCTTTCAGGTCGACGGGCGCCCCATCGCGTACTACGGTCCGGGCGGTCATCGACTGACGGATGCCGAGACCGCGGCGTTCGCGGCCGACGTGCACTTCTTCGACGACGCCCTCATCGACACGATCGAGTCGAGCCTCGACGGCACCTCCTACGGCGACGTCGTCGAGACCACCCTGCAGCACATGAGGGCCCGGCACGGCTGGAGCGAGGATCGCGTTCTGCGGGTGCGCGAGTTCCTGCGGCACCGCAGTGAGGAGCAGTACGGCGTGCAGCCCGAGAACCTCGACGCCCACGGACTCGACGACGACGTCGCGCACGGCGACGAGGTGGTGTTCCCGGATGGCTACGACCGGCTGGTGGCGCACCTCGCCGAGGGCCTCGACGTGCGCCTCGGGCACGTGGTGAGGCGTGTGCAGTGGCGTGATGCCGGCGACGAGAAAGACAGCCGCGGCGTGACCGTCACGACCTCGCGCGGTGATTTCACCGCCGCTCAGGCCGTCGTGACCGTGCCCGTCGGCGTGCTGCAGTCGAACGATTTCAGGATCGACCCGGCCCTTCCCGACCCATGGGCGGGGGCGCTCGCCCGGCTGCGCATGAACAGTTTCGAGAAGGTCTTTCTGCGCTTCTCCGAGCGGTTCTGGGACGAGGATGTCTACGCTATCCGACGCCAGGGCGAGGCCGCCGCGTGGTGGCACAGCTGGTACGACCTCACCGCCCTGCACGACGCGCCCACGCTGCTGACCTTCGCCGCGGGGGATTGCGCACGAGAGACGCGAGAGTGGAGTGACGACCGGATCGCGGCATCCGTTCTCGATGCCCTCCGCGAAATCTACGGCGAGCGCGTGACGAAGCCGACGAGCGTCACCGTGACCCGCTGGCAGGATGATCCTTACTCCCGTGGATCCTACGCCTACATGACGGTGGGGGCGAAGATGGAGGACCGCGACCTGCTCGCGACCCCCATCGGCGGCGTGCTGCACATCGCGGGCGAGGCGACCTGGACCGACGACCCCGCCACCGTCACCGCGGCGCTGTGCTCGGGTCAGCGCGCGGCGGAACAGGTTCTCGCACACGCCCGCCAGGCAGCGGCGAAGCCGAGCGAGTCAGGGACCTAGAGAGTCAGGCGCCGAGCGAGTCAACGGCCAGCAAGCGCAAGATTCGCGTCATCGAGCGGTTCGGTCGCGCCCGCCGCGATCCCGTCCAACCGCTCCGCGGCGACAGCCCGAAGCGTGTCGACGACGACCGCGGTTCCCGGGTCGAGCTGCGTGCCCGCCCGCGCGAGTGCGAACAGCACGCGAGACGCCGGCTGACCCAGCACCGGGCAGACCACGACATCCTGCTGCCGCAGGGGGAAGGCCAGGCGGGGGATGAGTGCGACGCCGACGCCTGCCGAGACGAGCGCGGCGACGGCGTCCCACTCCCTGCAGTGGTGGCGAGTGTCGGGAACGAAGCCGGCCGCTGCGCAGACGCCCGTGATGATGTGTGCGCAGCTGTCGCCCGGCTCGGCGCCGACCCACACCTCGCCCGCGAGGTCGGCGAGGCGCACGCCGTTCGGGTCCGCCAGCGGGTGGTCTGCGGGGAGTACGACGTCCATGACATCGGCGATGAGGTCGACGCGATGGTAGCGGGCATCCTGACGCGTCGGCGCACCGAGAAAGTCGCTCACCACGATGAGGTCGAGCTCGCCCGCGTCGAGCAGGGCGAGTCCCTCGTCACCGTCGAGCTCCGTGGCCCGAACCACCAGCTGCGGGCGCTCGTCGCGAAGCCGGGCGAGCGCGGGCGCCACGAGCGCGGCGATGCCGGTGGCGAGCGAGCCGACGCGCACCTCGCCGACCGTGCCCCCCGACCAGGATGCGAGAGCGGCGCGGGTCAACTCCAGCTGTTCCTGCACCGCGTCGGCGTGACTGAGCAGCAGGCGCGCCTGGCCGGTCAGTGACACGCCCCGCCCACGGCGCTCGAGCAGTGGCACCCCGAGCTCGCGCGAGAGTCCGGCGAGCTGCTGCGACACGGCGGACGGCGTGAGGTGCAGGGCCGCGGCAGCGGCGGTGACCGTGCCGCGCGCGGAGAGCTCCCTCAGCAGCCGGATCTTCCGCAAATCGATCGTGAAGTCCGAGCTATTGAATGTCATGAGAAAATCATCGATGGACTGAACGGTCGTGTCAATCCACAATTGTTCTATGACTCGTCGTGGCATCGTGCTCTTCGCCGCCCTCGGACTCATCTGGGGCGTCCCTTACCTCTTCATCAAGATCGCGGTCGCCGAACTCTCCCCGGAGATGCTCGTGCTCGCGCGCTGCGCGATCGCCGCCGCGCTGCTGCTGCCGCTCGCCGCATATCGCCGCGCCATCCTGCCGGTGCTGCGCCGCTGGAAACCGCTGCTGGCCTTCGCGGTCGCCGAGATCGTGCTGCCCTGGTACTTCCTCAACGCCGCCGAGCAGCGGCTGCCCAGCTCGACCGCGGGGCTGCTGCTCTCGGTGGTGCCGCTCGCGGCAGTCGGGGTGGCCTTCGCACTCGGTCGCCGAGACCGCATCACCACCGTCAACGCGGTCGGCATCGCCGTCGGGATGGTGGGCGTGGCCGCCATCGTCGGCCTCGACCTCGGCGGATCCGACCTCATCGGCGTCGCCCAGCTGATCATCGTCGTGATCGGCTACGCGGTCGGCCCCGTCATCCTGGCGCGCTGGATGTCGGACCTCCCCGGGGTGGGCGTCATGGCCGCTGCGCTCGCGATCAGCGCCGTGCTGTCTGTGCCGATCGTGCTGTTCACGGGCGGCTGGCCGACCGCGATGCCGTCGACTCCGGTGATCGTCTCGGTGCTCGTGCTCGCGGCGTTCTGCAGCGCGCTCGCCTTCCTCATGATGTTCGCCCTCATCGCCGAGATCGGGCCGATCCGGATGACGGCGATCACCTACGTGAACCCGGCGGTCGCCGTGCTCGCCGGGGCACTCGTGCTCGGAGAGCAGGTCACGGTGTGGACGATCGCGGGGTTCGCGCTCATCCTGCTCGGGTGCTGGCTCGTGACGAAGCCGGACCGATCCGGGCCGCACGCCGACCCGTCCCGTAAGCTCGACCCCAGCATCCACGAACCTGCTGCCCAGGAGAATCGAGACGACGATGTCCTTTCAGGCCTACCTCGACACGATCGAGGAGAAGACCGGGTTGACTCCGCGGCAGCTCGTTGAGCTGGCCACCGAACGCGGGTTCGACGGGCCGAACGTCAAGGCGGGTGAGATCCTCGCCTGGCTGAAGAACGACTACGAGCTCGGCCGTGGCCACGGCATGGCGCTCGTGCACGTCATCAAGAACGGCCCCACGATCGATGCCAAGCACGTCGGCAGCACGGGCAGCCATCGCGACGAGTCCGACACGCTGTGGCTCGACGGCAAGGCCAGCGACCCGGCCCGGCAGACCTAGCTGCATGACCGACAGCCCGGCCGAGGTTCGCATCGGCGATCACGCACTCGTCGTCTCCGACAAGGGCTCCGCCGGCGGCCCCGCATTTCTGCTCGTGCACGGCATCGGGATGGGCCGGGATGCGTACGTCGAGTTCATCGATGCCCTCTCCGAACGGGGACGCATCCTCGCGCTCGACCTGCCCGGTTTCGGTGACGCGCCGAAACCGCCCCGCTCGCTGACAATCCCGCAGCTCGCCGACCTGGTCGCCGCGTTCCTCGCCGAATGGCGGGTGGGTCAGGTCGTCGCCGTCGGGCACTCCATGGGCACCCAGGTCGTCGCCGAGCTCGCGGTGCGCCATCCGCAGAGCGTCTCCAATCTCGTGCTCATCGGACCCACCGTCAACGACCGTGAGCGAACCGCCGCATGGCAGGTGTGGCGGATGGTTCAGGACCTGTTCGGTGAGCACCCCAAGGTGATCATCCGCGGTCTCTGGCTGTATCTGAAGACGGGGCCGACCTGGTTCATCGCCAAGTTCCGCACCATGATGGCGCACCGCATCGAAGACATCCTCCCTCGGATCGCGGTGCCGACGCTCGTGATGCGGGGCCGCGACGACCGGGTGTGCCCCGCCGAGTGGGTGCAGCGGGTCGCGGCGGCGATCCCGGATGCTCAGTACGAGGAGGTAGCCGGAAAGGGTCATGAAGCGATGATCCGCTCGGCGGAGCCGGTGGCCGAACTCATCGTGGGGTTCGTGCGCGCGTGAACTGGGTCGCGAAAGGCTGGTGGTGGTTTCTCGACTACCTGTGGGCGCTTCGCGGCCAGTGGCGCGGTCTGCTGCGACCGAGAGCGCCCCACCGGTTCGGCGAGGGAGATCCGGCACTTCCTACCGTCGTGCTGATTCCCGGCGTATACGAGCGCTGGTCGTTCCTCGCGCCCGTGGCCGACCATCTGAACGAGCGCGGCCATCGCATCCTGACCCTCCCGGGTCTGCGCGACAACCGGATGCCGGTGCTGGACGCCGCCGAGGCATCCGCCGCGGCCCTCATCGTCGACGCGCAGCGCTCGGATGCCGAGCGTCGCTACGTGCTCCTCGGCCACAGCAAGGGCGGACTGATCGGCAAACTGCTGCTCGGTGGCACGATGCATAGCGGCACGATGCCTCCGATCCTCGGACTCGTCGCCATCGCTACCCCGTTCACGGGTTCGCGCTACGCGAGGCGTCTGCCCAGCCGCACGCTGCGGGGGCTCTCGCCCGTCGATGACACGATCCGGATGCTTGCCCGGAACGCCGAGATCAACGCACGAGTGGTGGCCATCCAGCCGCGCTTCGATCCGCACATCCCCGGTGATCGCTCACTGCCGGGCGCGGAGAACGTGGTGCTTCGTGCCTCCGGGCACTTTCGGATTCTGGGGAGGCCCGAGACGTTCCGTGTCGTTCACGAAGCGATCGAGCGCTTAGCTGGCGGGGCGGGCGGCCCGGCGCGGCAGTAGTTGGTCCACTGGGCACTGCTCGTTGCTCATTGCACGCTGCTCATTACTCACTGCTCTGCGCGAGCTCACGGATGGTGTGCTCCGCCATCCGGTGAAAGCTCGCGTCGTCGGCACCGAGCAGAAGGCCGGCCATCGCGGCCGCCCAGCCACGCGCGCGCAACCAGGTCGCCTCGTCGTACCGTTCGCCCACATGCTGGCGGAAGCGAGCGCGTCCTACCGGGGTGAACATGAGCCAGGCCGCCGCGAGATCGCAGGCGGGATCGCCCGAGCCGAGGTCGCCGAAGTCGATGAGGGCGACGATGCGATCGCCCTCGAGCACGATGTTTCCGGGGTGCACATCTCCGTGAACCCAGACGGGCGGAGCCGACCACGCGGGCGCATCCACGGCATTCGACCACTCGAGAAGCAGCCGGGGGTGATTTGCCAATCGTTTGCGCGCAACGTCATCGCGGTCGGCCATGGGAACACCGCGCACCGGATTGATCGGAGCATCCGGGGGCGAGGGAGCGTGGAGGGCGAGCAGTGCCTCCGCGAGCTGCTCCGCCACCGCGTCACGCCGCGTGGCGTTCAGATCGTTCGCTCGCTGGCCGCGGAACCAGGGGAGGATGCTCCAGTGCCACGGGTAGCCCTCGCCGGGTCTGCCCGCCGCGATCGGCACCGGAATCGGAACGGGGATTCGCTCGGCGAGCAGGGGAAGCCAGCGCTGCTCCTTCTCGATGAGCGCCGCGGCGAGCTCGCGCCGGGGGAGGCGAACGGCGAGCTCGTCGCCGAGGCGGTACACGTCGTTGTCCCATCCGTGGGCGACACGTCTCAAAGGCGCGCGCAGGTGGGGATGCTGGGTCGCGATGAGGCGGTCGACATCCTCGGCGGTGAGAGTGATCTCTGCGGGTGGCTCGCTCATCGGTGTCGGTGCCGGTGTCAGATGCCGAGCACGGCCTTCGCGATGAGGAAGTAGATGACGAGGCCGGTCGCGTCGACGAAGGTGCTGATGAAGGGTGCGGAGACGATCGCCGGGTCGACGCGCGCCGCTCGCGCGCCGAGCGGGATGGCGCCACCGACCGCCGCGGCGAGAGTTCCGATGGCGGTCACGGTGAACAGGAGAACAAGCGCGATGTCGGGGCCGACGAGCAGCATGGCCGGCACGAAGCCCACGAGTCCGAGCGTGCCGCCGAGGAGCATGCCGACGCGAAGCTCCCGAAACAGCACGCGGAACAGGTCGCGCGGCCGCACCTCTTTCGTTGCGAGTGCGCGGGTGATCGTCGTCGCCGCCTGCGAGCCGATGTTGCCGCCGGCGCCGATGAGCATCGGGATGAAGAGGGCGAGCGCGAGGGACTGCTCGAGGGTCGGGGCGAAGACGTCCTGCACCGCCACGGTGAGGGTGGACGCTCCCACCAAGACGAACAGCCACACCACACGGCTGCGCACCACTGCGAGGAGTCGCGCGGAGAGGTAGGGCTGCCGCAGCGGTTCCGCTCCACCCGTGCGTGCGGCATCCTCGGCCTCGGCGGCGGCGAGGATCGCGGCCGCGTCGTCGAAGGTGAAGATGCCGACGAGTCGTCCCTCCGAATCGACGACGGCGGTGGCGATGACGTCGGCATCGACGACCCGACGTGCGGCCTCCTCCTCCGGGTCGCCGACCGAGATGAGGATCGGTTCGTGCATGAGGTCGCCGACGACGGCTTGCGGATGCGCGAGCAGCAGGTCGCGCAGCTCGATCGCGCCGACCACGACGCGGTTCTCCCCGGCCACGGGAAGAAAATAGAGGGTCTCGGCGTCGTGGCCCGCCGCGCGGATGTGATCGAGTGCTTCCGCCGCGGTCATCGTCTCGAGCACTTTGATGTACTCGGGGCTCATGCGTCGCCCGACGCTGCCCGCCGGAAAGCCCAGCAGGGTCGCGGTGAGTTCGCGCTCGCGCGCCGAGAGCCCCTGAAGGAGTTTCTTCGTCACGTTCGCGGGCAGTTCGTCGAACAGGGTGACGCGGTCGTCGGGGTCGAGCTCCTCGATGAGCTGGCTGACGCGCTCGTCGCGCAGACTGCCGAGCAACTCGGTCGCGAGTCCCGGTTCGAGCGACTCGAAGACCGCGAGGGCGCGCTCCTTGGGCAGGAGGCGGAACAGGATCGCGCGACGGCGCGAACCGGTTCGCCCGAACAGGGCGACGACATCGGAGTCCCGCACATCGCCCAGCGCCTGCCCCAGAGTGCTGAGGTCGCTCATCGTGCCGGTCTCGAGGGTGCTCAGTGCGGTGCGCTCGGCCATGGCAGTCCCTTCTGTCGCGACTGGTCGATCCGCGAACCAGCGTAGCCGTGAGCGTGCGCGCCCCTGCGACGCACGCCGAGCGTGAGCGCCGCCGACGCCGTGACGGTCGAGCACCGGCTGGTCCCTGCTCGAACTCGCCTGCTAGCATCGCGGCAGAGCGCCTGGCTCGTGAACAGAGGAGATCACTCGTGACGTCAACACCGGAAGAGGCTCCAGCAACTCGGGTCGCACCGCGGTCGCGGGCGCTCAAGCTCGTCGGTCTCGCGGGCATCGCGGGCGGTATCGTCTTCGTGCTCGTCGGGGTGCTCATCTGGGTCGCGGTGGCCACTCAGCTTCGCGCCGAGAACATCGTGATCCCTCCCGACGCCATCGCATTCCAGGGCCAGACCGTGAGCGGCCCGCTCACCGCGTATGTTCAGGCCGACATCATCCAGCGCCATGCACTGGAGCTGAGCGACGGGCGCACCTACGCGGAACTCGATCGTGACGACCCCGCCCGCGCCACGATGATGAACGCGTCCTTTCTGCGGGCGTCTCTCTTCACCTCCGTCGTCTCCTTCGGCGTTGCCGCCTTCGCGATCGGCGTGGGGCTGCTGTTCGTGCTGTTCGGATGGGCTGTGCGCCGACTCGCCCCCTAGGCTCCTCGTCCGCGAGCGAGCTGGTCTCGCAGGGTCGGCGATCGCCGAATCGGTCAGGATTGAAGAAGCGCCGGATGCCTATTCCGCCTACCGTTGAATCGAAGCCCGAAGAACGAGTGGAGGAGACCGACCATGGCCAGCGCCGACAACGACGGAGCTTTCTCGGAGCAGGAGCGCCTCTCGATCAGGGAGCGCGCCAAGGAGCTCAAGACCGAGGCGAAGCGCTCCAAAGCCGCCGATAAGGCCGCCGCCGACCTGAAGGACCAACTGACGAAGATCGCGAGCATGCCCGACGGGGACCGCCAGATGGCGGAGCGGCTGCATGAGATCGTCACACGGGTCGCACCCGAGTTGAGTCCGAAGCTGTACTACGGTCAGCCCGGGTACTCGCGGGACGGCAAGGTGCTCGTCTTCTTTCGCAGCGGGCAGATGGACAAGGAGCGCTACTCGACCCTCGGGTTCAGTCAGCAGGCGCAGCTGGACAGCGCCGACGGCTTCTGGCCGAGCGCCTACGCGCTCACGGAACCCACCGCGACGGCGTGGAAGCAGGTCGAGGAGCTTGTGAAGGCCGCCACCACGAACTAGTTCTGCGCGACCCGAGCCCGGTGCTCGATCATGTTGACGCGGTTGCTGCAGCGCACACTGCAGAACCGTTTCGAGCCGTTGCGGGACAGGTCGACGAAGACTCCCGTGCAGTCCTCCGCCGCGCACGATCGAAGCCGTTCCCACTCGTTCGAGCGGATCACGTCGAGCAGGCCCATTGCGACCTCGACCCTGATGCGCTCGGCGAGCGGGGCCGACAGGGCGACGGCGTGAACGTGCCAGTCGAGTCCGTCGTGGCGCACGAGAAACGGCATCGCCGAGGCGTCGCTGAGCAGTCGGTTCACATGCGGCACCGCGTCGTCACGCCGCAGCTCCCACAGGTCGTGAATCTGGCTGCGGGTCTCGACGACCTCGGCGAGTTCGGCGTCGTCGCGATCGAACCGTCCCCGGTAGCCCTGCTGGTCGAGAAACTCGGTCAACTGGCGGGGTGATGCCAGCTCGTCGTCACCGCTCCGGGAGGCACCCGGATGCGTGTTGGCGAGCGCGGCGGCGAAAACCAGCGAGTCGATCGTGTCAGGGGCAAAAAGCAATTTGACTCCTTACGAGCTCGACTCTAGTGTTGTGAGCCACCGCAGTCAACACGGGGCGAAGCCCCTCTTCTCTAAGGCATCCCATGCGCCGCTCATCCACCGTCACCGGTCTGGCCATCGCGGTCACCGCGGCGCTCGCCTTCGGCATGTCCGGACCTTTCGTCAAGCCCCTGCTCGAGGCAGGCTGGTCGCCTGCTGCAGCCGTCACCGTGCGTTCACTCGTCGGCGGGCTCGTGCTGTTGCCCTTCGCCCTCACCCTGCTCCGCGGGCGCTGGCACCTGCTCTGGCGCGCCCGCAAAAGGATCCTGCTGATCGGACTCATCGGCTCCGCCGCGACCCAGCTCGCCTACTTCGCCTCGATCGAGCGGATCCCGGTGAGCACGGGCATCCTGATCGAGTTCATGGCGCCATTGTTGCTCGTGGGCTACGTCTGGTTCCGCACCCGTAGGACCCCGGGTGCCGTCGTGCTCTTCGGCTCGGTGTTCGCGATCATCGGACTCTTCCTCGTCGTCTCGCCCGGTGGCGGGGGAGCGCTCGACCCGGTAGGCATCGCCTTCGCCGCTGCCGCCGCCGTCGGCTGCGCCGTGTACTTCGTCGCCGCGGCCGACGGCGACGAAGACCTGCCACCCGTCGCTGTCGCATCGGTGAGCCTGCTCATCGGCGGGGCCGCGCTCGCACTCGTCAGCCTCACGGGCCTCGTGCCCTTCGCGGTCACCTTCGGCACCGTCGAGCTCTTCGGCGCGGCCACACCGTGGTGGGTGCCCATCGGGATCGTCGCCATCATCGCGACCGGGTTCTCCTACGCGGTCAGCATCACCGCGAGCCAGATGCTCGGTGCCCGGCTCGCCTCCTTCGCGGGCCTGCTTGAAGTGGTCGCCTCGACCGTCTACGCGTGGCTGCTGCTGGGTGAGCGGATGACACTGCTGCAGATTCTCGGTGGCGCCCTCATCCTGCTCGGCATCGGATTCGTGCGATCCGAGAGGATCGTCGAAGAACCGTCGGCTCAGCCCGTCGCGGTCGAGCGAGTCTAGAGATCCGGGCCACCCATCGAGTGGATGGGACGGATTTCGAGCCGGCCCTCGTAGGCCATGTTGTGCTTCAGCGCCTGCGCGATCGCGTCGTCGAGACTCTCGCACTCGATGATGGCGACGCCCGCGATCCACTCCTTCGACTCGGTGAAGGGGCCGTCGCTGACGATCACCTCGCCGTGTCGCACGCGAACGGTCGTGGCCTCTGCGGGCGGCTGAAGCCGGATGCCCTCGATGTAGGCACGACGGTCGTTCATGTAGTCGAACCAGTCGGAGATGGGCGGTGCGGCGGCGCTATCGGCATCGGTCGCCTCGGGATCGCCGCAGATGAACATGACGTACTTCACAGTGGTTCCTCGCTTTCTTCGGGCCTCTCGGTAGGCACCCGCTTCACCTGATCTACGAACTCCCGTGCGTCAGTACGACAGCATCGGGGCAATTCCTTCAAGAATCTCCCGCGAGGGACTGGCCATTGCTTCTACCGCTGCGAGACCGCAGCTCCCTCGACCGTGATCGTGCTGCCTGCGAGCACTATCCCGAGAACTGCTGCGGCATGCCGACGCCGAGCGCGAGGAGCAGGGCTAGCACCGCGAGAACGAGCGCGACTGGCGTCATCGCGTAGCGCTCGGGCCGTGAGCGTGAGATCGCATTCATGAGCACACCCAGCACCAGGTAGCCGAACACGACCCACATGGTGATGTCGCTGAATCCGGCCGGGAACAACTCGATAACCCCCGCCTTGTCGAGCGCGACCGCACCGATGAAGCTGTAGATGAGAATCGACACCGCGGAGGCGATACGGTAGCCGACCGGCAGAGTTCCCTTGTTCTGACCACCCCACGCGAACTGGCCCCAGGGCGCACCGAAGGCGAGCGCGAGCTGGAACATCACGAGCAGGCAGAGCAGGGCAACAAAGGCAAGGGCAGCGATCATGCGCGCAGTATATCCATCGCTAGTGAACTCTGTTCTGCAGCTGTCGCTCTCCCGAGGGCGGGCCAGGCCGCCGGCGCATCCCTGACCGAATCGCCCGTGTTCGCAGTGAATCTCCTGCAAGCTCACTGACTCCGTATCGCGCAAACCTAGGCTGTGCGGAACAGGGGAGGCCGACATGAGTTCGTCCGAGCAGGTGGTGAGCACGAACAACGGCGGCGGTGCTCAGGATGCCGCCACACAGCCCATCGACCTCGCGCCAGGACGCCAGGGCCGGGTGGTCATCTTCGCGCCATCGCCCGAGCTGACGATCACGATCGAGGATCACGCCGATGCGGGTGACATCCACATCCACGCCGGTGGACAGGGCGTGTGGCAGGCGCGCATGGTGCGGGCTCTCGGCGCCGAGGTGACATTGTGCGCGACGTTCGCCGGCGAGACGGGAAAGGTGCTGCAGCACCTGCTCGATGACGAGGGAATCGACTTCGTCGCGGTCAAACGACCGGGACTCGGTGCCGCCTACATCCACGATCGCCGTGACGGTGAGCGGAAGGCGATCATCGAGTCCGCGGGCGACCCGCTCTCGCGACATGACCTCGATGAGCTGTACGGGATCGCGCTGCGGGAGGGCATCGAGTCCGACGTCGTTCTGCTCAGCGGACCGGCCGGTGACAACGTGCTGTCGCCCGACGTCTATCGACGGCTGGCATCCGACCTTCGTCAACACGACTGCACGGTCGTCGTCGATCTCGCGGGCGACCGGCTTGACGCCGCGCTCGAAGGCGGCGTCGACGTCGTCAAACTGAGCCACGAGGAGCTGCTCGACGACGGGCGGATCGAGAACGACGACCCCGACGAGATCGTCGCGGCCATGCGGCGCATTCGCGAGAGCGGCTGCGACACGGTCATCGTCACGCGCGCCGACTCTCCGCTTCTCATGCTCACCGGTGACACGGTCGTGCAGGTCGCGGCGCCGAAGATGGAGATCGTCGACACGCGAGGTGCCGGCGATTCGTTCACCGCGGCAACCGCGGTCGGCCTCGCCCGTGGGCTGAGCATCAAGGAAGCGGTCGTTCTCGGTGCGTCGGCCGGGGCGCTCAACGTCACGCGACACGGACTCGGAACCGGGGACGCGGCATCCATACACACCTTCAGCAAGCTCGTGAAGGTCAGCCCCCACGACAGCGGAAGCGACGCCGAGGTCGGCAGCACTGCCGCCGGACCGGCAACCGACGAGATCGAGATCTCTCCCGACGAACTCGCCCAACTGGCTCGGTAGGAGGAGGCCGCAGTGCGCGCGCTCATCACCAATGACGACGGGATCGACTCACCCGGGCTTCTCGCCCTCGCGATCGCCGCCTGCGATGCGGGGCTCGATATCGTGGTGGCCGCACCGGCGGAGGAGGCCAGCGGTAGCAGCGCCTCCATCACGGCGACCGAAGCGCACGCCGTGACGGCGGCGGGCGGGCGCGGGCGCATCCGGGTGACGCCGCGCACACTCGCCGGAATCGATGTTCCAGCATTCGCCGTGCACGCGGCTCCTGCGCTCATCGCGCTGCTCGCCGCGCACAACGCCTTCGGCGACAAGCCCGAGGTGGTGCTGTCGGGAATCAACCGTGGTGCCAACCTCGGACGCGCGATCCTCCACTCCGGCACGGTGGGTGCCGCTCTCACCGGTGGAGTGAACGGCGCCCGCGGTCTTGCGGTGTCGCTCGAGACCGGGGAGGGGCCGCCTCAGTGGGTCACGGCCTCGACGATGGTCGCGCGCGTGCTGCCCGCCCTGATCGAGAGTCCCGTCGGCACCGTGCTCAACTTCAACGTTCCCGACGCGACATCGATCGACGGAATCGACATCGTCGAGGCGAAACTTGCCCCCTTCGGTATCGTACACACCACCATGACCGAGCCCGACGACGAGCACGTCAACCTCAAGATCGCCGAGCCGCGAGACGAGTTCGAACCCGACACGGATGCCGCACTGCTCGCCGCCGGTCACGCCACCATCACGAGCGTGACGACGGTGCGCGAGAAGGCTGGGTTCTGGACGGAGGAACGACTTATGTCGAGCGTCGCCGTCGGGCGATGAGAACGAACGCCAGCACAGCCCCCACGACGATGATCGCGAGCCCAGCGAGGATAAGCGCCCACAGCGCATCCTCCCCGGCAATGCCGCCTTCCGATTCGCCCGAAAGGTCGCCGCCCACACCCTCATCGACAGGCGCCGCGGCGGTTATTCCGAGCGCCTCGCTGACGATGAGTGTCGATCCCGGCACCTGGCTGAGGGCGCGCACGAGGATGCGGGAGCCGACATCCGACTCGCCGACGACATACTCGGCGCCGGTCGCGCCGTCGACCTCCTGGCCACCGACGTACCACTGGTAGCTCACGTCGCCCGCGCTGCCCGGCCAGTTGCTGAGCAGCGCAGTCACGGTGGACCCGGGCGTGCGCGGTCCCTCGATCGTGAGCCTTGCCGCATCAGGGTCGGCGAGAGCGAAGTTGTGATAGCGGCCGACGGCGAGCTGCGAGACTCCCGCGAGGTCAGCCGGTGCGTCGAGCTGGCCGTCGTCGTTCAGACCCCAGATGGAGAAGGTGCCGTCGGCGTGCAGCGCCGCGTAGTTGTTGAGACCAGCGTCGACCTGGACGGCCGGCGGCAGTCTCACGCCCTGCAATTCGATGCCGCGCGGCAGTGGATAGCCCCAGGTCTCGACGGTTCCGTCGGCGAGGATCGCGATGCTGTGCCACGGACCTGTGGCGAGGTACACCACGGTGCCGAGGTCGGCGGGGGGAGCCTCCTGGCCGTACTCTGTGTTCCCCCAGCCCGTCACGGTGCCGTCGCGATGCAGGGCGAGGTTGTGGTGGATTCCGGATGCGACCTGCACGACATCCGTGACGCCGTCGGGCATGTCGAGCTGCCCGAAAGCGTTCCACCCCCAGGTCGTGACGGTTCCGTCCGCGCGCAGCGCAAGAGTGTGACTGCCCTTGGTGGAGACCTGAATGACGTCGCCGAGGCCCGACGGAACGACCGATTGACCCTGATCGGTGCGGCCCCAGGCGACCACCTGCCCGTTCTCGCGCAGTGCCACGGCGAGGCCTGTGCCCGTCGCCACCTGAACGACGCCGCCGAGACCGGTCGGCACGACGACGGGGCTCATGCGCGCAGCCTGTAGGTCGGCGTCGTTGAAGGCACTTTCGCCCCAGCCGGTGATCGTGCCGTCGGCGTGCAGTGCGAGTGCGAACAGCTGATCGGTCGAGAGCTGCACGATGTCGCTGAGACCGGCCGGTACGCTCATGACGCTCCGGTTGTCGTCACCCCATGCGATGATGCCGCCGCCTGCGGCAAACGCGGCTGCACCGGGAGTCGCCGTCGCGAGAGCGATCACGCCTGTTGCCACGATGGCCCAGCGCGCTCCCCGGCTCGCGGGCTTACGAGCACGCACTCGCTCGGCTCGGGTCATGAGTTTCAGTCTGACAGGTCGAGCAACGGCCTGTCACGAAGAACTTTGCCGGCTCACCATTGCGTTGCCGGTCGCCCAGAGAGCGTTCGGGCGTGAAGCCTCCGCGTCACCCACACTGGCTATGATGCGGACCGTGACCATCGGCAACCCCACCTCCAGCACCATGACCACCACCGTTGCCGAAACCCGCGCCGCCTCTCTCGGCTCTCCCGTGCTCTGGCGGGTGCTGCTGCTAGTGCTGTCCGCGAGGTTCGTGTTCTCGATCGAGACGCGGCGAATCCGCACGCCCGCTGTGCTCGGCAACATGGATTCCCTCGCCGAAATGTTCATCGCCGGTGGCTTCAATGTCGACCTCGCGACCAATGGCGGCGACGTCGACGGCCAAGAATGCGATACGCAGTTCGAGTTCGAGTTCGAGTTCGAGTTCGAGTTCGCGCTGCATCTGATGCTCGACTCGTTCGAACGGCTGCGAGACTCCGGCTGGATGTCGAGTTCCGCGCACCATCGAGAACCGAAAGCTCGGGGATGACCATCGACGACACCGCAGTGGCGGTCGCGACCGCGGTTCGCACGGGAGCCCAGATCTCGCGCGGCCTGCTCATGCTCGCTCTCACGACCGCGACCTGGGCGGCACTGTGGATGGTCGCGGCGGTCACTGCCGTAACACTCGGCCACAACCTCGCGCCGCTCATCACCGCCGTCGCCTACTGGGTGCCGCTCACGGTCACCACCGTCTGGTTCGCCGCCGTCGCGGTGCGGCTGTTGGTCACACCGACCGTGCGCAACCAGTACTCGTTCTTCGCTCTCGCCGCTGCAGACGCCGCAGCGACCGCGTACGTGCTCTACCTCGCCGACCTATCCGCGGCCACGATCACAGCGCTCGTCGTGCTCAATCTGCTGGGTGCGGTGATCGCCGTGCAGCTGAGCGGCAAGGATTCGGCCGAGGTCGACCTCAGAGCATCCGAGAACTCCGTCGGCCCCGGCACGCTCACCGTGGTGACGACAGTGACGGGCGTGCTCGGCGTGGTCGGTCTCGTAGGCGGCATCATCTGGCAGTTCGCACCCTATGTGCTGTTTCTCGGCGACGCGGAGGCCTGGGTTCGTCACGCGAGCGAGCTCGTCGTTCCCGGCGACTACGGGGTGGCGTCGGCGTCGCAGTACGCGATGACGAAGGGCGCAACCTGGTTGGTCGCAGCAACGATGCTGTCGCTGCTCGGGCTGCTCAGCCTCGCAGTGGCGATAGTGTTCGGCGCGGCGCGGCGGCGCCGACGAGGCGGACCGCCAACGAAAGACGACCCGGTCGCCACCCCGAGCGAGACACGGGCGGCCGCTCAGAGGATGCAGGTCAGTGCGATAGTGCTCGTGAGCGCATCCGTCTCTGCCGCGGCGCACATTGGCTTCTTCGCGGCGTCACTTCTGGTCTGGAACTCGGCCAATACGATGTCTCTGCCCGGCGAGATCACCGTGCCGTTCATCGTCTACGCGAGCTTCTTCGCATCACTCGTGGCGACCGTGCTCATCGTGCGCACATTCAAGAGTCGGCCATCCGATCGACGGGGTCGCTGGTGGCGGCTCATGCTCGTGTGGCTGCTCGTGCCACTGCTCATGCTCGTGGTGACCTTCTTCGTCACCGCGCCCGCGCACCTCTACTGAGAGTGCCCGTCATCACATCGCGTCGCCGATGTAGGAGTACTTGATGAAGACCTCCGCGGCGAGGTCGGCCTCGTCGAGCACGCCCTGCACGGCGCTCATCATGTACTTGGAGTCCCAGCCCATGTAGAGGAAGGCGTTCTCATCGAGGGCATCCCAGTGGCCGGTCCACGCCTGCGCGTCGAAAATCGGTCCTCCGCGCCGGGCACTGAACGACACGACGGCCTCGCGCGAATCCGCCCACAGCCGCTTGAAGATGCGGTTGAAGAGGTGCTTGACGTCGTAGACCTCCCAGTGCTCGCCGCGGTACTCGACGTAGGCGAACTCCTTCTGCCAGCCGCGCGGCCAGCCGCGCCGCAGCTTCGCGTCAAGGATCGGCGTGAGGGCGTCGTCGTCGATGCTGACGACCGTCGGCTTCGCCCACAGCCGCACGAACCGTGCCGTGAGCCGCTCGGTGCGCTCGGCGATGGCCGCGGTGCTCCAGGATGTCGTGTCGAGCAATTCCCGCGTCAAGGTGACGGAGCTCTTCGGATAGAGGTCACGGTGCTTAGCCGGGTAGCTCAGGTCGAGCGCGCGCATCGCGAGCGGCTCCTCGAGCAGGGTGAGGTTGCCGAGCGACGGCGACAGCGCGCGGTGACTGTTCTGCTCATCGTCGCCGTAGTCCGCCCAGGTGCGGCCATCGCCACCCTCCCACGCGTCACCGGGTGCGAGCGGAACGATGTACTCGACCTCGAGTCCCGCCATGTCATCGACGCTCACGACACCGGCCAGCCTTCCGAGCACGTACTTGGCGTGGGGGAGTGCACCGTATTTGAGCGCGACACGGGTGCGCTCGTCCGACGGCGAGATGCGCGCAATCGCTCGTTCGAGGCTGTCGCGGCCAGCCCTGCGAGCGCGGCACAGGCGCGCGACGATGCGATCCGTCGGGAGTCCCACGACCGTGCGGCGGAGCAGAAGCGACTGCACGAACTCGAGCTCGGTGACGAGATCCGCCTTGGTCAGCGCACCCTGCATGAAATCGCGGTACGCGGTCATGACCAGCGGATAGGAGCCCCGCCCGAACGTGCCCACGTAAGTGAGCTGCCGGGCGAGATCGGCATCCGGAGCCCCGGTGCTGTTGAGAAGCCCCGTGCTGTCGAGAATCGCGGTCGGATTGAGCAGGATGCGATAGACCTCCGAGAACTCGCGCCACACGGTCGCGTGCGCACGGAGCTCGTCTCGGTCGAGCCGGGGGAAGAGGTGGCGGAATGCGTCGTAGACGCTGCGATCGCCCTCGACGTCGAGCTCGAGCCCGAGGGTGGCGATGAGGTAGTGGCGCCAGAAGTCGCCGATCGTATCGCCTGTGTTCGCCTCGATCGGTTCCCAGAACTCGGTCTCGATCTGCTGCTGCTCGGCGTGCGAGAGCCCCATGAGCACATAGTTGTGGATGAGCTCATGGTCGCGCAGGGGTGCACCGGTCGAGTTGAGGCTCTCGAAAGTCTGCTGCGCGTTCGCGTCGACGCCGAGGTTGATCGCGACATGCTCGAGACGTTTGAGCCCGCTCCACACGTGCGCGACTTCACTCGCAGGAACCTGGCTGCGGAAGAAGGCGTAGTTGTCATCGAATCGCGAGTCGCGCGTCTCGGCATCCGCACCGCGTGTGCCGAGCACCACTGACTCGAACACCTCAGCCCAGCCGCGGTGGGGGCGCAGCGTCGTCGTGACGGTGCCGGACCCGTTCTCGCGCACGAGCACGGCGCGCAGCTCCGCGGCGAGGGCCGGATCGCTGTCGGCGACCGAGTGCTGCAGTGCCGCGATGAGCAGCATGAGCGTCGTGATGCGCTGCTGTCCGTCGATGAGGACGAGCTCGTTGCCGCCACCAGCCGAGTTTGCCGAGGAGGCGCTCCTGGTCGACAGAATCGAGCCGATGAAGTGGGTGTGGTGCTCGTCGCCGTTCGACACTGCACGGATGTCGGCGAGCAGCTGCTCGCATCCGTCGATGTCCCAGCGGTACTGCCTCTGGTACACGGGTACGACGATCGTGGAACCTCCGGAGAGCCACTGAATCGTGTTGACGGCGGTCGCGTCGACGTTCGTGGCGGTGCCCGTCATGTGGGGTGACTCCTTGGGGGTAGATCGCAGAAACAGTGTGCGGCGACGCACGCGACAATCGCGACCGGCACGCCGATCCAGTCTAGAGGAACGCGATGTTAGGCTTACCTAAGTTGGGCCTGTAAAAACGCGCTGGCCCCCTACGAAAGGCACTCATCTCACCATGGGTTACATCAAGTCCGCCGCTCTCGAAGAGACCGGCTATGTCGTGCTCGACAACTACGGCAAGGAGATCGATCCGAAGGAGTGGCTCGACCTCGAGTGGGTCGACTGGAAGTCCTCGGGTGACACCCGGTTCGCCCCGATCACGAGCGCCAAGGGCGAGATCGAGGTCAACGGCTTCTGGAATCACCAGCCACCGCGCACCGACAAAGACGGTGTGTGGATCGAATCGCAGATGGCGATCGCCCCGACGCTGACGCGTCGTGCGAAAGAGCCGGGTGCCAACGTCGGTCGCTGCCGCGTCATCGAGCTGCAGCCGAACACCTACGCGGACTGCCTCTACAACCTGCACCAGGACGACAACAACCGTCTCAACCCCGACGGAACCGGATGGGTCGTTCGCGGCTTCTTCAACCTCACCGACGACGACTCGAGCTACTTCGTTCTGCGCGACAACCAGACCGACCCGAGCGTGGAGTATCGCATCGCGCTTCCGGCCGGTGCGCAGCTCATCGTCGACACTCAGCGACTGTGGCACGCAACGACCCACCCGGGTACCGAGCCCCGCTACTGCCTCATCACCTCGTGGGAGTCGGGGCCCGAACTCGACGCCTACATCGCGAAGTACAACGGCAAGTCGCGGGTGCCCAACGTCGAGGTTCCGCAGGAGGTTCTCGACGCCGGTCAGGCCGAGCAGGCACGCCGCTTCGAGGCCCGCGCCGCGTACTACGCCGCCAAGGGCAAGGCTGAAGCAACGGCAATGAGCGAGGCGTAGACACGCCCTGATCCATTGAGAGGCCCCGGTCAGTCGATCGGGGCCTCTTTTTGTCCAGATATTCACAGCGCCTGTCGATTCCGTTCTGCGCCGTTCGACGAACCGAGCTTCGACGGCTGCTCGACTCGCCGACAACGAGCGCGAGCGCGCCATGCTGCTGGCAAAGATCGAGTCGCTCTGATGCTCGGGGCGTACCGCTGGTGGGTGGCAGCGACTACGGTCGTGTCATGACCCCGGATGCTCTGGCCGAGTTCTGTCTGTCACTGCCGCACGCGATCGAGACGTTCCCCTTCGACGCTGAGACGTCGGTGTTCAAGACGAGTGGCAACGGCAAGATCTTCGCGATCACCGATCTCGCGAGCGACCCGCTCTCGGTGTCGCTCAAGTGCGATCCCGAGGAGAGCGAGGCGCTGCGGGCCGAGTACGCGCAGATCACTCCCGGCTATCACCTCAACAAGCGACACTGGGTCACGATCGTTCTCGGCGGCGAGGTTCCCGACGAACTCGTCATGGCACTCATCCGCGAGAGCCACGCGCTCGTGCGGCCGAAGGAGCCACGGCAGCCGTAGTGCGGGCGTACTAGCGCGCGTCTGTGCCGAATACGTGACGCGACAGCGCCTGGATGTCGCGATCCATGTTCTCGAGTCTGATGTTGATGACATCGAACTTGGCGTCGACGCGGGCCTCCATGGCGGCGAACCGCTCCTCCATCGCAAGAAATCTCGAGTCAATAGCGGCGAACTTCGAGTCCATCGTGCGATTGAGGCTCGACGCTACGACTCCGAGCATGCCGAAGAGCGCGGCGGCGAAGACGCCGATGAGCACCCACACCTGCGGTTCGGTCAACTCGATCACTCCTTCATTGTTCCCCAACGCTTGTGCAAACGCTACGTCACCCTGCTCGCGAGCGCTGACGAGCGTGAGGTCCACCGTGAAAAGTGAAGCCACGTGCTGGGGTGTGGAGGGAGCTTCGAGATCAACCCGGTTGCGCGACCATCAACCACAGGATGACGACGATTCCGACGCCGCCGATGAGGGCGAGCACCATCGGGCGGGACGAGGTGGCAAGCGACTCGAGCGCCGCACTCGCCTGGCCCGGGTCGACGGACTCGGCGCGCATCGTGGCGCCCGTGGCCGCGCGAACCCGCATGTAGTAGGGGGCCGCCATCCCGTACATCGTTCCGAGCACGACGATGAGCACGCCGATCGACAGCCAGAGCCACCACTGGCCCCAGTAGTCGCCCATGAAGCCGAGGGCGATTCCGGGCCCGACGATGAGCAGCAGGCCGACGTACATGATGCCCGTGCTCCACGACGACGCGTCGAGCAGCGCGGCGATGCGCGGATGCTCGGTCTCCTTCTTCAGTCGGAAGGCCACCGCGATCGACGTTCCGTGGCCGAGGGCGAACACGATCGCTCCGAGGATGTGGAGGAACACCATCAGCTGGTACATGCGGCAAAGACTACGTCGTCGCCTCGGCCACGGGAAGAGCCCGGGTGTGCTTTCTCAGCGTGGGCAGGTGGGGGATCTGTCAACGGGCGCGATCTGCCACGCTAGAGGCTGACCTGCTCGCAACGACAGAAGGCAGCACCGTATGGCACCGAGCGACCCCGACCAGAGCGCGACCCCGTACGCGGATGCTCTGCGCCGCCACCGCGACGGGCTGCGCGGTCCCTTCATGATCCCGGGACACTCGGCCGGTGTGTGGGGCAGCACGGATCGCCTCATCGACTTCATGGGGGCAGAGGCGGTGGCCCTCGACATCCCGCAGCTGCTGCCCGGTGTCGATCTCGAAGCCGACAGCCCCTACGCGCGGTCGCGCGAGCTCGCGGCGCAGGCTTGGCGCGCCGAGCGCACCTGGTTCCTCACCAACGGCGCCTCGCAGGGCAACCGCATGGCGCTCATCGCCGCTGCGGCCTTCGGCGACACGATCGTCGCGCAGCGCAGCTCGCACTCGAGCTTCTTCGACGGGCTCGTGGTCTCGGGGCTCACGCCACGGTTCGTGCACCCCACGATCGACCCCGTGCATGGGATCGCTCACGGCGTCACCGCTGCCCAGATCGACGATGCGCTCGACCGGGCGAGGGATGCCGGGGCGAAGGCCGCCGCCGTCGCAATCGTGTCCCCGAGCTACTTCGGCGCCGTCGCCGATGTCGCCGCTATCGCCGAGGCCGCCCACCGCCACGGCGTGCTGCTCATCGTCGACGGCTCGTGGGGTGCGCACTTCGGGTTCCATCCCGGCGTGCCCGCATCCCCGACGCAGCTCGGCGCCGACATCGTCATCTCGAGCGTGCACAAGCTCGGCGGCAGCCTCACCCAGACGGCGATGGTGCATGTGACCCCCACCGCGCCCGCGGGGCTCGCCTCCCAGCTCGAACGCGCCTTCAGGCTCACCGAGTCGACGAGTCCCAATTCGCTGCTGCTGGCCTCGCTCGACATCGCCCGCGCCGAGCTCGCGAGCAACCGGATGGGGCTCGAGGTGTCTCTCGCAGCGGCACGACGCGCCCGCGAGCTCGTTGCCGCGAGCAGCGTGCTGAGCCTGCCCGACGACGATTTCCTCCGGCATCCCGACGTGATCGCCCTCGACCCCCTCCATGTCGCCGTCGACGTGCGCGGGCTCGGCCTCACGGGAGCCGAGGCGAAGGCTCGACTCGGCGCCGAGCACGGGGTGTTCGTCGAGATCGCCTCGGAGCATGCGGTCGTCGCCCTCGTGGGGGCAGGCCAAGGTGCGCGGCCCGAGCTGCTCGTCGATGCTCTCGAGGCTCTCGCCTCCGATTCGGCGACGGATGCCGCGGCCTCCCCACCCGCGCCACGACCCCCGCAGCCCGGCGAGGCCGTGCTGACGCCGCGCGAGGCCTACTTCGCACCGAGCGAGCTCGTCGCGGCTGACGCCGCCGTCGGGCGTGTCTCGACCGACCTGCTCGCGGCCTACCCGCCCGGTGTGCCCAACATCGTGCCGGGAGAACGCATCACGGCCGAGGCCGTCGCGTTCCTGCACGCGGTGACGCGTCGCCCGTCGGGTTACGTTCGCGGAGCGGTCGATCCTCTCGTCGCGCACCTGCGCGTCGTGCGCGAGACGGCGTAATCTGTCGCCATGGCACTCCTTCACAATGCCGAGCTGCGACCCTCCAAGCTCGAGCTCATCACCCCGTGGCTCACCCGGCAGCCCTGGGCATACGCGCCGAACGGCGACTGGCAGCGCGTCGCGGCCTACCGGTTCGACGACCCCGAGGGCGAGGTCGGGGTCGAGACGATGATCGTGAGCGCGGGCGAAGGCCCCGAGCTGCAGGTCGCGCTCACCTACCGCGGCGCACCCCTCGCGGGTGCCGACGAGTGGCTCATCGGAACCATGGACCACTCCGCGCTCGGCGCTCGATGGGTCTACGACGCGGCGGGAGATCCGGTCTACGCGCAGACCCTCGCGTTCGCCATTGCGAACGGCGAGCACGAGGCCGAGCAGTACCTCGAGGAGAACGGGGTGCGCACCGTGGTTCCGGGCACCGCTCGGGTGCAGGGGAGCGGCCGCGGTGCCGACATGGCGCCCGCGGCATCCGTCACGAGCACCACCGAGACAACCACCACGACGATCGCGACCGCGGCCTTCACGCTCTACCTCGCGCGCGTGGTCGACGAGCCGCTGCCGGCGGATGCCGCGGAGACGCTCTCCGGCTCCTGGGGCGACCGCGACGCATCCGTCGCCCTGGCGGGCTACCGCGTCAACTAGACCCGAGAGCCCGCACCGCTACGCCAGGGACTCGGCGGCGCGGTGGGCGAACACTCCCGCGGTGACCGCCTTGTACGACGCCATCAGAATCTCCTCGAGCACGCCCATGTCGATGTCGTCGAGGTTCTTGATGTACACGCAGACGAGACTCGAGGTGTGCGTGCCGAGCCGGGCGAGCCGCTCCGTGTGGGCGCCGGTTCCGTCGGGCAGATAGATCGTCGTGGCCGCAGCGCGCGGGGCGAACCCCATCGCTCCGGCATCGCCCTCACGACCGCTCGCGTACTTGTAGTGGTACTGGCCGAAGCCGATGATCGACGGACCCCACATCCTCGGCTTCTCGCCGGTGAGCCGCTCCATGAGCGCCACAAGCGTCTCGGCATCCCTGCGCCGAATGGGCTTGGCGACCCCGGCGATGAAGTCGCTCACTGAAGCATCGGTCGGTTCCATCGGGTGGCATCCGTTCTGGCCGCACCCCGGCGACCCGTCGGCAACAGTCTAAAACGCAGCACGGCGAACCCGAATAGAATCGAGACAAACCCCCGAACCAATGCCGGAACGGGGCATTCGGTGTGAAAGGAACAGCGTGAGTCGCGATCGCTCCAAGGAATTCGAACGGTGGAACGACCGGATGGCCCTCGCTGAGGCCATGATCCCGCTCATCGGGCAGCTCTACCGCAACCACGGGGTCGTGACCTCGATTCACGGTCGCGCCCTGGTCAACCGGAGCCCCATCGAGGTGATCAAAGCCCACCGCTTCGCCCGCCAGGTCAACGAGATCGAGCTGCCCATCGAAGAGACCATGCCGGTGCTGCGCGCGCTCGTGCAGCTCGAACCCGCCGCGGCCTCGATCGACATCGCCAAGCTGCTCATCCGCTTCCGCACCGAGGGCGACGGTCGCAGCCTCGAGGAGTTCCTGCACGAGACGCTCTCGCCTGTCGTCGACGAACCCGAGACGCCGGGGCAGGGCACGGACGTCGTGCTCTACGGTTTCGGCCGCATCGGGCGCCTGCTCGCGCGCATCCTCATCGGCCACGCGGGCAACGGCGAGGGGCTGCGCCTGCGCGCGATCGTCGTGCGCAGGGGAGCGGAGAACGACCTCGTCAAGCGCGCGAGCCTGCTGCGCCGAGACTCGGTTCACGGGCCGTTCGAAGGCACGATCTCGGTCGACGAGGACCACAACACGATCCTCGCCAACGGCACCCTGATTCAGGTCATCTACTCCGACGACCCCGCGACGGTCGACTACACCGCCTATGGCATCGACAACGCGATCGTCGTCGACAACACGGGTCGCTGGCGTGACCGCGAGGGGCTCGCGCAGCACCTCAAGTCGAAGGGCGTCGCCAAGGTGCTGCTCACCGCACCGGGCAAGGGTGACATCAAGAACATCGTCTTCGGCATCAACCACGAGACGATCGAACCGGTCGACGAGATCCTGTCGGCGGCATCCTGCACCACCAATGCGATCGTGCCCGTGCTCAAGGCCGTCAACGACGCCTACGGCATCTCGCACGGCCACGTGGAGACCGTGCACTCCTACACGAACGACCAGAACCTCACCGACAACTTCCACAAGGGCGACCGCCGCGGGCGCAGCGCCCCCATGAACCTCGTGCTCGCCGAGACGGGTGCCGCTTCGGCCGTCGCCAAGGCGCTTCCCGAGCTCACCGGCAAGCTCACCGGCAACGCGATCCGCGTGCCTACGCCGAACGTCTCGATGGCGATCCTCAACCTGCAGCTGCAGAACGAGACGAGCAAGGGAGACGTCAACGCTTACCTGCGTGGACTCTCGCTCGACTCGACGCTGCAGCAGCAGATCGACTTCATCGATTCTCCGGAGGTCGTCTCGAGCGACTTCGTCGGATCGCACCGCGCGGGGATCGTCGACGGTCTCGCCACGATCAGTCAGGGAACCCAGCTCGTGCTCTACGTCTGGTACGACAACGAGTACGGCTACAGTACCCAGGTCGTGCGCGTCATCGAGCACCTCGCCGCAGCGCACCCGCAGGTGTTCCCCGAGCGCAGTGCCGTCTCGGATGCGACGGGCGCGATCTCCATCGTCGTCTAGCGTCCGCCGCGATCCGTTATGACCGACTCTCCCGCCGCGAAGACGCCCTACGAGGTGCTCGGTGTCACGCCGGGAGCGAGCGAGAGTGAGCTCAAGAGGGCGTATCGTCGTGCACTGCGAGAGGCGCATCCGGATGCCGGTGGCTCCGCCGCTCGCTTCCATGCGGTGCAGGCGGCATGGGATCGCATCGGTGAAGCGGCCTCCCGCGCGGCGTACGACCGGATGCGCCCCGCGGCACCGCAGCCCGCAACTCCCGCTCCGCGGGGGACCGCGAAGCCGGACGGTGAGTTGCGCGCCCGCAGTCACGGGCATCCGGGTGGGTGGGCGCGCGAGAACTTCCTCACCCACATGCGGGAGTGGTCCGGTCGCGGAGTCGACCTCGATGACCCCTACGAGCCCGCCCTCGTGCACTCGGCGCCCCGCGGCATCCGTCGACTGCTTGCGGAGGCGATTGCGGAGGAGAGCACCGCGCGCGCCGTGTCGAGTCTCGGCATCGGCTACACGATCTGGAACGATGTCGCCACGAGCAGCCCTGCTCGCGGTGACACCAAGATCGATCACATCGTGCTCGGGCCTGCCGGCCTCTTCGCGATCCGCTCGCAGGACTGGGGGAGCGAGGTGCGCGTGCGCCGCGGCGAGCTCGCCGGGGAGGGTGTCGCCGAGGGGGAGCGTCCGTTTCGCGAGCTGAGTCGAGCGAGTCGTTCGCTGGGCAAGTCGCTCGGCGTGAAGTTCACGGCGGTGCTGATCGTCGTTCCCGATGACGACCTGGCTGAGGCGATCGAGCCGGGCAATCGTGACGGGTCACTCGCCGTGCTGCGGCTCTCGACGCTGCCGCGCGTGCTGCGCGACGGCGTGAGCGGGGGAGTGCGGCTGAGCGTCGACGCCGTGTTCGACGTGCGCACGCGGTTGCAGCGCGGCATCCGCTTCGTGTGACGGAGTGCACTGACGCGGTGCAGCGCCGTGACGTGCCGCGGTGCCGGGTCGCACGTCGGCGGCGGGTGCGAGACTTGACGCATGAACCTCACACTTCGGCGCTCGTGAACGTCTACAGGGTATGAGACCGTTCGAGAACGTCGTCGCCGAGCATGGGCGCACCGTGCTGCGGGTGTGCCGAGCAGCGTTGGACCCGTCGGATGCCGATGACGCGTGGTCGGAGACATTCCTCGCCGCCCTGCAGGCGTACCCGGCGCTGCCCGCCGACGCCAATGTGGAGGCGTGGCTCGTCACGATCGCCCGGCGCAAGGCGATCGACGTGCTTCGAGCGCGAGCGCGTCTGCCGATCACGGTGGACGAACTGCCCGAACGCGACGCCGTCGCCGAGCTGTCCGTCGCCCCGCTGCAGGCCGTGGAAGCTGCCGACCTGTGGGGCGCGGTCGCCGCGCTGCCCACGAAGCAGCGGCTCTGCGTGAGCTACCACTACTGGCTCGGACTGCCTCATCCGGAGGTCGCCGAGCTCGTGGGCGGAACGGCGGCGGCAGCGCGGAGAGCGACGTCGGATGGTCTCGCCACCCTGCGAACACTGTTCACGACCGGAGGTCACTGATATGAGCACGACACCAACCCCCACCGAGGAAACGCGCGACCTCGAGCGGCTTCACGAGCGGCTCGTTCGCGACGCCGCAGAGAGCGCCGCGCTCGACGTCGCCTTCCGCTGGCTCGACAGCCCCATCGGCACACTCATCGTCGCGGCAACCCCTCGCGGCGTCGTTCGCCTCGCCTTCGAGAACGAGGTCGTCGACGAGGTGCTCGGCGAACTCGCGACGAAGGTGAGTCCCCGGGTGCTCGAGACACCGAGAGGACTCGACGAGGTCGCACGCGAACTCGAGGAGTATTTCGCCGGTACCCGCACCCGATTCGACGTCACGGTTGACTTCGCGCTCTCGCGCGGCTTCCGACGCCGCGTGCTCGGCCACCTCACACAGATCCCCTACGGGGTGACCGAGAGCTACACCGAGGTGGCCGTCGCGACCGACAATCCCAAGGCCGTCCGTGCCGTCGGCTCGGCGTGCGCCACCAACCCCATTCCGCTCATCGTCCCCTGCCATCGAGTGCTGCGCTCCGATGGCTCACTCGGTGGCTATCGCGGCGGGCTCGCCGCCAAACGCGTGCTGCTCGACCTGGAGGCGGCGGCGTGAGCGAGCTTTCGGCCGAGGCGGTAGCCGCGGACACCAGCGGGCTCATCGTGGGCGACGACGGTCTTGCGAGGCCGGTGTGGGCATCCGCAGACCCGCTGCTGCGTGACTACTACGACACCGAGTGGGGCATGCCCGTGCGCGACGAGCGCGGCCTGTTCGAACGGCTGAGCCTCGAGGCCTTTCAGTCGGGGCTCTCCTGGGTCACGATCCTGCGCAAGCGTGACGCGTTCCGCGAGGCGTTCGACGGCTTCGATCCAGATGCCGTCGCAGCGTTCGACGAGGCCAGGGTCGCCGCACTCATGGCGAACGCGGGAATCGTTCGCAACCGTGCGAAGATCCTGGCGACGATCGGCAATGCGGCCGCGACGATCGCGCTTCGCGAGCACGGGGGACTCGCCGAACTCGTGTGGTCGTTCGCGCCCGAGTCGACGCCGGCATCCCTGTCGATGGCCGAGGTTCCATCGCGCTCCGCCGAATCGCTCGCGCTGTCGAAGGAGCTGCGCCAGCGAGGGTTCAGCTTCGTCGGGCCGACGACGATGTTCGCGCTCATGGAAGCGGTCGGCATCGTCGACACCCACCTCGTGGGCAGTCATCGCCGCGGAACCTCGGGTGTGTGGACCTAGCCGCACAGGCAATCCTCATTAGACTTCGGATGTGACCGAGCACTCCGACGCGCAGCTGAGTTCACGGGTGTGGACTCTGCCGAACGTGCTGAGCCTCATCCGGCTCGCACTCGTGCCGGTGTTCCTCGTGCTCGTGGTTCTCGGCCACGACGTGGCGGCGCTCATCGTGCTCGTCGTCTCGAGCCTCACCGACTACCTCGACGGCGTGCTCGCCCGGCGCCTCAATCAGATCACGCGCCTCGGTCAGCTGCTCGATCCCGCCGCCGACCGGCTCTTCATCTTCGCCACCCTGATCGGGCTCGCCATTCGTGGAATCGTGCCGTGGTGGCTGCTCGCGGTCATCGTGCTGCGCGACGTTCTGCTCCTCGGTGTCGGGGTCGTGCTCGCCAATCACGGCTACGGTCCGCTGCCGGTTCACCACCTCGGCAAGGTCGCCACCTTCTGTCTGCTCTGGGCGTTCCCGATCCTCATGCTCGGCCAGGCGTTCGAGTCGATTGCCTGGTTCAGCGACCCGATCGGATGGGGCTTCGGGCTCTGGGGCGCGTTCCTGTACTGGTGGGCCGGCGCCTTGTACGTGCGAGAAACCATCCGTCTCACACGAAAATCTCGTGCTCCACAACCATCTGAATCGGATACGCTAGGGCGCTAGGCACCACGCAATCGGGAGGGTCGGTAATGGGGAACCACGACGAACACGACGAACACCCCGTTCACCCCTCCGCCGACACGACAGCGCATCACAGCGGTGACTTCGAGGCCCAGCTTGCCGCCTTGGATGGGGAACTCTCGCCCGAGGAGCACGACGCGATCGGTGCCCTGCCCTCGGGATCGGCCCTGCTCATCGTGCGTCGCGGCCCCAACGTGGGCGCGCGCTTCCTGCTCGACGCCGACGTCACTACGGCGGGACGGCATCCGGATGCCGATATTTTTCTCGATGACGTCACGGTCTCGCGCCGACACACCGAGTTTCTTCGGCACGGCACGGCGTTCGAGATGCGCGACCTCGGATCGCTCAACGGAACCTATTTCGACGGGGTGCGCATCGACAGCGCTCTGCTCGCCGATGGGGCCGAGGTTCAGATCGGCAAGTTCCGATTGACCTTCTATGCATCCCGGTCCGACGTGGCCGGTCGGGTGACGGGCTAGTGGCGGGGTCGGCGGCCCACGCTCGTTCCGCAGAGACGCAGGGTCTTCTTTCGATCGGTCAGGTGCTCGCGAGGCTGACCTCTGAGTTTCCCGACCTCACCCCCTCCAAGCTCCGCTTTCTCGAGGACCGACAGCTCATCAACCCCGCACGCACCGAGTCGGGCTATCGCAAATTCTCTCCCACCGATCTGGAGCGGCTGCGTTTCGTGCTCACGGTGCAGCGGGATCACTACCTGCCGCTCAAGGTCATTCGCGGTTTGCTCGCCGATCTCGATGCCGGCAGGCAGCCGGAGCTGCCGGGTGGCCCGGTCACGGGAGCGATTCCTTCGATCCTGTCGACCGACCGTCGACTGGGTCGTGACGAGCTCGTTCGCGAGGCCGGCGCAACGACCCAGCTGCTCAACGATGCGGTCTCCGCCTCGCTCATCGCGCCCGGTGAGTGGTTCAGCGAAGAGGCGCTCACCGTGCTCAAGGCGCTCGTCGAGCTGCAGCGATCCGGCATCGAGCCACGCCACCTGCGTGGCTATCGGGCCTCCGCCGATCGCGAACTCGGACTCATCGAGAGCGCGCTCGTTCCGCTGACGAGGCGCAACGATGCGACGAGCAGGGCGCGAGCCGTTGACGTGGCGCGCGAGATCGCGGCACAGCTCGATATCGTGCGCGGAAGCCTTACTCGCTCCGCGCTTTCCAGGCTCGAGAAGTAGTGGGGAATCGCGACACGCCGAACGCGCTGACTCGGATGTCGTTGCTCGGCACGGCACTCATCGGTACCGTGGAAACAGCGCACCGGATGCGGCAGCTCCACTGCGATGCAGAAAGGCAGTCCCATGAGTGAACTCCTCAATCGCGGCGACGACAGTCGCTACGATCTCGGGCTGCTGTTCACCGACGGATTGCCGGAGCTGGATGACACCGCCGGCTACCGCGGTGCCGTTGCCGCTCGGGCCGCGGGCATCAGCTACCGTCAGCTGGACTACTGGGCGCGCACGGAACTCGTCGAGCCGACGGTTCGGTCGGCGAGCGGATCGGGCTCGCAGCGCCTCTACGGCTTCCGCGACATTCTCGTGCTGAAGCTCGTCAAGCGCCTCCTCGACACCGGGATCTCGCTTCAGCAGATTCGCGTCGCTGTCAACCAGCTTCGCCAGTCGGGCATCAACGACCTCGCACAGACCACCCTCATGAGTGACGGGGCGAGTGTGTATCTCTGCACATCCGACGATGAGGTCATCGACCTCGTCAACCGCGGCCAGGGCGTGTTCGGCATCGCCGTCGGCAAGGTCCTGCGCGAGGTCGAGACGAGCCTCGTCGAACTCGACTCGGTCAAGGGCGATGACCCGGCCGACGAGCTCGCCGCGCGCCGCGCCACGCGCGCGTCCTAGACGCCGCCGCGCTTCTGCTGAACCCGTTCGATCAGAACTGGAACGGGAATCCCTTGCCCTCGTCGCTCTGCGGGGTCTCTTCGGCCTGAGGCGGCTGCTGCGGATACTGCGGCTGCTGGGGCAGGCGGGGCTGCTCTCCCGAGTACTGCTGCGCGGAGCGCTGCTGCTCTGAGTACGGCTGTTCAGAGTACGGCTGCTCCTGGGACGCCTGAGGTTGCTCGCCCGAACGTCGCATCGAGGCCCGCGAAGGGTAGTCGGGATTCTGAGAGAACTGTGGCTGCGGGGGAGCCTGCGGAGGGAAGTAGGGTTCTTGCGGCTGCCCCTGGGGAGGCTGCCCGGGAAACGGCACCGACTGCCCCGGGAACTGAGCGGCCGGGCCGAACTGCGGCGTTTGCTGCTGTGGCGGGTGGGGGTACTGCGGCTGCTGAGGGGGCTGTTGGGGATAGGGCTGTTGTTGCTGCTGGGGCAACTGCTGGGGTGACTGCGGAGGGAGGAACTGCTGCTGCACGTAGTCAGGCAGCTCCTGCGCGTCGTCGTGCGGCTCAGCGAGGCCCGAGGTCGCGACCGGGATGTGCCCGGCGCGAATCACACGGTCGAGCAGCCGGTCGAAGTTGTTCGCCATGTCTCGCGCGCTCTCGCCCGGCCACATGTGCAGCGGCTTCGCTGCACCCTGCGTCTGCTGCAGCGATGTCCGCTCCTGCAGCTGCGGGCTCAGCACGAG
>JAHBSW010000009.1 GCA_019638935.1 Cryobacterium sp.
GTCCAGCGGTAGAAGGCTGCTAAGAGACCGGCAACGATGAAAGCCACGACCACCGCGGCGATCTCAGCGATCGAGATCCGATAGCCGAGCACGTCGATGTTGTTGGAGGGGAATCCAAAAGGGAACAGGCGTGTTTCACCTCCGAATGGAATCGCCAGCAGCTCGGTAAGGATTACGCTCGCGCCAAGGGTTGAGAGTATCCACGGCAATGCCTGCCCCGAGTGCATGAATGGTCTGACCGCGACCGCCTCGATGAGAAGGGCGACCAGAAGAAGCACGACGATGCCAATCGCATACGCAACGAAGACACTCGCACCCCATTGAACGGCGATCAAAATGGCAACTGGCAGCACCATGATCAACTGGCCGTGCGCAAAGTTCAGGACATCCGTGGTCCTGAACAGCACGCTGAACCCGATCGCCACGAGAGAGAGGATTGCCCCATTGGCTATTCCGGGGATTAGCACCGACTGGACTAGCTGCTCCATTACCACCTCATCGTGTTGTACATGCGTGAAGATTATAAATTCTTCTAATACTATATATGTATATGATCAAGGCACTCCGCGCAATCGTCTATCTGCAGGAGCGTTGCCGTTCGCGTATCGCATCCCAGCACTCACCGTTTTGGACGAGGCGTAGCGTCAGGCTGTCGACGTTGTCACATCGTGAGCCCGGCAGAATGGCAGCACGCGCGAGCTCAAGCTTCGGAACGAATCGTACGAACTGCTCCATTGCTTAGCTCACGTCTCTCTAGAGGCGCCTACGCTGGCACCTGTACCGTTATAGTAGCAAACTATATAATGAATTGGACTTTAGTAAATTAGGAATGGCAATGACGCACGTTGACCATGGTCCTGCGGCCGGGCTGCTCATGACTGCGAGGAAGAGCGGAACCCTCTTCGTGACCCTCAACCGCCCCCAGCACGCCAACTCGCTCAACGAGCAGCTCATGGGCGAGCTTCAAACGCTCTGGAAGCAGACCGCAGACGACAAAGACCTTCGCTGCATAGTGATCACGGGTTCCGGACGCTTCTTCTGCGCCGGCGCAGACGCGAAGATGCTTGCCTCTGCTCGCACGGCGGTGGGAGCTACAGCGGCCGAAGAGCTCGCGTTTCTTCCCGGTGACCATGTCGATGTTCCGGTCATTGTCGCGGTAAACGGAACCTGCGCGGGGGGCGGCCTGCACTTCGTCGCCGATGCCGACATCGTCGTCGCGGGTGAGAGCGCAAGCTTTCTCGACCCCCATGTCAGCATCGGTCAGGTCAGCGGTATCGAACCTATCGAGCTCATGTCGACGATGCGGCGGGATGCCGTCATCCGCATGGCGCTTCTCGGCACGCACGAAAAGCTCAGTGCCGCGGCAGCGCACAAGGCCGGCCTCGTCTCGGAGGTCGTGCCCGACGCCGACCTTCTTGAGCGCGCAGGCGAGCTCGCGGCTCAGATCGCAACAGGCTCGCCCGAAGCAATCCGACTGACCCGTCGTGCATACCGCTCCTATATCAACGAACAGCAGCGCGAGCATCTCGACCTCGGCTGGCGAATGGTGCAGGAGCACTGGGCCCACTCGGACTCCAAAGAAGGTCCGACGGCATTCAGCGAGAAGCGCGAGCCCCGGTGGTCCAACCGATGACGAGCCGCTGGCCGCACCTGGCCCCGAACAGCCAACGACGCCGACTCGAGCAGGCATGGAGTGGCCTCGGCTACCGATCCGCGGAATCCATCGGCTATCTGCTCGAGAAGAGCGCGACCACCTGGCCGAACCAGACCGCCGTAATCACCGCCGGTTCTCGCGTGACATTCGCTGAACTTCAGGAGCGCTCCTCGGCGATCGCCCGCACTCTCGTGGCACAAGGAATCCGTCAGGGCGATGCCGTGTGCTGGATGCTTCCCACCGGACCCGACGCCATCGCTGTCGCCTCGGCACTGTGGCGGATCGGCGCGATCAGCAGCCCAGTCGTTCCACTCAACGGCGTGAGCGAGATGACCAACGTGCTGGCACAGATCGAACCACGCGCGATTCTGACGGTGTCGGAGTATCGGGGGCGCGAACTGACCGCCGAGTGGGATCAGGCCATCGAGGATTCCGGTGCGAGTGACGTACTCCGCCTGACCTGCGGGCCAGCCCCCGCAGGCTGGCGGCGAGATGACGCGGAAGGTCCCGGTGCCCTATCCGACACAACCTTGCCGTCAGAGCCAGACGACCCCTGCCTCATTCTCTTCACCTCGGGAACCGAGAAGGCGGCAAAGGCTGTCGCGCACACCTCCGCGGGCATTCAGCATGAGCTGGCGACAACGGTCGGTGTCTGGGGCATTACCTCGAACGACCGTATGTTCATGTCGTCACCCATGACGCACATCACTGGTCTGCTTCAGGGGTTCCTCATTCCTGCACGTATGGGCGCCACCGCCATCCTCATGGACCGTTGGAACGGCGACGAAGGCGTCGAACTGATCGAGTTGAATCGCGCAACCTACATGGCCGGTGCCGCTCCATTTCTGCGTGAACTGCTCGACGGATACCGCCGAAGCCGACACTCCGAGTCGGCGCTGCGCCAATACTGCTGCGGTGGGGCTGCGGTCCCCCCCGAGCTCATCACGGGAGCGAACGAGCTCGGGATAGCGGGATACAAAGCGTGGGGGATGACGGAGCTTCCGACCTCGACCCTGCCTAACGAGTTCGTGCCGCTCGAACTGCGCGCTACGACAGACGGCCCCCTCGCACCCGGGGTCGAGATCCGAGTGGTCGATGAGAACGGTGTCGACCTCGCGAGTGGCGAGGTCGGCGAGATGCTCCTGCGCGGCCCCGAGATGATGCTCGGCTACGTTCTACCCGAACACAACGAATCGGCGTTCACGGCCGATGGATGGTTTCGCACGGGCGACACTGGCAGTTACTCCGACGATGGCTACGTTCGGGTGACAGGTCGCCTCAAGGAGATCATCAACCGTGGCGGCGAGAAGTTCAGCGCGCGCGAGATAGAGGATGCCGTCGCCCACCACCCCGATGTGACCGCGGCAGCTGTCGTGGCGGTGCCTGGCGGTCGACTCGGTGAGCAGATCGGTGTGGCGATCGTGAGTGATCGCACAGACCTCACGATTGCGGAGATCGGCAGCGCGGTGACTGGACTGGGACTCGCCAAGCACAAGCAACCCGAACTCATCGCCGTCGTCGATGCGCTGCCTGTCAACCCGACCGGCAAGATCGACCGGCGCGCCATCGCTGCCCTGTTCGAATCCTCAAGAAAGACGTGAGAACCATGCTCAACGACAAAACGGTCGTCATCACCGGAGCGGGCGGCGGGTTGGGTCGAGCGTACGCCGTGGCTGCTGGTGCCGCAGGAGCCAACGTCGTTGTAAACGACGTCAACCTCACTGCCGCTCGCGCTGTCGCGGAGGAGCTCACAGCGAGCGGCAGCCAAGCCATCGCCGTGGGTGGGTCGGTGTCATCATGGGAGGACAGTGAAGCACTCGTTGACGAGTGCACCCGACGGTTTGGGCAGATTGATGGCCTCGTCACCAACGCCGGCATCAAGCACGAAGCCCACCCCTGGGACGAGACCGAAGAGAACCTGCGCTCGATCGCCGAAGTCAACATCCTCGGCGTTCAGTTCATCGCCCGCCACGCTATGCGCGCCATGGTCGACCAAGGCGTCGGTGGCTCGATCGTCAACATCGTCTCGGGTGCGCAGTTCGGCATACGCGGCATGAGCGCTTACGGTGCCAGCAAAGGTGCGGTCACCGCGATGACGGCCAACTGGGCGAAAGAAGCAGAACTTCACCACATCCGTGTCAACGCCATCTCGCCGCTCGCCATGACCCCTATGGCAGCGCAAGACACCCGCGACGACGTGCCCGACCTGCCCGACCCGAACACGGTTGCCCCTCTCGTTGTCGCTCTCCTGTCGGACGAAGCGGTGGGAATCACCGGCCACACCATACGATTTGATGGTCGAAGCATGAGCCGCTACACGGCTCCCGAGATCACGGACTCGTCTATGCGTTCCGAAGGCTGGAGTGCAGAGGAACTCGTCCGCCACATCAGCGGGTGGTAGAGGTCACCCCGTGATCCGGTCCTGAATGAGCGGTCCGCCGTCGAGCACCTCGAGCCCCGCGCGTGCTCTCCTCCCAGAGCCCCTTGTAGCCAAAGATCTCCACAGCTGTCGCGACAGCCTCGTCGTTGGCTCTCCACGGCTTGATACCAAAAAACCATGCAATCAATACCGCCACGCACTCTCTTGACAGAATGGTGTCATTAATGACACCATCAATACAGAAAGTTCATCGCCTACTCGACAGGATGCGAGCTCACCCCAAGAGCGTCAGATACTCAGAACTGCTTCAGGTGTGCGAACACTACTTCGGGCAGCCTCGCCAATCGGGCACAAGCCACGCGGTGTTCGCAACGCCCTGGCCGGGCGATCCGAGGGTCAACATCCAGAACGACCACGGCAGCGCAAAGGCATACCAGGTGAGGCAGGTTCTGAATGCAGTCGAAAAGATCACGGAGGAACGGTCGGATGGTCACTGATCACTACACGTATCGGGTGACTTGGTCTCCGGAGGACACGCAGTACGTAGGACTCGTCGCCGAGTTCCCCTCCCTGTCGTGGCTGGCTGATTCGCAGGTCGACGCGCTCGTTGGCATCCGCCGTGTCGTCGATGATGTCGTGCGCGACCTTCAGGCGACAGGTGAGAGCGTCCCGACGCCGCTCGCCGACCGACACTATAGCGGCGAGTTCAAGCTGCGGATACCGCCCGAACTGCACCGGATGCTCGTCATCAGAGCGGCAGAAGAGAGCGTGAGCCTCAACCGGTTGATCAGCTCACAACTCGTCATTCGATGACCGGTTCCGACTGACCTCCGTGACGAAGAACTACCCCGTAACCCGGTCCTGAATGAGCGGCCCGCCGTCGAGCACCTCGTCACCCGCGTCGCCGACTCGGTAGGCACCCTCGAGGGCCTCGAGCGCCCGCGCGAACCGGGCGGGCTCGTCAGTCGACATCGTGAAGAGCGGCTGGCCCTTCATCACGGTATCTCCCGGTTTGACGTGCAGGTCGATTCCGGCCGCGTGCTGCACCGGGTCCTCCTTGCGCGCACGACCCGCTCCGAGCCGCCATGCCGCGACGCCGAACGCAAGCGCCTGCTGCTCGACGAGCACGCCGTCGCGGTCCGCAGTGACCACCTCGGCCTCCTTCGGCGTAGGCAGCACCGCATCCGGGTCGCCGTCTTGTGCCGTGATCATCGCGCGCCAGACATCCATCGCCCGGCCGCTCGCCAGCGCATCCTCGACATCGGCATCGGGCTGCCCCGCCGACGCCAGCATCTCGCGTGCGAGAGCGAGGGTGAGCTCGATGACATCGGCGGGCCCGCCACCGGCGAGCACCTCGACCGACTCCCGCACCTCGTTGGCGTTCCCGATCGCGAGGCCCAGCGGCACGTTCATATTGGTGACGAGCGCCGTCGTCGCAACGCCCGCATCCGTGCCCAGTCGCACCATCGTCTGCGCGAGCTCGCGCGAGTCGGCGATGTCGCTCATGAACGCGCCCGAGCCGAACTTCACGTCCAAGACCAGAGCCGACGTGCCCTCGGCGATCTTCTTGCTCATGATCGAGGATGCGATGAGCGGGATCGACTCGACCGTTCCGGTGATGTCGCGCAGGGCGTAGAGCTTCTTGTCGGCCGGTGCGAGCCCCGCACCCGCCGCGCAGATCACCGCGCCCACTGCCTCGAGCTGGGCGTGCAGCTCCGCGTTCGAGAGGTCGGCCCGCCACCCGGGAATCGCCTCGAGCTTGTCGAGCGTGCCGCCCGTGTGACCGAGCCCACGACCCGAGAGCTGGGGAACGGCGACGCCGAACGACGCCACGAGCGGAGCGAGCGGCAGCGTGATCTTGTCGCCGACGCCGCCCGTCGAGTGCTTGTCGGTGGTCGGCTTCGACAGCGACGACAGGTTCATCGTCTCGCCGCTCGCGATCATCGCCAGAGTCAGGTCGCGGATCTCCTCGCGCGACATCCCGTTGAGGAAGATCGCCATCGCCATGGCGGCCATCTGCTCGTCGCCGACGAAGCCGCGCGTGTAGGCGTCGACGAGCCAGTCGATCTGGGCAGTCGTCAACACAGCGCCGTCACGCTTCGCGTGGATGAGGTCCACAGTGTCGAACGCTTCCAGAGTCATAGCCTTGCCTCCCTAAACCGACTGATGCCCGGGACGGGCATCAGCGCTGGCGTCGCGGCGAAGGCCAGAAATGGCCTTCGCTTTATGCTCCAGCGCGCGCTTGCGATGGATCAGGTCGACAGTGTCGAACGGCTCAAGTGTCATGACGCATATTCCTCGAGGGTGCGCGGGCCGAAGGCATCCGGAAGCACCTCATCGATCGTCTTGAAGCCCGACACGGTCTCGAGAATCATGCCGGGAGCCGAGTGCTCGAAGAGCAGCTGCCGGCAGCGACCGCACGGCATGAGCACGTTGCCGTTGCCGTCGACGCAGGTGAAGGCGACGAGCTTGCCGCCGCCCGTCATGTAGAGGCTCGAGACGAGGGCGCACTCGGCGCAGAGACCGACGCCATAGGAGGCGTTCTCGACATTGCAGCCCGAGATGATGCGCCCGTCGTCGACGAGAGCGGCGGCTCCGACCGGAAAGTTCGAGTACGGGATGTACGCCTTGAGCTTGGCCTCGTTCGCCGCGGCGCGAAGCGCCGCCCAGTCGATGTCGCTCATAGCTGCTCCTTCGCTGCGGACCCGCTGCCCGCGTCTTCACCCAATGTATCCGGGCCGGATGCCGGTGTCACCGTGCGGGGGAGTCCCGCGAAGTATCCGGTCACCGACTGCGGCACGACGAGCACGAGCAGCACGACGAGCGGCCAGAACCACGCGCCGGTGACATCGTTGAGCAGCCCCAAAGCCAGGGGGCCGGCAGCCGCGAACAGGTAGCCCCAGCTCTGCGCCATGCTCGACAGGTTCGTCGCGACGTTCGAGTCGGGCGAGCGCAGCACGATGAGGGTGAGCGCGAGACCGATCGTCGCTCCCTGGCCGATGCCGAGCAGGGCGACCCAGAGCGGTGCGAGATCGATGGCCCAGATGAGGCCGCCGAGTCCGGCAACGTAGAACACCCCCGTCCAGGCGACGAGAGCGGCCTGATTCGCAAGGCGACCCGCGAGCACGGGCGCGAGCGTCGCCGCCGGAATGGCCACGAGGTTGACGAGCGAGAGCATGAGCCCCGCGAACACGGCATCGCTGCCACTCGCGATGAGCAGCGTCGGCAGCCACGCCGTCATCGAGTAGAAGTTGATCGACTGGATGCCGAAGAACGCCGTGACCCACCACGCGACGCGATCTCGGGTGAGCGGGCCCGCCGCGCCGCGGCGCACGATGGCATGCGCGATCGCAGACCTCAGGTAGGGCACCCAGCAGACGAGCGCCGCGAGGGCGAACAGCCCCCACGCCGCGAGTGCGACGTTCCAGTCGAGTCCCGCCGCGCGTGCGATCGGCAGTGTGATGCCCGCAGCGAGAGTAGCACCACCGGTGAGCGACATCGAGAAGAGCCCCGACATGAGCCCGACCCGGTCAGGAAAGTCTCGCTTGATGAGCGCGGGCAGCAGGATGTTGCCGAAGGCGATTCCCGCGCCGATGAACAGCGTGCCGGCGAACAGTCCCCACACCGAGGGGTGCAGGCGAACGGCGCTGCCGATCACAATGAGCACCAGAACGAGAGCGAGCGCACGCTCGAAACCGAACCGCCGGGCGAGCACGGGCGCAAGCGGACCCAGCGCGCCGAAACACAACACCGGCAACGTCATGAGCAGCCCCGCCGTGGACCCCGTGAGCGCAAGATCGACGCTCAGCTCATCGAGCAGCGGCGAGACCGCGACGATCGTCGGACGCAGGTTGAGGGCGACGAGCACGACCGCCACCGCCGCCCACAGCCCTCGCCGGGGCCTGCTGTTCGATGGCCCAGCGACGCCACCCACCGCCGACACGCCGGCTAGAACTTCACGTACGGCTTGCCGTCGGCCGCGGGAGCCCGCGACTGACCGACGAGCCCCGCGACAGCGAAGATCGTGACGACGTAGGGGAGCATGAGCATGAACTGGCTCGGAACGGGCGAGCCGATGATGCCGAGCACGCTCTGCAGGTTCGTCGCGAACCCGAAGAGCAGGCCCGCCAGCATCGCGCGAATCGGATCCCAGCGACCGAAGATGACGGCGGCCAGAGCAATGAAGCCGGCACCCGCGGTCATCTCCTTGGTGAAGGCGCCGACCGAGCCGAGCGTGAAGTAGGCGCCACCGAAACCGGCGATCGCCCCACCGATCGACACGTTGATGAAGCGGGTCAGGTTGACCTTGATGCCGACGGTGTCGGCGGCGGTCGGATGCTCACCCACGGCGCGCGTGCGCAGACCCCACCGCGTGCGGTACAGCGCGAAGGCGACGAGCGCCACGGTGACGTACATGACGTAGACGATGATCGTCTGGTTGAACAGCACCGGCCCGATCACGGGGATCTGCTCCAGCACGGGGATGCCGATCCGTTCGAACCGCGGCGGCGAGTTGAGCCGCGAGGGGTCGGCCGTCATGACCTTGGAGTAGAGGAAGCCGGTGAGGCCCGTGACGAGCACGTTGAGCACGACACCGACGATGATCTGATCGACGAGGTACTTGATGGCGAACGCCGCGAGCACGAACGAGACGAGCACACCGGCGACCATGGCGGCGAGCAGGCCGACCCAGGGTGAGCCCGTGAGGGTCGCGACCATCGCCGAGACGAATGCGCCGCCGAGCAGCTGGCCCTCGATCGCGATGTTGATGACACCGCTGCGTTCGGAGATGACACCGGACATGGCACCGAAGATCAGCGGAACGCTGAGGCCCACCGCACCGATCAGGAGGCCCGGCAGCGGGATGAGCTCACCCGCCGAGACCCAGGTGAGGAAGGCGAACAGGAAGATTCCGGCGAACGCGATCGTGACCCAGAGCGATACCTTGCGGTGCGAGTGCACGAGCCACCATGCATAGGCCGCGAGCGCGAGGAGCAGCACGCCGAAGACCCAGCCCGCAGCGATGGTCGGGAGCACAGCATCCGGAATCTGGAAGAAGTCGTTGCCGGTCGAGATGCGGAAGCGGCTCTCGCCGGGGCGCCCGAAGACGCCGAACACGACGAGCGCGAGGGCGGCGAGCACGCCGAGCGCGATCGGGATCTTCCAGCTGCGAAGCTCCGCCTTCTCGAACGTGATCGGCGCTGCCGACGGGGTGTGGGATGCGACGCTCACTTGGTCACCACCGCTTTCTTGCCGTTGAGCTTCTCGTTCTTCGCGAGCGCGAGCGGGTTCGGCTTCGGCAGGCGGAAGATCGCCCGCACGAGTGGCGGCGCCGCGATGAAGAGCACGATCATCGACTGCACGACGAGCACGATGTCGATCGGGATGCCCTGCGACACCTGCATGGCGAACCCTCCCGCCTTGAAGGCACCGAACAGGATGCCGGCCGCGAACACGCCCCACGCCCTCGATCGGCCGAGCAGCGCGACGGTGATCGCGTCGAAGCCGATGCCCGCGTCGATGCCCGCGCTGAAGCCCGTCGTCACGGTGCCGAGCACCTGGAAGACACCCGCCATGCCGACGAGCGCACCCGCGATGAGCATGACGTAGATGTACATGCGGTTCACGTTGATGCCCGCGACCTTCGCCGCGTGGGGGTTCTCGCCCACGGCACGGAACTTGAAGCCGAGCGAGGAGCGGTTGAGCAGCCACCACACGAAGATGGTCGCCGCGATCACGAGGACGAAGCCGAGGTGCAGGCTGTAGCGCTCGCCGAGGAGCAGCGGAAGCACCGCCGTCTCCTTCATCGCGGGCGTCTTCGGGTTGTTCGAGCCCGGCGCCTGCAGCAGGCCCGGCGTGCTCAGCATCCAGTAGACGAAGTAGTAGGCGACGTAGTTGAGCATGATGGTCGTGATGACCTCGTTCGCGCCCGTCTTGGCCTTGAGGTAGCCCGCGACGGCGGCCCAGAGGGCGCCCGCCGAGATGCCCGCGAGCAGGGCGAGGGCGAGGTGGATGCCGACGGGAAAGTCGAAGGCGAAGCCCACCCATCCTGCGGCGGCAGCACCGAAGAGCATCTGGCCGCGGCCACCGATGTTGAACATGCCTGCGCGGAAGCCGAGCGCGACGCCGAGACCGGCAGCGATCAGCGGAGTCGCGAAGTTGAGCGTCTCGAAGAGCGGCCTGATTCCGGTCGCGAAGTCGGGGCGGCGGAAGTTGTAGATCGACCCCTGGAAGAGCGCCCAGTACGCGCCGGACACCGAGTCCCAGATCGCCGCGAACGTGTCGAACGGCTGGTTGAAGAAGTAGGCCGACGCGGCCTGCACCTTCGGGTCGGTCATGGCGATGAGCACACCGCCGATGACGAGTGCGAGCAGCACGGAAGCCACCGAGAGCATGACACTGCCGCCGAGGATCTCCTTGAGGGCATTGCTCCATCGCGAGGGCTGCTGGAGTTCGTCCTCAGGAACCGTGGCGACCAGCTCGTCGCCCGGCTGAGGCTGCTTCGTGTCGCTCATGCTGCGGCTCCTGCGGGTGCGGGCTCGCCCGCCATCATGAGTCCCAGAACCTCTCTGGGTGTGTCGCCGGGAACGATCCCCACGATTCCTCCTCGGTACATGACGACGATGCGGTCCGCGATCGCGGCCACCTCGTCGAGCTCGGTGGAGACGACGAGCACCGGCACACCGGCATCCCTCGCCTCGATGATCCGCGTGTGAACGAACTCGATGGAGCCGACATCGAGACCCCGTGTGGGCTGCGCCGCGACGAGCAGCGAGAGCTCACGGCTCAGCTCGCGAGCGAGCACGACCTTCTGCTGGTTTCCGCCCGACAGGTTGCCCGCCTTCGTGCCGATTCCCTGCGCACGGATGTCGAACTCCTCGAACTTCGCTGCGGAGAACTCCGCGAGCAGCTCGAGCTGAATCGTGCCGAACTTGACGAACGGTTCACCGTCGCTTCGATCGAGCATGAGGTTCTCGGCGATCGTGAAGTTCTTGATGAGGCCGTCGACGCTGCGGTCCTCGGGAACGTAGCCCACGCCCTCGTCGAGGATCTCGCGAACCGACTTCTTGACGAGGGACACGCCGTTCAGCGCGACGTCGCCGCGGGTGTGCTGCTGAAGTCCCATGATCGCTTCGACCAGCTCGGTCTGACCGTTGCCCTGCACACCCGCGATGCAGACGACCTCCCCCGCCTTGACATCGAAGGTGATGTGGTCGACGACGATGTTGCCCACGGCATCGATGACAGCGAGGTCGTCGATGACGAGCGCCGGGTCGCCCGCCTGTGCGGGGCCTTTCTCGATCATGAGGTCCACCGCGCGACCCACCATCATCGACGCGAGCTCGGTGTTGCTCGCGGTCGGGCTGGCCTCGCCGACGACCTTGCCGAGACGGATGACCGTGATCTTGTCGGCGACCTCGCGCACCTCGCGCAGCTGGTGCGTGATGAAGACGATGGAGGTGCCCGATTCCTTGAGCTGCCTCATGATCTGCATGAGCTCGTCGGTCTCCTGAGGGGTGAGCACCGCGGTCGGCTCGTCGAAGACGAGCACTTTGGCGTCACGTGACAGCGCCTTGATGATCTCGACGCGCTGCTGCACGCCGACCGGAAGGTCCTCGACGAGCGCGTCGGGGTCGATGTCGAAACCGAAGCGATCGGAGATCTCGCGCACCTTCGCGCGAGCGGTCTCGAAGTCGAGGGTGCCGGCGAAGCCAGCGGGTTCGTGGCCGAGCATGACGTTCTCGGCGACCGTGAAGACGGGGATGAGCATGAAGTGCTGATGGACCATGCCGATGCCCGCGGCCATCGCGTCACCCGGTCCGGTGAAGTGCTGCACCTCGCCGTCGAGAAGGATCTCGCCCTCGTCGGCCGAGTACAGGCCGTAGAGCACGTTCATGAGGGTCGACTTGCCAGCACCGTTCTCGCCGAGTAGGCAGTGGATCTCCCCCGCTTCAGCGACCAGGTCGATGTGGTCGTTCGCGACCAGCTGCCCGAATCGCTTCGTGATGCCACGCAGTTCCAGCTTCATTGCCGATCGTTCCTTGGGGTCAATGTCAAAATCGATGTTCTGGAAGCATACCGATGCCCGGGACGGGCATCGGCGCTGGCGTCGCGGCGAAGGCCAGAAATGGCCTTCGCTCTAAGCTCCAGCGCGCAACGGAGAACGGGGAGGCCAGCGTCGCTGGCCTCCCCGAGCCCGTGCTACTGCTGTGTGACTACTTGGGCGACGACGGCGAGTTGAGCGTGATCGCGCCGCTGATGATGTCAGCCTTCAGCGCGTCGAGCTCCGCCTGCAGACCCGCGTCGACCTTCGAGGCGAAGTCGTGGAAGGCGGCGATGCCGACACCACCGTTCTCGAGGGTTCCCACGAACGGGCTGTTGTCGAAGTTGCCCGACGCCGCGCTGCTGACGACGTCATCGACACCGACCGCGATGCCCTTCATGATCGACGTGAGGAAGAGGTCCGAGAGCTCGGGGCTCGTCACGTAGACGTCGGCGTCGACACCGATGAGGGCGATGTCCTTGCCCGAGTCGCGGATCGCCTCGCCGGCGCTGAGGAAGATCGGCCCACCGACGGGAAGGATCACGTCGGCGTTCTGGTCGATCAGGTTCTGCGCGGTCGACTTGGCGGTCTCGTTGGCCTCGAAGCCACCCGTGAAGGCACCCTCGTCCTGCTTGCTGATGTCCCAGCCGAGAACGCGAACGCTCGTGCCCTTGACCGAGTTGTAGTGCATGACACCCTCGTAGAAGCCGTCCATGAAGATGGTCACGGGCGGGATCGGGATGCCACCGAAGGTTCCGACGATGCCGGTCTTCGTGTAGCTCGCCGCGGCGTAGCCCGCGAGGAACGCGGCCTGGGCGGTGTCGAAAACGATGGGCTTGACGTTGGGCAGGTCGATCGACGAGTCGTCGATGATCGCGAAGTGCACGTCGGGGTTCTGCTCGGCACCGGTCTGGGTCGCTGCGGCGAGCAGGAAGCCGACGGTGACGATGATGTTGCAGCCCTCGTCGACGAGTCCGCTGATGTTCGACGGGTAGTCGGTCTCAGCCTGCGACTCGATCGCGTTGCCGGTGACGCCGAGCGCGGCGGCGGCCTTGTCGAGCCCCTCCTTGCCGAGCTGGTTGAACGACTTGTCGTCGAACCCGCCGGTGTCAGAGACCATGCAGGGGTAGAAGTCGGGCGACACGGGGTCGCCGGTGGGGTCTGCCGGATCGGTCGGTGCTGCTGCGCAGCCGGCGAGGAGCAGAGCGCTCGTGCCGAGAACTGCGAGGCCGCTCAGAACGGTCCTGCGCGAGGTGATTCTCAAGATGTCCTCCTGGATGCTGCCCGGTCTTCGCCGGGGCGTTGTCGTACAGGTTACCGAACGTTACGCGCCCTATTGCCATGGTTTTCGGTGCGTGAGACGCAAAGGTTATGTAAACCGCGAAAATGCTCATATGCGCGCTGGAGCACAAAGCGAAGGCCACTTCTGGCCTTCGCCGCGACGCAGCGCGCTGGAGCACAAGGTGAAGGTCCTTTCGGACCTTCACCGCGACGCCAGCGCCGACGCCCGTCCCGGGCGTCGGTCAGCAACCCCCTACAAAATGTCGTCCCGTCCCGACACCTTGAGATCGTCCACCACCTGCTTCACCCGTTGGGCGTTCTCCGTGGTGGTGACGAGCAGGGCATCCGGAGTGTCGATCACGACGATGTCGGTGACACCGATGAGCGAGATGAGCCGGCCCGACTGACTCACCACGATTCCGCTGGACGCATCGGCGAGCACGCGAGCGTCCTCACCGAGGATCGCGAGGTTCGCCGAGCCCGTGCCACGGTGCAGCTTGCCGACGGCGGCGAAGTCGCCGACATCGTCCCAATCGAAGTCGCCCGGGATGACCGCGAGTCGGCCCGCTGCGGCCGCAGGCTCTGCGACCGAATAGTCGATGGCGATCTTCGTGAGGGTCGGCCACACACGATCGACGACCGAGGCGCGCTCGGAGGCGTCCCAGGCCGCAGCGAGTTCTTCGAGGCCGGCGAGCAGTTCGGGGTTCGATTCCCCGAGCTGCTGCAGCAGCACATCGGCACGGGAGATGAACATGCCCGCGTTCCACAGGTGGTCCCCGTCGGCGACGTACTTCTTCGCGAGGGCGAGATCGGGCTTCTCGGTGAACTCCTTGACACCCACGGCGTGCGGCGCTCCCGCAATATCGAGCGAGCCATCGCAGTGGATGTAGCCGAAGCCCACCGCCGGCTCGGTCGGCGTGATGCCGATCGTCGTGATGTAGCCCGCGTGAGCGGCGGCCACCGCCTCCGTCACCGCTCGCGCGAATCCGCGGGTGTCGCGAATGACGTGATCTGCCGCGAACGAGCCGATGACGACATCCGGTTCGCGTCGACGAAGGATGGCTGCGGCGAGCCCGATCGCGGCAGACGAGTCCTTCGGCTCGAGCTCCACGACGATGTTCGAATCGTCCAGCTCGGGCAGTTGATCCTCGACGGCCGCGCGATGCTTGCGACCGGTGACGACCATGATGCGATCGGTGCCGGAGAGCGGGGTCAGTCGATCGAAGGTCTCGCGCAGCAGCGTCTTGCCCGATCCGGTGAGATCGTGGAGGAACTTCGGGGCATCCGCCCGGGAGAGCGGCCACAGGCGCGAGCCGATGCCCCCCGCGGGGATCACGCTGTAAAGAGAACTGGCACCGTGGAGAGAACCCGTCGAACCACTCGAATCGACCATTCGAACACTGTAGACCGAAGCCGCCGAAACGGGGCGGAGAACCAGCCGGGAGCGATGGAACGACCCCCCTCCGTTAACGGGAATAGTATGGAGAGGCTCGCCGGGGTTCGTGGCGGGCAGCCCCGGCACGGGGATTCGAATCCGCAAGAGGAGTAGTTCGTGCCCGACACACCCCCTACGGCGGCCACGGTCGTCGCTGACGCCAAGTCCAAGGGTGGCAAGCTCAAGGCCCCCGCAGGCACGCTCTACCGAGGTGCGATCGCAGGAATGTGGTCCTGGGTGCTGCACCGCATCACGGGCGTCGCCATCTTCTTCTTCCTGCTCGTGCACATCCTCGACACCTCCCTCATCCGCGTGAGCCCCGAGGCCTACAACGTCGTGATCTCCGCGTACAAGAACCCCATCATGGGTGTCGGCGAGGTCGGGCTCGTCGGGGCGATCGGCCTGCACGCGCTCAACGGCATCCGCATCATCCTCATCGACTTCTGGACCTGGGGCACGAAGCATCAGCGCCTGCTCTTCTGGATCGTCATCGCCCTCTGGCTCGTGCTCATGATCGGCTTCACCCCCCGCCACCTGATCAACGTGTTTAGCGAGTGAACGCCATGACGACCTCAACAGCAACCATCGCCCGCCCCACGCGTCGCCGGGGTATCAACTGGGAGAAGTGGGGGTGGATCTACATGCGCGTCAGCGGTGTCATCCTCGTCGTGCTCATCTTCGGACACCTCTTCACGAACCTCATGACCGGCGAAGGCATCAAAGCGATCGACTTCGCCTTCGTCGGCGGCAAGCTGAGCGACCCGTTCTGGCAGTGGTGGGATGTCGCGATGCTCTGGCTCGCCCTCATCCACGGCGCCAACGGCATGCGCACCATCGTCAACGACTATGTGTCCAGCCGCAGCGTCAACCTCGCCCTCAAGTGGGCATTGCTTGTCTCCACGGTGCTGCTCATCGTTCTCGGAACGCTCGTCGTCTTCACCTTCGACCCCTGCCCCGTCGTCGCTCCCGGCTCGGAGCACCTTCTCGCGAGTTTCTGTGGAGCGCTCTAAATGGCTAAGACCGTAACCGGCATCGAAGACGGAACCATCGTCGACGGAGTCCACTATCACCAGCACGACGTCGTCATCGTCGGCGCTGGTGGAGCCGGCATGCGCGCCGCGATCGAGGCCGGCCCCAAGGCGCGCACCGCCGTCATCTCGAAGCTCTATCCGACCCGCTCGCACACCGGTGCGGCGCAGGGCGGCATGGCTGCGGCCCTCGCCAATGTCGAGGAGGACAACTGGGAGTGGCACACCTACGACACCGTCAAGGGTGGCGACTACCTCGTCGACCAGGATGCGGCCGAGATTCTCGCCAAGGAGGCGATCGACGCCGTCATCGACCTCGAGAACATGGGCCTGCCGTTCAACCGCACCCCCGAGGGCAAGATCGACCAGCGTCGCTTCGGCGGCCACACCCGTGACCACGGCAAGAGCCCGGTGCGACGTGCCTGCTACGCCGCCGACCGCACGGGTCACATGATCCTGCAGACCCTCTACCAGAACTGCGTCAAGCACGGCATCAACTTCTTCAACGAGTTCTACGTGCTCGACCTCATCATGGGCGAGGTCGACGGGGTCAAGAGACCCGCGGGCGTCGTCGCCTACGAGCTCGCCACCGGTGAGCTGCACGTCTTCCAGGGCAAGTCGGTCATCTTCGCCACCGGTGGGTTCGGCAAGATCTACAAGACCACCTCGAACGCCCACACCCTCACGGGTGACGGCGTCGGCATCATCTGGCGCAAGGGGCTGCCGCTGGAGGACATGGAGTTTTTCCAGTTCCACCCCACCGGACTCGCCGGCCTCGGCATCCTGCTCACCGAGGGCGCTCGAGGCGAGGGCGCGATCCTGCGCAACGCGAGCGGCGAGCGCTTCATGGAGCGCTACGCCCCCACCATCAAGGACCTCGCGCCCCGCGACATCGTCTCGCGCTGCATGGTGCAGGAGGTCGCCGAGGGTCGTGGCGCCGGACCGAACAAGGACTACGTCTACCTCGACTGCACCCACCTCGGCGCGGAGGTGCTCGAGACCAAGCTCCCCGACATCACCGAGTTTGCGCGCACCTACCTCGGCGTCGACCCCGTGCACGAGCCCGTGCCCGTCATGCCCACCGCGCACTACGCCATGGGCGGCATCCCCACGACCAACGACGCCGAGGTGCTCTCCGACAACGACACGATCGTGCCGGGCCTCGACGCCGCGGGCGAGTGCGCGTGCGTCTCGGTGCACGGCTCGAACCGACTCGGCACGAACTCGCTGCTCGACATCAACGTCTTCGGCAAGCGCGCCGGCAACAACGCCGTCGCCTACGCCAAGACCGCGGACTGGGTGCCGCTGCCCGACGACCCGACGCGGGAGGTGCGAACGGCGATCGACCGCATCCGCGACTCGCAGGGCACCGAGTCGATCGCGGCCATCCGCAAGGAGCTGCAGGATGAGATGGACCGCAACGCCCAGGTGTTCCGCACCGACGAGTCACTCGCCAACGTCACGGCCACGATTCAGAGGCTTCGCGAGCGCTACCTGAACGTCGCCATCCACGACAAGGGCCGCCGCTTCAACACCGACCTGCTCGAAGCGATCGAGCTCGGCTTCCTGCTCGACCTCGCCGAGGTCGTCGTCTACTCCGCGCGCAACCGCAAGGAGAGCCGCGGAGGCCACATGCGCGACGACTACCCCGACCGCGACGACACCAACTACCTCAAGCACACCATGGCCTACCTCGCCGGAGATGCTCACTCCGCCGACGCGGCCGACCACATCCGTCTGGACTGGAAGCCCGTGCGAATCACGAACTACCAGCCCATGGAAAGGAAGTATTGATGTCCACGGCCATGGCCACCGCCGCTGTCGATTCCGCGCCCACCGAGCTTCAGGCCTTCACGGTCACGCTCATCATTCGCCGCTTCGACCCCGAAGTGGATGAGGAGCCCCGCTGGCAGGACTTCGACGTCGAGCTCTACGGCACCGACCGCGTGCTCGACGCACTGCACAAGATCAAGTGGGAGCAGGACGGCTCGCTCGCCTTCCGCCGCAGCTGCGCCCACGGCATCTGCGGCTCAGACGCCATGCGCATCAACGGCCGCAACCGGCTCGCGTGCAAGACCCTCATCAAAGACCTCGACATCAGCCAGCCGATCTACGTCGAAGCCATCAAGGGACTCCCCCTCGAGAAGGACCTCATCGTCGACATGGAGCCCTTCTTCGAGTCGTTCCGTCAGGTTCAGCCGTTCCTGCAGGCCAGCTCCAAACCCAAGGACGGCAAGGAGCGCAAGCAGTCCGTCGAGCAGCGCGAGCGCTTCGACGACACGACCAAGTGCATCCTCTGCGCCGCCTGCACCTCGAGCTGCCCCGTGTTCTGGACCGACGGACAGTACTTCGGCCCCGCCGCGATCGTCAACGCGCACCGCTTCATCTTCGACTCGCGCGACGATGCCGCCCAGGTTCGCCTCGACATCCTCAACGACAAGGAGGGCGTGTGGCGCTGCCGCACGACCTTCAACTGCACGGATGCGTGCCCGCGCGGCATCCAGGTGACGCAGGCCATCGCCGAGGTCAAGCAGGCGATCATGCGCGGCAAGCCCTAGGTCGCGATGGCCGACGAGCGGCAGGGACTGCGCGCGTCGATTGCTGCGCTCGTGGAGCGCATCACAGCGCTCAAGCCCGTGCGCGTCTGGCAGCAGTTCTCCGAGAAGAACGGGCCGCTGCTCGCGGGCGGACTCTCCTACCAGGCGCTGTTCGCCGTGTTCGCAGCGGTGTGGGTCGGCTTCGCGGCGGGGGGACTCCTGCTGCGCGGCAACACCGAGCTGAGTGATGCGTTCTTCGCGCTGCTCGCGACCTCGGTGCCCGGCCTCATCGCGTGGAACGGCGCAGAGGGGATCATCCGGCCCGAGCAGTTGCTCGAGCTGCAGGTGCTCGGGATCACCGGCATCATCGCAGCCGGCGCACTCGCCTTCACCGCGATCGGCCTGCTCTCCTCGACGCGCGACGCGGTGCGCTCGATCTTCGACCTGCCCGGTCAGCGGCTCAACGTCGTGCTGCTCAAGCTGAAGGATGCCGGCCTCGCCCTGGCCTTCGGGCTCGCCCTGCTCGTCTCGGCCGCGCTCAGCGTCTTCAGCACCCAGGCGCTCGATACACTGCTCGGCTGGCTCGGGGTGCACGGCGGCTCAACCGTCGCAAGCGTCGTCGGAACCAGCGTCGGACTCGCGATCATGCTCATGCTCGACACCGCCGTTCTCGCAGGAATGTACCGAGTGCTGTCGGGCCTCACGATTCCGCTGCGCCGACTCGTCGCCGGCTCACTGTTCGGCGCCATCGGCCTCGGTGTGCTCAAGGTGCTGGGAACCGTGCTGCTCGGAGGCGCGAGCCGCAACCCCCTGCTCGCCTCGTTCGCCATCCTCATCGGTCTGCTCATCTGGTTCAACCTCGTGTTCCTGGTCACGCTCGTGACCGCGTCGTGGATCGCCGTCGGCATGGCCGACGACGGGATCGCCGCCGATCCCGTCGTGGCACGCGAACGCCGCGAGGCCGCCAGACTCGAGGAGGAGCGGATCGCGGCGAAGCTCGAAGCAGACCTGCGAGCGCGCGACGAGGCGGAGCGAGCATCCGGAAACTGGCTGAGCCGACTGCTGGGACGACGTGCCGGTGGCGCTCGCTAAACTGGGCGAATGCCGAAGCCCCTGAGAATAGCCACCGTCAACGTCAACGGCGTTCGCGCCGCCTATCGCAAGGGCATGGGCGACTGGCTCGCCGGCCGCGGTGTCGACATCCTGGCGCTGCAGGAGGTGCGGGCCTCGACCGAGGACCTCGAGGGCCTGCTTGGCAGCGAGTGGGCCATTCTGCATGACCCCGCCACCGCCAAGGGCCGCGCGGGCGTGGCGCTCGCGAGTCGAAACAAGGCCAGCATTCACCGTGTCGACCTCGGCGACCCCGACTTCGACAGCGCGGGCCGCTGGCTCGAAGCGGACTACGAGGTCGACGGCACGATCGTCACGGTCGTGAGCACCTACGTGCATTCGGGTGAGGTGAACACCCCCAAGCAGGTCGAGAAGTACAAGTTCCTCGACGCCATGACGACGCGCCTCAGCGAGCTTGCCTCGAGCTCGCCCCTCGCCCTCGTCGTCGGGGACCTCAACGTCGGCCACCGGGAGCTCGACATCAAGAACTGGAGGGGAAACCGCAAGAACGCGGGCTTCCTCAACGAGGAGCGCGCCTACTTCGACGCGTTCTTCGGCCCGCTCGGTGAGGGCGTTCAGTGCGTCGACGGCGTCGAGCGAACCGGACTCGGCTGGGTCGACGTGGGTCGCCGCTGGGCGGGCGAGGTCGACGGCCCCTACACCTGGTGGAGCCAGCGCGGCCAGGCATTCGACAACGACACCGGATGGCGCATCGACTACCACGTCGCCACGCCCGCGCTCGCAGAGAAAGCGGTCGAGTACAAGGTCGACCGGTATCCGTCGTACGACACGCGATGGTCCGACCACGCGCCCGTCGTCGTCGACTACCAGCTCTGACCCACTCGCTTCCGCGTTCGCTTCAAGGACTTTCATGACCACCAAACCTCGTCTCTTCTCAGGCATGCAGCCCTCCGCCGACAGCCTCCACCTCGGAAACTACGTGGGTGCATTGCTGCAGTGGCGTGAGCTGCAGGTGACCCACGAGGCCGTGTTCTGCGTCGTCGACCTGCACGCCATCACGGTGCCGCAAGACCCCGCTGCCCTGCGCGAAGCGACCCGACGCACGGCGGCCCAGTACATCGCCGCGGGCATCGACCCGGCATCCTCGATCCTGTTCGTGCAGTCGCACGTGGCCGCCCACGCCCAGCTCGCGTGGGTGCTCAACACCATCACCGGTTTCGGCGAGGCGAGCCGGATGACCCAGTTCAAAGACAAGGCATCCCGGCAGGGTCAGGATGCCTCGAGCGTGGGACTCTTCACCTATCCGATGCTCATGGCCGCCGACATCCTGCTGTACGACGCGGCGATCGTGCCCGTCGGCGAGGACCAGCGCCAGCACATAGAACTCACGCGTGACCTCGGCGAGCGCTTCAACTCGCGCTTCGGCGACACCTTCGTGGTTCCCGAACCGCGCATCCTCCGCGAGACCGCCAAGATCTACGACCTGCAGAACCCCACCGCGAAGATGTCGAAGTCGGGCGAGTCGCCCCAGGGGATCCTGTGGCTGCTCGACGAGCCCAGCGTCACCGCCAAGAAGATCAAGTCGGCGGTGACGGATGCCGATCGCGACATCCGCTTCGACCCCGAGAACAAGCCCGGGGTGTCGAACCTGCTCACCATCCTGTCGGTCTTCAGCGGCACGCCGATCGACGCGCTCGAGGCGTCGTTCGTCGGCCGCGGCTACGGGGATCTCAAGAGCGAGACCGCGGATGCCGTGGTCGCCGCGTTCGAGCCGGTGCGGACGCGTGCGCTCGAACTGCTGGCCGATCCGGCCGAGCTCGACCGGGTGCTCACCGCCAACGCCGACCGGGCCGCCGAGATCGCCGACGCCACCCTCGCCCGCGTCTACGACCGCGTCGGCTTCCTGCCGCGCTCCCACTGACAGCTGGGAGCGCAGGCCCGGAGGACGCCACCAACCCCGGCCACATTTCTTAGCGGCGAGCGGGAATAGAGCGCGCACCACAACCGTTGACTACACTTGTACGCAGTACAACGTGCTCCGGGGTCGGTGAGAGTCCGAACCGGCGGTGACAGTCCGCGACCCGTGGAAGGGCGAAAGCCTCGAAGCGGTTGAACCGGTGGAATTCCGGTACCGACGGTGATGAGTTGGCAACAGCTCAGAGTCCGGATGGGAGGATGCACGGTGGTCGTGTTCGTCGCGACCACGGGTCGTCCGCCGACCTTGCCCCGGGGCTCGTCTCGACAAGGGACTTGAGAAACCGGATGTCTACAGCACCGCACGAGGGAGCGCTGCCACCGCCGCTTCCCGCCGAGCTCATCGAGCGCACGATGCGCCATGCGATGACGCTCGCGGCACGCGGTCCGCGCAGCCGCGTCAACCCGCAGGTGGGCTGCGTCATCCTCTCGTCGGCCGGTGAGGTTCTCGCCGAGGGCTGGCACCGCGGAGCCGGTACCCCGCACGCCGAGGTCGACGCCCTCTCGAAGCTCGCGCCCGAGCAGACCCGCGGGGCGACCGCTGTCGTGACTCTCGAGCCGTGCAACCACACGGGCACGACTCCTCCGTGCGCCCAGGCACTCATCGATGCCGGCATCGCACAGGTCTACTTCGCCGCGCACGATCCGAATCCGGTCGCCGCCGGTGGGCGCGATCGCCTCACCGCAGCCGGAGTCGCGGTCACCGGTGGCGTGCTCGAGAAGGAGGCGAACGAGTTCATGTTCCGCTGGCTCACCGCCGCGCGGGAGCAGCGCCCCTTCGTCACCGTGAAGTGGGCCGCGAGCCTCGACGGTCGAGCCGCCGCAGCCGACGGCACCAGCCAGTGGATCACCGGAACCGCAGCGCGTCAGCACGTTCACGAGCAGCGCGCCGCCCACGACGCCATCCTCGTCGGCACGGGCACCGTGCTCGCCGACGACCCCAGCCTCACCGCGCGCGGCGACGGCGGTGAGCTGCTGCCCGAGCAGCCGATCCCCGTCGTCATCGGCGAGCGCCCGATTCCCGCCGACGCGCGGCTTCACGCCCACCCGCACGAGTTGATTCAGTACACCAGCCGCGACCTTCTTGGCGTGCTCGCCGACCTCTGGCGGCGCGGCATCCGGAGCGTGTTCCTCGAGGGCGGGCCGACTCTCGCGAGCGCCTTTCTTGCCGCCGGCCTCGCCGACGAGCTGCTCGTCTACATCGCACCCATGCTGCTCGGCGGCGACCGGCTCGCCGTCAGCGATCTCGGTGTCGAGACGCTCTCTGCGGCGCGGCGACTGAGAATTGCGGACGTCGAACGACTCGGCGAGGACATCCTCGTGCGAGCGCGGGTTCTCGATACGCCCGCGAGCGGGCCATTCGACCAGCGGAAGAACGACGCACGTGACCTACTCGACCAGCCGGAAAGCAAGGAGAGTGACTGAATGTTCACAGGCATCATCGAAGAGCTCGGCGAGGTCGTCGACTGGCAGCCCTCCCCCGATGCGGCACGCATCACCGTGCGCGGCCCCCTCGTGGTGTCCGATGCGGGGCACGGCGACTCGATCGCGGTGAGCGGCGTCTGCCTCACCGTCATCGACCGGGGCGACGATTGGTTCACGGCGGATGTCATGGCCGAGACGATCGCGCTCAGCACGTTCAAGAGTCCGCGCCCGGGCGACCGTGTGAACCTCGAGCGCGCGCTGCGGGCCGAGGACCGCCTGGGCGGTCACATCGTGCAGGGGCACGTGGACGGCACCGCGACCCTGCTCACGGTCGCCGAGGGCGAGAAGTGGCGTGTGCTCCGCTTCACGCTCGACGCCGAGATCGCTCCGCTCGTGGCGCGCAAGGGCTCGATCACGCTCGACGGCGTCTCGCTCACGGTTTCGGCCGTGGGCGACGACTGGTTCGAGGTGTCGCTGATCCCGGAGACCCTTGCGGTGACGACTCTGGGCAGCAAGGTTGCGGGTGATCGGGTCAACGTCGAGACCGACATCCTCGCGCGTCATGTTGAACGGTTGGTCTCGATACGCGGCACCGCTGACGCGGGGCCGCTACTCGACCACCGGGAAGAAGGGAGCGAGCGATGAGCCTCGGAACGATCCCCCAGGCGATCGCCGACCTGCGCGCCGGTCGGCCCGTCATCGTCGTCGACGACGAGGGCCGCGAGAACGAGGGCGACGTCGTCATGGCGGCGGAACTCGCGAGTCAGGAGTGGATCGCGTGGACGGTTCGCAACACCTCGGGGTTTCTCTGCGCGCCCATGACGAACGAGATCGCCGACCGGCTCAACCTGCCGGTCATGGTCGTCGACAACGAGGACGCGCGCGGAACCAACTACACCGTGAGCGTTGACGCGGCCGACCGCTCGACGACGGGCATCAGCGCCAGCGACCGCGCCCACACGCTGCGGGTGCTCGCCGATCCCGCCTCCACGCCCGCGAGCGTTCGTCGGCCAGGCCACATCCTGCCCCTGCGGGCGGTCGAGGGCGGCGTCCGTGAGCGCGACGGCCACACCGAGGCCTCGGTGGAGCTCATGCGGCTCGCGGGGCTGCAGCCTGTTGCCGTGATCGCCGAGATCGTTGCCGACGACGGTGAGATGATGCGCCTGCCGGAACTGCTCGAGCTCGGCGAGCGCGAGGGTCTCATCGTCATTTCGATCGCCGAACTCGTCGAGTACCTCGATACCGGTGCAACCGATGCGTCGCGAGCCCCCAGCGCGATCGCCGAGTCATCGCGCGTCATCTTCGAGGTCGAGACGACCGTGCCGACAGTGCACGGAAGCTTCCGGATGCTGGCCTTCCGCGATCGAGTGACGGGTGCCGACCACGTCGCGATCGTGTCGGGCGAGCTCGGTGAGAACACCCTCGTCCGGGTGCACTCGGAGTGCCTCACGGGCGAGGCGTTCGGATCGCTCAAGTGCGAGTGCGGGCCGCAACTCGACAGCGCGCTCGACACGATTCAGCGGGAGGGCGGAGCAGTGATCTACCTGCGCGGCCACGAGGGCCGCGGCATCGGCCTCGTCAACAAGCTCAAGGCCTACCGGCTTCAGGAGCAGGGACTCGACACCCTCGACGCGAACCTCGCGCTCGGCCTGCCCGCGGACTCGCGCGACTACGGTGCGGCGGTGGCCATGCTCGAGCACCTCGGCGTCTCATCGGTGCGACTCATGACGAACAACCCCGAGAAGGCCCGGCAGCTCGCGGCGCTCGGCATGACCGTCGCGGAGACCGTACCCCTCGTCGTCGGTGTCGGGGAGTTCAACGAGGGCTACCTCGGGGTCAAGCGCGACCGCATGGGCCACATCTTTCCGAGCGACGTCGCATCATCAACGAACCTGGAGGTACACCCCTCATGAGCGGAGCAGGATCCCCCGCCCACGACAAACTCGACGGCACCGGCCTGAAGGTCGTCATCGTCGCCGGGACCTGGCACGAGCAGATCACCAACGGGATGATCGCTGGCGCGCACCGCATCCTCGACCCCTCCGGTGCCGAGGTCACCGAGGTGCGCGTGCCCGGGAGCTTCGAACTGCCGGTCGTGGCGAAGGCCGCTCTCGACGCGGGGGCGGACGCCGTGGTCGCCCTGGGTGTCATCATCCGCGGCGGCACGCCGCACTTCGAGTACGTGTCCTCGGCGGCGACCGACGGGCTGACCCGGGTAGCCCTCGACACGGGCAAGCCCGTCGGGTTCGGCGTGCTCACGCTCGACGACGAGCAGCAGGGTCTCGACCGGGCCGGTCTGCCGGGGTCGAAGGAGGACAAGGGCGAGGAGGCGGCATCCGCGGCCCTCGCGACGGCGATCACGCTGCGCGCTCTACGGCGCTGAGCACTGCACCGCTAGACTGCGTGCATGGTCGTCAACCTTCCCCGCATCCTGCTGAGCCTCGCCGCGATCGGCTCGATCGTGCTGCTCGGGTACTGGCTGTGGGATTACGTGATTCCCTACGTGCTCTACTGAGCCCGCGGGCTTCGCGGCACGGGATCGGTTAGCCGAACCTTAGTATCCCCGGGCGAGCGTGCCTGGCAGGATGAGGTCATGGAATTCCTTCACCCGCTGCTGCTCATTCTCCACTTCATCGGCCTCGCCTCACTGCTCGGCGGTGTGATGGTCCAGCTCAAGGCGGTCGCGCAGGGCAAGGGCTCGATCAACGCGGCGATGCTGCACGGCGCGCTCACGCAACTCGTGACGGGCCTCGCGCTCGTGGCTCTCGCCGAGATGGGCGATGGTTCCGTGAACCACATGAAGGTCGGCATCAAGCTCACCGTTCTCATCGTCATCATGGTGCTCGTGCTCGTCTATCGCAAGAAATCGCCCGTCGCGAGCTGGGTTGTCTGGCTCATCGGTGCGCTGACGGTGACCAACATCGTCATCGCGGTTCTGCTGTAGTGGGGGAGCCGTGACTCGCGTCGCCGTCGCTCAGGTCGGCTCGAAACTCTTCGACACTCCGGGCACGCTCGATCGCCTGCGCGAACTCGTGCAGCAGGCCGGCGATGAGCAGGTCGAGTTTCTCGTCTTTCCCGAGGCTTTCCTCGGCGGCTACCCGAAGGGGCTCGACTTCGGTGCGCGAGTCGGTTCGCGTACGCCCGAGGGCCGGGATGACTTTCAGCGTTACTTCGACTCGGCCATCGCGGTTCCCGGACCCGAAACCGACGAGTTGGCCGAACTCGCTGCCGGCGCGGGGATGACGCTCGTGGTCGGCGTCATCGAACGCGACGGCGGCACCCTCTATTGCACCGCCATCTACGTGTCACCGACCGACGGCCTCATCGGCAAGCACCGCAAGCTCATGCCCACGGCGAGTGAGCGGCTCATCTGGGGGCAGGGCGACGGCGCGACGCTCGAGGTATTCGACTCGCCCGCCGGTCGTTACGCGGCCGCGATCTGCTGGGAGAACTACATGCCGGCGCTGCGCCTCTCGCTCTACCAAGACGGCGTGCAGCTCTGGTGTGCTCCGACGGTCGACGACCGCGACATCTGGCAGACGACGATGAGGCACATCGCCTACGAGGGCCGCCAGTTCGTGCTGAGCGCGTGCCAGTACCTGACCCGCGGTGATGCTCCGGATGTCTACGACGCGGTTCAGGGGAACGACCCCGACACCGTGCTCATCCGTGGTGGCAGCGTCATCGTCTCGCCGCTCGGGGAGGTGCTCGCCGGCCCCCTCTACGGTGAGAGCGGCTTGCTCGTCGCCGATATCGACCTTGGCGAGATCGCACGCGGAAAGTACGACCTCGATGTGGTGGGTCACTACGCGAGACCGGATGTCTTCAGCCTCCGCGTCGACACGATGCCGCGCAGCGCCGTCACCCGCACCCCATAGCTCTGGGTCTCGATACACCGCCTTCGGCGCCACTCGACCACCGGAAGTTTCGCTGATCTCGAGCGGACGCAGCTCCCACCTGCTCCGCCGATCGAGCGGACGCAGCCCCAGCTGCCCCGCTGATCAAGCGGACGCAGGCCTCGCCTACCCCGCCGATCGAGGGGGCGCAGCCCCACCTGCCCGCTGATCGAGTAGCGCGAAGCGCGTATCGAGATCACCGCCCGGGGTCTCGACACACCGCTATGCGGCTACTCGACCACCGGACTAGGTGAGAAAGAGCGCCTTCAGCCGACGCGTCGTGAGGGTCATGCCAAGCACGATCATGACGGCGAAGTAGGCGAGGTGCCACAGCATGTCGAGCGTGAGCATGCCGGTCGTGGCGCCGCGCACGAGCTCGACGCCGTGCCAGAGGGGCAGCGCCTGGATGATCCACTGGATCCACTCGGGGTAGACGGTCAGCGGGTAGAACGTGGCCGAGAACAGGAACATGGGCAGCATGACGAAGTTGACCCAGTCCATCTGCTGGAACGTCTTCATGTAGCTGGTGATGCCCATCCCGAAGCTCGCGAACGCGAAGGCGATGATGAGCACGACGGGCAGGGCGAGGATCGCGGTCCACGACAGGTTGAGCCCGAGCACCTGCATGACGATCATGAAGCCGCAGGCGTAGACGAGGCCGCGCAGCAGGGCGAGCATGATCTCCCCGAGGGCGACGTCGAACGGGCCGAGCGGCGTGGCGAGCATCCCGTCGTAGAGCTTGCCGAAGTTGAGCTTGAAGAAGACGTTCCACGTCGAGTCGAACACGGCGCCGTTCATGGCCGACACCGCCAGCAGTGCGGGGGCGATGTAGGCGGCGTAGGGCACGGTCTGCCCGCCGGGAAGCTCGATGTCGCCGATGAATGTGCCGAGCCCGATGCCCATTGCGAGCAGGTAGAAGACGGGCTCGAAGAACCCCGAGACGACGATGAGCCAGTTCGTCTTCGCCGTCGCGAGAATGCCGCGCCGCATGACCGAGCGCGCGTTGCCGGCGTAGATCGAGGGCAGCAGCAGGGGCCGCTCGACCTGCACGAGGGGCGCCTGTGTCGCGGAGTTCGCCTTGACCGTGCTCACTTGTTGAGCCTCCTCGCCGAGACGCGGCGGGCGATGACGACTCCGATGATGGTGAGGGCGAGCAGGTACGCGATGTGCACTGCGGTCAGCGATCCGGGTTCCTCGTAGCCGTAGGCGAGCACCCGGGAGAGCTCGACGCCGTGCCAGAGTGGCGAGATCCAGCCGATCCAGTGCAGAAATGCGGGGAGGGTGTCGAGCGGGAAGAAGGTTCCCGAGAACAGGGTGAGCGGGATGATGCCGAACCGCATGATGTAGGCGAGCTGACCCCGGTCCTCCTTCATGCTGGCGGTGTAGGCCATGAGGATCGTGCCGATCGCCATTCCCGTGACCGTGGCGGTGAGGATCGTTAGCCAGCCCCACAGCCCCGGGATCGCGCCGAAGGCGATCATGAACAGGTAGTAGACGATGCTCTGCCCGATCAGTCGGATCGTGACGGCGTAGAAGACACCGTTGATGATCTGGCCGCCGGAGATGGGCGCCGAGTTGATGGCGAAGAAGATCGGGTTCCACTTGAAGCCGAGCAGGATCGGGTAGGTGAACTCCTCGGTCGCCGTGGTCAGCGCGGCGCTGCAGAGGAGAGCGGGCGCGACGAACACGAGGTAAGGCACCGCCGAGGCGCCTTCGCCGATGTTGGCGTCGATGAGGGTCGCGAGGCCGACACCGAGGGCGTAGAGGTAGAGCACGGGCGTGCCGATGCTCGTCGCGATCATGGTCTGCAGGTAGGCGAGCATGCCGCGCAGCCGGTGCTCGGCGACGTACCAGCCGCCCATCCGGCGCATCTTGGCACCGAGGGCCATTGCCTTCGCTTTGGCCTCGTCGTTCGTGTAGCCGACCGTGGCGGTGCTCATTCGATGAGGCTCCTTCCCGTCAGCCGCAGGAACACATCCTCGAGGCTCGACCGGCGCACGAGGCTCGTGACGGGATTGAGACCGAGCTCGGTCACCCTGGCGAGTTCGTGCTCCCCGTTGTCGGCGTACACGAGGATGCGGTCGGGCAGCTCCTCGATCCGGTCGCCGATGCCCTTCAGCCTCTTCGCGACGGCGGCATTGTTCTCGCTGCCGAAGCGCAGCTCGAGCACCTCGCGCGTGGAGTACTGCCGGATGAGCGAGGCGGGCGACCCCTCGGCCATGATGGTGCCCTTGTCGACGACGACGAGCCGGTCGCAGAGCTGCTCGGCTTCGTCCATGTAGTGGGTCGTGAGCACGAGGGTGGTGCCCTGCTCCTTGAGTCGGAAGAGGCGGTCCCACAGGATGTGACGAGCCTGCGGGTCGAGCCCCGTGGTGGGCTCGTCGAGCAGCAGGATGCGCGGGTTGTTGATGAGCGCACGTGCGATGGTGAGGCGCCGCTTCATGCCGCCGGAGAGGTCGTCGACGCGCGCCTTGGCCTTCTCGGTGAGCTGTGCGAACTCGAGCAGCTCATCGGCCTTGGGGCCGAGGTAGCTGCGGGAGAGGCCGAAGTAGCGACCGTAGACGAGCAGGTTGTCGCGCACGCGGAGCTCGGTGTCGAGGTTGTCGGACTGCGGAACGACACCCAGCTGCGACCGGATCTCGGGACCGTACACATTGGGATCGAGTCCGATGATCGAGAGGTCACCCTCGGTGCGGGTCGAGACGGCGCCGATCATGCGCATGGTCGTCGACTTGCCCGCGCCGTTCGGGCCGAGGAACCCGAACGATTCCCCCGGTGCGATATCGAAACTGATGCCGTCGACGGCGGCGAAGTCCTTGTACTTCTTGACGAGGTTCCGCGCCGAGATCACGGGCTCGTTGGAGGCTGATTGCTGTGGCACGAGAGTCAACACTAGTAGCTAGCACTGACATGGCCACTGTGCATCCGATCACAATCCAGTGAACTCGCCTCGGCCCATAACCCGCGACGCGCGAGACCAGTCCGTCAACCTCGGTTGACAGTTTCTGAGCTGTCAACTAGGGTTGACGCATGTCTCCGGTTCCGCCGACGCTGTCGGGCGAGCAGCACGATCCGCTCGCGGAACTGCGCGGTCTCGCCGCACGGCATCGGCAGCTCAACGAGCAGCTCGCCGAGCTCGATCGCGAGCAGTCGATGCTCGTTCGTCGGGCACGCAACGCCGGATACGGCTGGCAGATGATCGCGAGCGCCCTCGGAGTGTCACGTCAGGCAGTGCACAAGAAGCATGGACGCCGCTAGGCGCATCCGTCAGAAAGTCAGGAATGAGCGACAACCCCACCTCCCGCCGCAGCCGCCGCGCACCCTCCCGTGACGACGGCCCGCGCGCCACCTTCGGCCAGTTGCTGCCGTACCTCTTCACGCACAAGACCGTGCTCATCGTCGTGACAGTCCTCAGCATCGTCGGTGCCGCCGCGAGCCTCGCCCAGCCGCTGCTCGTGAGCCAGGTCATCACCCTCGTGAGCGCCGGTGAGCAGTTCGGCTCGCTCGTCTGGCTGCTCGCCGTTCTCGTCGTCGCGGCCGCGCTAATCGGCGGATTCCAGCACTACCTGCTGCAGCGCACCGGAACCGGCATCGTGCTCGACGCCCGCCGCTCCCTCGTACGACGGATGCTGCACCTCCCCATCCGCGAGTTCGACACCCGCCGCACGGGCGACCTCGTCTCGCGCGTCGGCAGCGACACGACGATGCTCTACGCGGTGATGACCCAGGGACTCGCCGACGCCGTCGGCGGCGTGCTCATCTTCGTCGGCGCCCTCATCGCCATGTTCGTCCTCGACGCCGTGCTGCTCGGGATCACCGTGGGGGTGATCGCGCTCTCGCTCGTGCTCGTCGTGGCGCTCAGCGCGCGCATCCGCGTGGTCAGCCAGAAGCAGCAGCGCAAGGTGGGCGACCTCGCCGCGAGCGTCGAGCGGGCGGTGAGCGCCATCCGCACGGTGCGTGCCGCGAACGCGACCGACCGTGAGGCCGACGCGATCGACGAAGAGGCCCGTGGCGCCTGGCGCATGGGCATCAGGCTCGCGAAGATCTCGGCGCTCGTCGTTCCGGTCGCGGGCATCGCCCTGCAGGTGACCTTCCTGACCATCATCGGCGTCGGCGGCTTCCGGGTCGCCACGGGCGACATCACGCTCGCGACGCTCGTGTCGTTCATCCTGTTCCTCTTCCTCATCGTCGGCCCGCTCGGCCAGGCGTTCGGTGCGATCACCTCGGTGAGCCAGGCCCTCGGCGCGCTCGGACGCATCCAGGAGATCATCGACCTGCCGAGTGAGGGCGAGGCGGATGCCGCGGCCACGCCCGCTGCACCGGTCGAGTCCGACGACGCGATCGCCTTCGAGGCGGTGTCGTTCGGCTACGCGGAAGCTGGCGGGCTGGCTTCGAGACGGCCTTCGGCCTCCTCAACCACCAAGGACTTGTTGGTTGAGCGCGCTAGAGCTGAAAGCGAAGGCGATTTCTCGCCTTCGCCGCGACGCCAGCGCGGACGCCCGTCCCGGGCGTCGGGTGAGGCCGCGCGGGAAGGCCTCCCCGCCGCGGTACTTCACGACATCAGCTTTACCGTCCCCCGCGGCAACCGCACCGCCCTCGTCGGTCCGTCCGGCGCGGGCAAGAGCACGATCTTCGCCCTCATCGAGCGGTTCTACGACCCGGATGCGGGTGTCGTCAGGCTCGGCGGCGTCGACATCCGAGCACTGGATCGCGCCGAGCTTCGCGCCCAGCTCGGCTACGTCGAACAGGACGCGCCAGTGCTCGCCGGCACGCTCCGCGACAACCTGACCCTCGCATCCCCCGACGCGACCGACGAGCAGTGCGTCGACGTGCTGCACGCGGTCAACCTGCGCGAGGTGCTCGAGCGCAACCCGCTCGGTCTCGACGCGCCCGTCGGCGAGGACGGCGTCATGCTCTCCGGCGGCGAGCGCCAGCGGCTGGCCATCGCCCGGGCACTGCTCGCAGCCCCGCCCATCCTGCTGCTCGACGAGTCGACCTCAAGCCTCGACGGGCTCAACGAGCAGCTGCTGCGCAAGGCGATCGACGCCGTCGCCGAGAACCGCACCCTGCTCGTGATCGCGCACCGCCTGTCGACGGTGATCGACTCCGACCGGATCGTCGTGCTCGACCACGGTCGCGTCATCGGGGTCGGCACGCACTCCGAGCTCGTCGCCTCGACGCCGCTCTACGCCTCGCTCGCCCAGCACCAGCTGCTCGCGTGACCGCGGCGCTCGCCATTCGCCACTTGCACAGACGGTGCGCAGTTTTGTCAACAATGCGGCCTCTATAGGCTCCGCATTGTTGACAAAACTGCGCACTGCTGCGGTCTCGCAGGTCAGAGGCGCCGCATCGTGAAAGCGTCGGCGAGCAGAGCGCGCGCGGGAGGCAGGGTGAGCATCCGGATGCCGAGTACCCGTGCGCGGTGCAACGGTGCGGGCAACGCCCGACCGAACCGCATGTTGAACCGGGCTTGCGCCTGCGCGCGGCGAGCGGACGCCTGACGCGAGCGTTCGAATCGCCGCCACTCGCCAGCTGTCGGGGTGGGGTTCTGCAGCAGCAGTCGCGCGAGGGCGTGAGCATCGAGCCAGCCGAGGTTGAGGCCCTGCCCCCCGATGGGGCTCACCTCGTGGGCGGCGTCGCCGATCAGCACGACCCCACGGTCGACGAACCGGGCGGCCAGGTTCTGCCGCGCGGCGAAGACGCTCACGGAGGCGTCGGCGGCCAGCTCGTGGCCCGTGCGTTCGCGAACGATCCGCGCCAGATCCGGCTCGCCCGACTCCCCCGTCAGCAGCGCCACCCAGCGTCTCTGTCCGCCGGGCAGCGGAAACGACTCGACCACCCCGCCGCGCTCGAACGACAGCACGGCGAGGCCGGGGAGCCGGGCATCGTCGACATCGGACATCGCATAACTCGCACGACCGGGACGCGTGTGCCAGGGGATTCCGGCCGCACGCCGCACGGTGCTGTCGACGCCGTCGGCTCCGACGACGACCCGTGCACCGACATCCGTGCCCAGGATCTCGACCCTGTCGACACGGCGAGCGAGACCCGTCGCCCTCCGCCCGAGGCGCAGTGCGTCGGGTTGCAGCTCGGTGAGGCGGGCGCGCAGCATACTCTGGACGCGCTGCTGCGGCAGCGAGAAGACACCCGGGTCGTCGAAGCGCATGCGACCGAGCTCGCGCCCATCCGACCGTGCCACCCCCTCCTCGATGCGCACGCCCTCACGCGTCACGTCGACCCCGGCGGCGGCAAGCGCGACCACGGCCGGTGGATGGATGCCGATCGCCCGCGGCCGCCCGGAGATCTCGGTGCGCCGCTCGAGCACGACGACATCGACACCGCCCTGGGCGAGCAGCACCGCCGCCAGCAGTCCGACCGGCCCACCACCGACGACCGCCACGTTATGCACGAGCGACTCCCACGGCGAGCAGTCGACTCGGGTGCTGCGGGATCACCCGCCACCCCATCGGCACGAGGTCGCGAAGCTCGGCGGCGGTGTAGCTGCGGCGCAGCGAGGTGAGACCGTCGGCGCGGATGAAGGTTCCCGGAAAGAAGGGGGTGCTCAGCATGCTGAAGGCCGCATACGCCGCGCGGCCGCGTGCGAGATCGCTGTGCAGGGAGAGCACACGGGCGCGGGATGCCGAGAGTGCGAGAAAGCCGGCGACGTCGTCGAGGTGGTGCAGCACGTGATTCGAGACGACGATGTCGAACCGCTCCGGCACGTCCTCGAGCCAGGCGCGCCGGAACGAGACCCCGGCGACCGGCGGCAGCGCGCTCGCGTAGGAGTGCGCGCGCGGGTCGGGGTCGATGCCGGTCACGCGCAGGCGCAGCCCGTCCCGAGCCGCCCAGCGTGCGAGGCTGCGAGCGACGTCGCCCCCGCCCGAGCCCACGTCGAGCAGCGTGCGCTCCTCGTCAGCGCTCAGCAGAGGCCGGATGACGCGACGATAGGTGCGCCGCCAGCCGGCCACGACCGGGTTGAGCACGCGAAAGGCGGCGTAGGTGCGATCGAGCGTGCGCGGGTCGCACAAGGGATCGTCCATGAGCTCGGCGAGCGCGGCATCCCGCTCGCGCAGGAATGCGGCCGAGAGAAAGCCGGTCGACACGGCTCAGTTCACCGTCATGAGGCCCGACTCGACGGTGAGGCCCGGGCCGAACGCCATGGCGCAGATGCGCTCGCCCGGCCGCGCGGTGCGGAGGATGTGCTGGAGCACGAACAGCACGGTCGCGCTGCTCATATTGCCGAAGTCGCGCAGGGTCTCGCGGGCGGGCACGAGCTGCGCCTCGCTGAGCCCCAGGGACGATTCGACGCGATCCAGGATGCTGCGCCCGCCCGGGTGGATCGCCCAGTGCTCGATGTCGGGCACGCTCGCGCCGTGCGAGAACAGCGGTGTCAGGGCCGACTCGATGTACTCGCCGATGATCTTCGGAACGTAGGAGCTCAGCACCATCTCGAACCCCTCGTCGCCGATCGTCCATGCCATGTCGGCCTCGCCCACGGGTGTCACGACGCTCTCGAAGCCGTCGAGCGAGCATCCTGCGCCGTCGACCGCATCGGCAGCGACGAGGGCTGCCCCCGCGCCGTCGGAGAAGATCGACGCCGCGATGATCTGGTCGGGATCGCTCGACGAGCGAACGTGCAGGGTGCACAGCTCGACGCTGACGACGAGCACGAGCGCCGCGGGGTCGGCGTCGCACAGCTGCTTGGCGAGCCGCAGGGCGGGCATCGAGGCGTAGCAGCCCATGAAGCCGAGGTGGTAGCGCTGCACGCCCGGCCGCAGGCCGAGCTCGCGCGCGATGAGGTAGTCGGGACCGGGGGCGAAGAAGCCCGTGCACGACACCGTGATGACGTGGGTGATGCGAGCCGTGTCGATGCCCGCGCACACCGCGCGGGCGGCCGCGACGAACATCGCCCCGCCCTCCGCCGCGTAGAGCTCGTTGCGCTCGCGCGTTCCGGGCGAGCGCAGCTCTCCCGTCGCGGGGTCGAAGAACCGGGGCCGCTCGGCCGTGCTCGCCCACGACAGCTCACGGATCGCCGTGTGCCGGGTGTCGATCGCGGCGGACTCGAATGTCGCGGGAACGAGGCGCTGGGCCAGGCGGCTGAGCTGGGGCTGCGCGGCGAACACGTCGCGCACGTCACTCTGCTGCAGAACCGTCTCGGGCACGATCGTCTCAAGGGCGATGATGGATGCGCTCATGGGTCAGTGTAGGCATCCCTGTACCGTTCAGAGCAATGGCTCTCAGTCGATGCTCACCCTACGCTGAGGCTCAGAAGAGCGGTCGTGCGTGCGACGCGACCCCGACGATGCGGAAATTAATCAGCGATGCGCACGTTTAAGCATCCGCATCGTTGCCAAAAGAGCGCAACGCTCGCCCAAGCCAGGCGCTCTCAACACCCCAGCACGAGTCGAAGACCTGCGTCGACGTCGGACATGAGGTACTTCGGCACGCTGCCGACGGACACGCCAAGAGTCGCTTTGTCGACGGTGGCGAGTTGGGTCAGGTTGATCGCGGAGTCCCTGTCGAGTCCGGAGTCGGATGCGGCAAGAAAGACATTCCCCGGAATACGCGCCAAGGCGACATTGCTCGTGATCGCGGCGACAACACAGGTCGACACGGCGCTGCGGTTGAACCGGTCGTCTTGCACCACCACGACGGGGCGGCGAAACCCCGGCTCGCTGCCGGACGGCGGCCCGAAGTCCTGCCAGTGGATCGACCCCCGGCTGAGCACGGTCACCAGTTCTCGCGGGGGTCGCCGAGCATCGTTGCACCCTGGCGAACGACCCACGTGTCTCGCGGGTCGCCGACGGCGGCAACGGCGTCGTTGATCCGTGCTTCAAGCGCGTGCGTGTCGAGTTCGTGGAGGTAGTGTTCGGCCGCGCGAGCGAGGAACGCCGACCTGCTCAAACCCAGTTCGGACGCGGCAGAGTCAATGCGCTCGAAGAGTCCATCGGGCAGGGAGATCGCTGTCTTCACGACACCAGTATAACCAGGTAATACTATCGCGGATGTCTGCACTCACACAGGCTAGGTGGCGCACTGCAGGTTCGGTGGCGGTTGTCCACACGGCGCCCGAAGGTCGTGATCGCGTGAGCACGGGGACGAAAACCTCGTCACTCAGACGGCTCCTTATCGATGCTCACCGTACGCTGAGGATCAGCCCTCACCCGGCTGAGCTTCGACGGCCACCAGATCGCGCGCCCGATGTCATAGCCGAGCGCCGGGACGAGCAGCGAGCGCACGAGGAACGTGTCGAGCAGCACGCCGAACGCCACGATGAACGCGATCTGCACGAGGAACAGCACGGGGATGACCGAGAGCGCGGCGAAGGTCGCCGCAAGCACGAGCCCCGCCGAGGTGATGACCCCGCCGGTGATCGCGAGGCCGCGCAGGATGCCCTCCCGTGTGCCGTGCCCGAGGGACTCCTCGCGCACGCGGGTCATGAGGAAGATGTTGTAGTCGATGCCGAGCGCGACGAGGAAGACGAATCCGTAGAGCGGCACGGCCGGGTCGGCGCCCGGGAAGCGGAACACGTGGTCGAAGAGCAGGGCGGCGACGCCGAGGGCCGTGCCGAAGGAGAGAACGGTCGTGAGGATGAGCAGCACGGGCGCGAGGATCGACCGCAGCAGCAGCATGAGGATGAGCAGGATCACGACGAGCACGATCGGGATGATGAGGGTGCGGTCGTGGATCGACGCGTCGTTCGTGTCGATCGCGGTGGCAGTCACGCCGCCGATATGCACTCCCGACGTTCCGCCCAGCTCGGTGCGCAGTTCGCGCACTGTCTCGGCCGCGGCAGCCGAGTCCGCCGCATCGGTCAGTGTCGCCTGCAGCAGTACGTCTCCGCTCGCGATGGTCGGCTCGGGCGTCGGCGTTCCGGGCGGGCCGAACGCGACGATGCCGTCCTCGGTGACGGGCGCGGCGCCGCTCGGCGAATCCGCCGACGTCACCGAGACGCTGTCGACACCGGGGTGCGCGAGCAGGACATCTGCCACGGTCTGCAGCGAGTTCTCGGGTGCGATGACGTAGGTCGGGCTCCCCGAGCCGTCGGCGAAGTGCTCCCCGAGGGCGACCTGACCGTCTCGCGCCTGCGAGCTTCCGAGCACGAGGTCGGACTGCGGAACCCCCGACGCGTTCAACTGCGTCGCGAAGGCGGCCCCGACGAGCAGCACGAGCGTGGTCGCGACCCAGATCGCGCGCGGACGCCGCTTGACCTGTCGTGCGATGAATGCCCACGCGCCCCTCGACGGCATGCCGTTCTCGGCAGCGACGACCTCGGGCTCGAAGGCGGGGCGTCGCGGCCAGAACGCCGCCCGTCCGAACGCGTACAGGATCGCCGGCAGCAGGGTGAGCGCGGCGAGCATCGCGAACACGATGCCGATCGAGGCGACGGGGCCGAGCGTGCTGTTCGACTTCAGATCGCTCAGCAGCAGGCACAGCAGGCCCGCGATGACGGTTCCGCCGGAGGCCAGGATCGGCTCGAACGACCCGCTCAGGGCTCCCTTCGTCGCCACCCACCTGTCCTGCGTCACGCGGAGCTGCTCCCGGAAGCGTGCGACGTAGAGCAGCGAGTAGTCGGTCGCCGCGCCGATGACCAGGATGAACAGGATGCCCTGGGTCTGTCCCGAGAGCAGCAGCACCTCCCACTTCGCCAGCCACCACACGGCGAGCAGGGCCACGCACAGGGCGAACAGACTCGTCGACAGCACGGCCACGGGCAGCAGGAACGAGCGGTAGACGACGATGAGGATGAGGAACACGGCAAGCAGCGCGACGCCGAGCAGCAGTCCGTCGATGCCCGCGAAAGCGCCGACGAGGTCGGCCGTGAAGCCGGCGGGGCCGGTGATGTAGACGGTGACGCCGTCGGGGACGGCCGCGCGCACAGTCTCGCCGAGTCGGTCGATGGTGTCGCGGAGCTCACCCGGGGTGAGGGGCACGAACACCTGCGCCGCGAGCCCGTCCTCCGACGGCAGTAGGGGGGAGACGCCGTCGCCCACTCCCTCGAGAGCGGCGAGCTCTGCGACGGCGTCGGCGAGCGCATCCCGCTGAATCTCGGTGAGCTCACGATCGCCCACGAAGACCACCACCGCGGGGATCGCGTCGGAGTCGCGGAACTCGCTGAGCCGCTGCTGAACGAGCGTGGCCTCGGCCGATGACGGGAGGTAGCTGGTCTGATCGTTGGACGAGACCTCGCCGACCTTGCCGAAGAACGGTCCGCCGATCCCGGCGCCCGCCAGCCAGACGAGGATGAGTGCGGCGGGCAGCAGGATGCGCACGAGTCGCGGCGCGCGTCGGCGACCCGATCCGTCGTGGCCTTCGAGTGGCGTGGGCGAGGGCTGCGCCTTCGAAGCGAGGGTCATGGTCCACTGCTCCAATTAGCTAGAGAGGCAAGCAAATAGCCTGACTACATTTTTAGTCGTGGATAATGTAGCACCATGGAACCGGAACGCGAACCCCGGTCGCTGTCCGAACGGCTCTATGACGTCGACTCCAGCGACCCCGAGGGTCGACTCATCGATCGCTCGGGCCTCTCCGCCGACGACATCCGGCAGATCGGACTCGTCATGGCCGCCCTGGGCCGGTTGCGTGAGGCGGAGGATCGCCTGTCGGAGGCCTCGCTGAAGTACATGCGCCTCAACCGCACCGACATGCGAGCGCTGCACTTCCTCATCGTCGCCGAGAACAACGGCTCGGTCGTGACCCCGGGCGCCATCGCGTCCCACCTGAGGATCTCGACGGCATCGACGACCAAGCTGCTTGACCGCCTGGAACGCGGTGGGCACATCACACGCGGCGCGCATCCCAGCGATCGGCGAGCGCTCGCCATCTCGATCACCGCCGAGACGCGCGAAGCGGCGATGCAGACGGTCGGCAAGCAGCAGTCGCGTCGTTTCTACGCCGCCGCGAGGCTCACCGCCGACGAGCGTGAGGCGGTCACGAGGTTCCTCACCGACATGGCCGGCGAGCTCGACATCACGGGCGAGGAGTGGGCATCCGGAGCACCCGAGGCCTAGCCGAGCCTACGGCGCAGGCGTCAGCGTGTACTTCGTCGAGAGGTACTCGTGGATGCCCTCGACGCTGCCCTCACGGCCCAGCCCCGACTGCTTGACACCGCCGAAGGGAGCCGCAGCGTTGGAGGCGACCCCGACGTTGAGTCCCATCATGCCGGTGTCGATCGCCTCGATCATGCGCTGACCGCGCGCGAGGTCCCGCGTGTAGACGTAGCCGATGAGGCCGTACTCGGTCGCGTTGGCCATTCGCACGGCATCCGCTTCTTCGCTGAAGGTGGAGATCGAGAGCACGGGGCCGAAGATCTCCTCAGTGAGGATGTCGCTCCCGGCCTTCACTCCGCTGATGACCGTGGGTGCGAAGAAGTGGCCTTCTCCGTCGATCGCAGCTCCGCCGGTGTGGACTGTCGCGCCCCGCGTCACCGCGTCGTCGACGAGTGCGGCGACCTTGGCGACGGCATCCGAGTCGATGAGCGGGCCGATCGTGACGCCGTCTTCGGTGCCGCGGCCGACCCTGAAGGCCTCGACGCGCTCGGTGACGCGCTTCGCGAACTCGTCGACGACGCTCTCGTGCACGATGAAGCGGTTGCCCGCGGTGCAGGCCTGGCCGATGTTGCGGAACTTCGCGATCATCGCGCCATCGACGGCCTTGTCGAGGTCGGCGTCGTCGAAGACGATGAACGGGGCGTTGCCGCCGAGTTCCATCGAGGTGCGCAGCACCCCGTCGGCGGCCTGCTTGAGCAGGGCGACGCCGACCGGCGTCGACCCGGTGAAGCTGAGCTTGCGCAGGCGCGAGTCGGCGAAGATCGGCTTCGACACGGCGCTCGACGACGAGGTGGTGAGCACGTTGACGACTCCCGCGGGAACGCCGGCCTCCTCGAGCAGCTTCGCGAAGGCGAGGGTCGTGAGCGGGGTGAGGGCGGCGGGCTTGATGACGACGGTGCAGCCCGCGGCGAGCGCTGGTGCGATCTTGCGCGTGGCCATCGCGAGAGGGAAGTTCCACGGCGTGATGAGGTAGCAGGGGCCGACCGGGCGCTGCGTCACGATCATGGTGCCGGTGCCTTCGGGGTTCGAGCCGTAGCGACCCTGAATGCGCACCGCCTCTTCGCTGAACCAGCGCAGGAACTCGCCACCGTACTTGACCTCGCCCATCGACTCGGCGAGCGGCTTGCCCATCTCCAGCGTCATGAGCAGGGCGAAGTCGTCGGCGCGCTCCATGAGCAGATCGAACGCGCGCCGCAGGATGTTGCCGCGCTCGCGTGGCGGAGTAGCGGCCCAGGATGCTTGAGCGTCGGCCGCGGCATCCATCGCCTTCTGCGCGTCCTCGGCGGTCGCATCCGCGATCGTGCGAATGACCTTTCCCGTCGCGGGGTCGTGCACGTCGAGGGTTCCACCGCCCGTGGCAGCCACCCACTCCCCGGCGAGGTAGAGGGTGTCGGGCACGGAGGCCAGCAGCGCGGCTTCGCGAGAGTCAGTCATTGTCGTTCTCGATTCGTAGCTGTGTCTGATAGATCGGGGTGTCGTGCGCGATGTCAGTTCTTCGCGAGGCCATCGGCGAGGATGCTCAGACCCTCGTCGAGCAGCGCCTCATCGATGACGAGCGGAGGCAGCAGCCGAATGATGTTGCCGTAGGTTCCGCACGTCAACAGGATGACACCGTTGCGGTGAGCGTAGCTGGCAATCGCCTTCGCGAGTGCGGCGTCGGGCTCGGTCGTGCCCGCCTTGACGAGTTCGAGGGCGACCATGGCGCCGCGACCCCGCACCTCGCCGATGCGGCTGTCGGTCGATTGGATTCCGCGCAGTCGCTCCACGATTCGCTCGCCGAGAGACGCGGCCCGAGCGACGAGACCCTCGTCCTCGATCGTGCGGAAGCTCGCCAGCGCCGCAGCGCATGCGATGGGGTTGCCGCCGTAGGTTCCGCCGAGGCCGCCGGGCTGAGGGGAGTCCATGATCTCGGCACGACCCGTCACGGCGGCGAGCGGAAGTCCGCCGGCGATGCCCTTGGCGGTGACGATGAGGTCGGGCTCGATCCCCTCGTGCTCCGAGGCGAAGAGCGCCCCCGTTCGGGCGAAGCCGGTCTGCACCTCATCGGCGATGAACACGACGCCGTTCTCGCGCGCCCAGTCGACGAGCGTCGGCAGGAAGCCCTCGGCGGGAACGATGAAGCCGCCCTCGCCCTGAATCGGCTCGATGAGGATGGCCGCGAGGTTCTCGACACCCACCTGCTTCTCGATGTGGTCGATGGCCCGACGCGCGGCATCCGGCCCCGAGAGTCCGCCGTCGCGGAACGGGTACGAGAGGGGCGCGCGGTACACCTCGGGGGCGAACGGGCCGAAGCCGCTCTTGTAGGGCTGGTTCTTGGCCGTGAGCGCCATCGTGAGGTTGGTGCGGCCGTGGTAGGCGTGGTCGAACGCGACGACGGCTTGGCGCCCGGTGTAGGCACGGGCGATCTTGACCGCGTTCTCGATGCCCTCGGCGCCGCTGTTGAACAGGGCGGAGCGCTTCTCGAAGTCGCCCGGGGTGATGCGGTTGAGCAGCTCGGCCACCTCGACGTACCCGCTGTAGGGCGTGATCATGAAGCAGGTGTGGGTGAACGCCTCGACCTGCCGGGTCACCGCGTCGACGACCGCGGGGGCGCTGTTGCCGATGCTGGTCACGGCGATGCCCGAGCCGAGGTCGATGAAGCTGTTGCCGTCGACATCGACGACGACTCCCCCGCCCGCCGCCGCCGTGTAGACGGGCATCGTGGTTCCGACGGCGGCCGAGACCGCCTTCGACTTGCGCGCCGCCCACTCCTGCGAGATCGGTCCCGCGACGATCTCGCCGGGGGTCTTGGACTGCGTGAGGGCGGGACCGCCCGTGATGGTTGGCGCGTGCATCCTGGTCTCCTTGTGCTGATCGAACCTGATCACAGGCTAACCCGCGGGTGAGGCGAATCAACTGTCGTATTTGCCCGTTCAGGCCACTGAATTTGTGCAAAACTGACACATGCCTTCCGTGGTCGAGATTCTCTCCCTCCCCGCTCTCTCGCTCAGCGCCGTTACGACTCCCGACCCCGATGCCGCAGCGCGCTGGGTCACGACGAGCGAACTCGCAGACCCCTCCCCATTCCTCGAGGGCGGGGAGATTCTGCTCACGACCGGCCTTGTCGAGCGCACACCCGAGGAATGGCGCCGCTTCGTCGAACAGCTACTGGACGCGGGCGTCGTCGCCCTCGGCTTCGGGGTCGGGCTGAGCCACCCCGAGGTGCCGACGCCGCTGACGGATGCCGCGACCGAGCTCTCCCTCAACCTCTTCATAGTGCCGCGGCCTGTGCCCTTCATCGCCGTGAGCCGCGCGGTGGCTGATCTGCTGTGGGCCGCGGAGCGCGAGGCCGACCGCCAGTCGCTCCAGCACCAGCGCGAGCTCACGAGCGCGGCGATAGGCGGCCCCCGCGAGCTCCTCGCGACACTCGCACGCACGATCGCCGGCAGCGCCGTGCTGTGCTCGCCGGAGGGATCCCTCATCGCCGGCGAAGCAGAACCGGGTCTCGTCGACCGCGCACTGCCGCACATCCAAAGGCTGTCAGGGTCGAGCACGCGCGCCGCGTCGAGCGACATCGTGCTCGGCTCACGCGTCTCGGTGCACCCCGTGGGGGTGACCGCTCGCGCGGAGGCGTTCCTCGTCGTCGAGAGCGAGTCGCCCGCGGCGACTCATCGCGTCGCGGTGACGACGGCGCTCGCCCTGCTCACACTCGACCGCGAGCGGGCGCAGGCCGAGCTCGACGCCGACCGCCGCATCCGTGCCGGCGCGCTCTCGCTCGCCCTCCGCTCGGACACCGAGGCGGCGCTCCTGCTGCTCGCGGGGTCGCCCCACTCGGCGGTGCTCAGCGCGCAGCGCGCGCGCGTCGTTCGAGCTCGAGGCGTTCCCGGCGCTCTCGAACGAGCACTCCCGCGTATCGAACGGGCGCATGCCGAACTCGGCTTCCCGCTCGTCGCGATCATCGGCGAACAACTCGTGGCGGTCGTCAGCCCGATCGACGATCACCTCGAAAGCATGCTCCGGATAACGGGGCCGCTCGAGACCGGAATCGGACCCGTGCGCTTCCTCAGCTCACTCGCGCAGAGCGACGACGGTGCTCGTCAAGCGCTCGCCGCAGCATCCGCGGTTCGCCCGGTCGTGAACTGGGGCGAGCTCGTCGAGACCGGTGTCGACAGCCTGCTCGACCCGGCAGCTCTCGCCTCGTTCACCACTGACGTGCTGGGTGCCGTGCTCGAGCGGCCCGACTCCAGCGAACTGCTCGGTGCCCTCCGCGCATTCCTCACCCACAATGGTCATGTCGGCCCTGCCGCCGAATCACTGGACGTGCATCGCAACACCCTGCGCAATCGGCTCACCACCGTCGAGATGCTTCTTGCGCGCTCCCTGCGCGACCCGCAACTCCGTGCCGACCTGTGGGTAGCGCTCAAGGCCACCCCGGCCCGGCACCACGACTGACAGGGACTCAGTCGAGAACCTGGCAGAGCTCGGTGAAGAGTCGCGCGTGGTCGAGATTCATCGTGCGCCCCAGCGGCTCCGGTGCCGACGAGAACTTGACGACCGCGGTGGACGTGGGCGCGTCGAGCCAGACGTACTGACCGTGGATGCCCACCGCGTAGACATTCCCGCGCTCATTGCCGGTCGACCACCAGTGGTTCTTGTAGCTGCCGCCCGGGTGGATAGCCTGGAAGGCGGAGCCGCGCGCGGCATCCGGATCACCACCCGCCATCGTCTCGCGCACCCACTCGGCCGAGACGACGCGGCCGCCCGCGGCCACGCCTTCGTCGAGCATGAGAGTTCCTATGCGTGCGAGGTCGCGCGCGGTGCACGAGATGCCGCCGTTCGCGAAGGCGAAACCACTCGAGTCGACCGTGACGATGGCGTCGTCCTCGCTGCCGAGGCGAGACCAGACGCGCTCGGAGAGCACCTCGTGAAAGCGTCTCCCGGTGACGGCTTCGATGAGCCACGCCAGCACATCGGTGTTCGCCGAGCAGTACTGAAAGACCTCACCGAGCGGCCCTGCCGAGCGCAACGATCGCAAGAACTCGTAGGTGTCGGCGGCGTCGCCCTCGAGCCGCTCGCGCCATCCCGCGATCCGGTCGTGCGCGCGCACGTGCGATCGAAGGTCGGTGTACTCCTCGTCGTATTCGACCGCGACCGTCATGTCCATGACCTGCTGCACCGTCGCATCGCCGAACGCGCTGCCCAGCAGCTCGGGGATGTAGTCGCCGACGGCGCGGCCGACGTCGATGAGACCATCGTCGATGAGGGCCCCGATGAGGATGCCGCACACCGACTTCGAGACCGACATCAGCAGGTGGCGATCGCTCGGCTTGAAACCCTCGGCGTACCACTCGCCGACAATCTTTCCCTCGCGCACCACGACGACGGCATCCGACCAGGTCGCCGCCAGGCGAGCGTCGAGGTCCTCGACTCCGCGGCGGAACGCGGCCAACTGATCGGCGCCGACCAGCTCGCGGCTCACCCCGCGTCGGATGGGCACACTCGGAACGAACTCCTCCACGTGCGCGAACGTCCAGCGGTTGTGCGGGGCGTCCTGCCAGGTGTCGAGCGTTGCGGGCATCGCCTCATAGCCGCGCGCGCACACATCTCGCCCGCGGGCCTTGGCGGCCTCCGGCATGCTCGTCACAGCCACGTTGGATTCGGTCACAGTGCGGTCCTTTGCTTCTCAGCGGCGGAATCGGAGTCGGAAGCCTTCGCTCCCGGCGCTACGGGCATAGCGTCGATCAGTTGCCTCGTGTAGGGGTGGTCGGGAGTGGTCAGCACGTGCGAGGCCACGCCGACCTCGACGAGCTTTCCGTTTCGCATCACCCCGGCGGTGTCGCACAGGTAGCGGATGACGTCGAGATCGTGAGAGATCATGAGGTAGGTCAGGCCGTACTGCGCGCGCAGGTCCTGCAGCAGGTTGAGCACCTGGGCCTGCACCGACACGTCGAGGGCGCTCGTCGGCTCATCGAGCACGAGCAGTCGCGGCCTGGTCGCGAGCGCGCGAGCGATGCCGACGCGCTGGCTCTGGCCGCCCGACAGCTGATGCGGCAGTCGCGACGCGAAGTTGGCGTCGAGCCCCACATCATCGAGCAGCTCATCGACGCGTCGCGAGAGCCCGCGTCCTCGAAGATCGGTATGGGTGAGCAGCGGCTCGGCGATCGACTCGCGCACGCTGAGGCGCGGGTTGAGCGCCGCCACCGGGTTCTGGAACACCATGCCCAGCTGCGAACGAATCGACCGCATCCGCTTCTCACTGAGCGCGGAGATGTCATTGCCGTCGAAGAAGGTCTCACCCGAGGTCAGCGGTATGAGCTTCAGGGCGCAGCGCGCGATCGTGCTCTTGCCCGAACCCGATTCGCCGACGAGGCCGAAGGTCGTGCCCTCCTCGACATCGAATGACACGTCGTCGATCGCGCGGACCTCGTGGCGATGCGCGGAATAGACCTTGACGAGGTTGCGCACGCTCAGCAGGGCGCTCATAGCTCCCCCGCCCTGATGCACGCCGCGCGGTGACCCGGTGCGATCTCGTCCAGGGGCGGGTCGATGGTTCGACACGCGTCGATCGCGAACCGGCAGCGATCGGCGAAGGCGCAGCCCGCGATGCTCAGCAGGTTTCCCGGCACCGCACCGGGAATCGCCTCGAGTGGCTGGCCGTGCTCGTGACGAGCAGGCAGTGCGTCGAGCAGGCCGCGGGTGTACGGATGCTTCGGATCCCCGAGCACATCGGCGGTCGTGCCGTACTCGACCACTCGTCCCGCGTAGAGCACCGCAACCGTGTCGCACACCTCGTGCACGACCCCGAGGCTGTGAGTGATGAAGAGCACGCCGAACCCGAACCTGTCCCGAAGGCTGCGAATCAGCTGCAGGATCTGCTTGGCGACCGTCACGTCGAGCGCGGTCGTGGGCTCGTCGAGAATGAGCAGGCGCGGCTCGCACAGCAGGGCCATCGCGATCATGGCGCGCTGCAGCATCCCGCCCGAGAGCTCGTGGGGGTAGCTGCGGTAGACGCGCTCAGGCTCAGGCAGGCCGACCTGCGTGAGGTAGTCGAGGATGTGCGCCCTCTGCGCCTTCTTGCTCAGGCTCCGATGCCGGGTGATGACGTCGTGCATCTGGGAGCCGATTGTGAAGACGGGGTTGAACGCGGTTCCGGGGTTCTGGAACACGATGGACACAACGCGGCCTCGATCGCTCGAGTTCGGCCGCGCGAGGTCGCGCTCGCTGTCGTCGAGCAGAATGCGCCCACCCGGCACGGCCCCGCCGGGCAGCAGTCCGAGCACGGCAAGACCCGTGAGCGTCTTTCCGCTGCCGGTCTCTCCGACGATGCCGACGATCTCGCCCTGACCGACCGTGAGCGAGATCCCCCGCAGCGGCGTATTGGTCGTCTTGCCGCGCGCCGAGAAGGCCACGGTGAGGTCGTCGACGACGAGAAGCTCGCTCATCGCTTCACCGACCTCGGGTCGAAGACGTCGCGCAGGGAGTCGCCGATGAGGTTGAAGCCGAGCACTGCGACGAAGATGGCGAGGCCCGGGAAGGTGGAGATCCACCACTGATCGAAGATGAGGCCCCTGCCCTCGTTGACCATGAGGCCCCAGTCGGGCTCGGGCGGTTGGGCACCGAGACCGATGAACGCGAGCGCGCCCATGGCGAGGATGACGCTGCCGATGTCGACGGTGGCCTGAACGAATATGGGCGTCATGCAGTTGCGCAGGATGTGCCGGGTGAGGACGCGCCACGTGGGCACACCCGTGGCCCGGGCCGCTTCGACGAAGGGTCGGTCACGCAGCGCTTGAGCTTCAGCGCGCACGAGCCTCGCGTACCAGGGCCACCACGAGATCGCGAGCGCGATCCCCGCGTTGAAGAGGCTCGGGCCGAGGATCGCGACGGTCACCATGGCGAGCAGCAGCGGCGGGAACGACTGGAACACCTCGGTGATGCGCATGAGCACCTGGTCGAGCCATCCGCCGCGATAGCCGGCGATCGCGCCGAGCGGGATGCCGATGACCATCGCGAGCGCGACGACGAAAACCGAGATGACGAGGGCGGGTCGCGTACCCATGATGATGCGGCTCAGGATGTCGCGCCCGAGCTGATCGGTTCCGAGCAGGTACTCTGCGCCGGGCCCGATGCCGCGCATGCTGGGCCTCGGCGATCCGGCGCCCTGCTCGGGGTAGGGAGCGATCCACTCGCCGAACAGGGCGAGCACGATGATGACGAACACGATCGTGATGCCCACCATCGCCATGGGGTCGCGCAGAATGACGCGACGGATGCGCGTGAAGCTGCTCTCGCCCATGGGCGTGAAGGTCGGGATGAGCGCTGTGGTGGGTGGGCGCGTCATGAGAGCCTCGCTCGGGGGTCGAGCCGTGCCTGCAGGAGGTCGACGACGAGGTTGGCAATGAGGTACCCGGCGGCGCTGAGCATCGTGATAGCGACAATCGCCGGGTAGTCGACGGCGAGCATGGCGCCCGCGGCGAACTGGCCGATTCCGGGCCAGTTGAAGACGATCTCGACGTAGAACGTGCCTGTCAGCGCGTATGCCGCGGCAAGGCCGACGATCGTCATGGTGGGGGGAAGCGCGTTCTTGAGCGCGAGCTTCCACCGGATGAGTGACGTGCGAAGCCCGTAGGCCTTCGCCGTGAAGATGAAGTCCTGGTCGGCCACGTCGAGCATCGAGGCACGTGTCATCCGGGCGATGAGGCCCATCGGGTATGCCGCAAGGGTGAGTGCCGGCAGGATGACGTGGGCGAGCCCGTCGCTCCAGGCCACCCAGTTGCCGGTGATGAGGCTGTCGAACATGGGGAAGCCGGTGATCGGGGTGATGGGGCTCACGTATTTGATCTCGGTGCTGAACTGGCCCGTGGCGGGGAGCAGCCCGAGCACACCGACGAAGAAGACCTGAAGCAGAAGGCCCAGCCAGAAGGCCGGCATCGACACTCCGCCGATCGAGAAGAAGCGGATGAGGGTGTCGAGGATGCGCCCGGGTTTGCGGGCGGCGATGACGCCGAGCGCGACACCGACGATGACGGCGAGCAGCAGGGCGAAGCCGAGCAGTTCGAGTGTGGGTGGCACCCGCTGGGCGAGTTCGTCCAGCACGGGCCGCTTGGTGGCGAGCGAGTTGCCCCAGTCGCCCGTGACGAGACCGATGAGGTAGTTGACGAACTGCACCGGCAGCGGCTGGTCGAGGCCCAGCTCTGCGGTGACCCGTGCGAGCTCTTCGGGCCGCGCCTTCGGGCCTGCGTAGATCGATGCCGGGTTGCTCGGGATGAGCCGAGTCATGATGAAGACGATCACTGCGAGCGTGAAGAGCACGATCGCGGACGTGCCCAATCGCTTGAGCAGAAACGATATCAAGGTGGTACCCCCAGGGGACCGGGGTGGGCGCTAGGCCCACCCCGGCACCGCTTTGGTTAGGAGGCCGGTGAGATCGGCCCGAAGAACGTCGTGAACGGGTAGTTCTCGTTGAACTGCCCGACGTTCAGGTTAGACGGGGTGACCAGAATCGCCTGCACGTCGTACAGGAACAGCGCCGGTGCCTGGTCGACAAGCAGTTCCATGGCCTCCTCGTACTTCGCTTGCGACGCCGCGCGATCGCTGCCGGCGAGCACCGCCGCGTCATCGATGAGCGTGTCGAACTGCTCGTTCTTCCAGTAGCTGAGGTTGAAGAACGGAACATCACTCGAGTGGAAGAGCGACCACAGGTTGTCGGAACCCGCGTCACTGTAGGTCGGCCAGTAGTACACCACGAAGATGTCCTGTGCCGTCGCCGGGTCGGCCTTGGCGTTCTCCCACTGCTGGTTGAACAGTTCTCCGCGCACCTCGACGTTGACGCCGATCTGCTCGAAGGCGTCCTTGATGAGCGGAACAAAGCGAGCCTCGGCCGCGTTCTCCGACGCGTAGGTGAGCACGAGATCGAACCCGCCGCCCTCGTGTCCGGCCTGTGCGAGCAGGTCGCGCGCCTTGTCGAGGTCCTGCGTGTAGAGCGGGGTGCTCTCCGAGTAGGGGAAGATTCCCTTCGGCACGGCCGCACGCGACTGTGTTCCGTAGCCCGCAGCGCCCACGTCGATGATGTCGTCATAGGGAACGGCGTAGCTGAGCGCCTGACGCACGAGCGGGTTGTCGAGCGGCGGACGCGTCGTGTTGAGCAGCGCGACGAAGTTGAACGGGGAGTTCGAGGTACGAACCGTGGCCCCCATGCTGTTCGCGACCGAGTCGATGTTCTCGAGCGGCAGTGTCGTCGCAAGGTCGACTTCGCCGCTGGTGAGCATCTGCTGCGCGGTGACGGCGTCGGGCGTGATGGCTACGTCGACGATGCTGTAGTACGGCAGCGCGTCCTGGTTCCAGTGTGCGTCGTAGCGCTTGAGCACGACCGACGAACCGGGCGTGTAGCCGTCGACGGTGTACGGTCCGCTACCGGCGTCCTTGCCCGACTCGAAGTAGGAGTCGTCGGCCTCGACGGCGGCGAGCGCTGCGGGCGAGACGATCCAGGCACCGTAGGTGGATGCCGCGATCAGGTCGAGCGGTGCGGGGTACTTGAGGTTGAAGACGGCGGTGTACTCGTCCGTCGCCTCGACGCTGTCGAGCGGTGCCCAGATGAACGAGGCGCCGCCCTTCGTTGCGGCAGCTTCGATGCTGAGCTTGACGGCCTCCGCGGTGACGGGTTCGCCGTCGTGGAAGGTGGCTCCTTCGCGAATGTTGAAGGTCCAGGTTAGACCGTCTTCACTCGCTTCCCAGGTCTCGGCGAGTCCGGGCGAGAATCCGGCGCCCTCGGGGTTCGCCCAGATGAGCGTCTCGTAGACGTTGCCCATGTAGAGCGCTTCGGTGGAGAACGACGTGACGGGGTTCCACGTCGTGACGGCCGCGGAAGCCGCGACCTTGAGAACGGTGGTGTCACCGTCGGGGTTGGTTGATACCGCACACCCGGAGAGCACGAGCGCACTGGCGATTGCCAGTGCCGCGGCTACTCTCGACGAGCGGTGAAGCTGCGTGACTTCCATGTCAGGGCCTCCTGTAGTGGTTCCCCCAGACGGGGGATTTCTTCACACTACGGAATCCGTGCGATAACCTGCTAATACCTAGTTGCGGCGAAACCGATACCTGAAAGGCATCAGACGTGGAACTTCGACTTCTGCACTACTTCTCCGCCGTGTGCGAGCACGGCTCCCTCCATGCGGCCTCCGCCGCCGTGCATGTCGCACAGCCCTCACTCAGTCGGCAGATCCGGCGGCTCGAGACCGATCTCGGGTTCGCGCTCTTCGATCGCTCCACTCGGGGACTCGTTCTCACGGCGGCCGGGAGGGCCTTCCTCCCCGTCGCTCGCGACCTGCTCACTCGGGCGGTGCACGTCGAGTCGACGGCCGCGACGATCGCCCGCGGCGGTGCACCCCAGCTCACGGTAGTCGCCGCCGCGACGACCGTCGCCGACATCATCGCGCCCTTCATCGTGCGCGCCGGTGAAGCGGGTGCCCTCGACAATGTGATCGAGGCCATCCCCGAGCGCGTGTACCCGCGGCTGTGGGCGGGAGACGCCGACTTCGCCGTGGGCACCCGCATCCCCCCCGCCGAGCTGGCCTACCGCGTGATGGGGCACGCGTACCTCTGGGCGCAGGTGCCGCCGACGCATCCGTTCGCCGATCGCGACAGCGTGTCGATGTCGGAGCTCGTCGCCGAGCCGATCCTCACGATGTCTCCCGCCCACGGCGTGCGGCAGATGTTCGACACGGCTGTGGCCACCGCCGGCCTCACCTACACGGCGGCGACCGAGACCGAGTCGCCGTCGACCGCGCAGGCGCTCGCGGCGGCGGGCCGCGGTGTCTGCGTGCTGTCGGACGACGCGCGATACGGGCTGCGCAGCATCCCGATTCGCGTTCGCGATCAAGACCTCGTCATCACCCTGTTCGGCGTGTGGGAGCCGCTGCACTACGCCGCGGAGCAGATCGCGACCACGCTCGATGAGCTCGGTGCATTCATCGCAGAGCTGTACCCGCAAGCGGTCAACAGCCTCTCGCTCACACTTGCCGATACCTGAAAGGCATCACGACCTTCGTATATTGGCAGTGGACGGTCATCACTCGGTTCAGGATGCTTGTGCGCAACCTAGAAGGAGTGTCCCGTGAAGCGAGTTCTCAGCGCGACGACCGTCGCAGCCCTGGTCGCAGCAGTCTTGATCGGTGGGGTGAGCCCCGCTCTCGCCGCGCCCGACCCCGTGCCGGGAGATCCGCTCACCGGCACCGGTGTCGGCACACGCACCGTCCTGACCTCGGCGAACCTCGCATCCACGGCGAACCCCGGTGGCGTCGTCGACTCGACCGCCGGATTCGGCGTACCCGCCTATGCCGCCCCTGCGCTCCACAACTTCCAGGGAACCCTCCGGATCAACAACATCAACGCGACGACCACCGGAACATCGTCCCTTTACGACCCCTACAACAACGTCTACTTCTCGACCGCATTCTGGTACCGCTACCTGCCCTACTCCGGCAACATCGCCACCACCAACTACTACCTTCAGCAGCAGTTCACCCAGAACGGCAGCCACCTCATCCCCACGACCCGCGGGTTCCAGTACCTTGCGAGCCTCAACTGGGACATCCTCTGGGGAGTCGGGCGCACCTGGTCTGAGGCCGGAGACGTGATCGGCGGCAACCCCGCCAGTCGCGCCTCGATCCCCTTCACACTCGTCTTCAAAGAGGAGAACTGCGCCTTCAACGGGCTCATGACCTTCCTCTACAACGACACCACGACCTCCCGCGTTCGCTACCAGGTGTCGAGCGAAACGTGTTCCTACTTCAAGGGCAACATGTGGGGAAACCTGACCTCGACCTACACCCCCGGAGTGATCGCGAACGCCGATGCAATCGGTTCGGCCTACGCACTCGAAGTGGCGAACCGGATGCCCACCAAGCCCCTCAGCGCCCTCGTCACCGACTACCCGAGCGCCGGATTCGACCTCTCCGCCCTCACCGCCGGAACGACCGCCGCCCACATCACGAACTACGGTTTCGTCTACAACGGCGTCAACTACCTGGGCGCGTGCGTGACCCGCACAGCGAATACGCTGACGAACGCGGCCGGACTGCATCCGTTCTGCGAGCAGCTCGGCCTGCCCTCCTACTCGACCGCCAAATCGATCTTCATGGGCGGAGCGCTCATGATGCTCGGCGAGAAGTACGGCGAGAGCGTCTACGACGAGCTGGTGCGCGACTGGGTTCCCGAGGTCGCCGGCATCGCGACCTGGAGCGATGTGACCTTCAACAATCTCGTCGACATGGCCAGCGGCCACTACACGAGTTCGGGCAACCAGGTCGACGAAGACGGCTCGGTCATGGCCAGCTTCTTCGGCATCACCAACACCACGCGAGCACAGAAGATGCCCTTCGCCACGTCATACCCCTACCAGGTCGCACCGGGGACGCAATGGGTCTACCACACCTCGGACAGCTTCATCCTGTCGGCGGCGATGAACGCGTACCTGAAAGACAAGGAAGGAGCGTCCGCAGATATCTGGAGCACCTTCTACGCCGACGTGCTCACCCCACTGGGAATCTCGCCCGACGCTAGCGCCACGAAGCGCACGACCGGAGCCAACTCCACACCGTGGGGCGGATACGGCCTCTTCTGGACACCCGACGATCTCGCCAAGATCGGCGCGTTCTTCGCCGGTGGCGACGGGTCCCACGGAGGAACCCAACTGCTCAATGCCGACATGGTCGCCGACAGCCTCCAGCAGGATCCCACCGACACCGGGCTCAGCACGGGAACGGGCTTCAGCTACAACAACAGCTTCTGGGCTCGCCCGTTCACCGCGGCCGACAATGCCGCATTCACGACCCCGTTCTCGGTGCCGTTCATGTCGGGCTTCGGCGGCATCTCAGTCGTGCTGATGCCCAACTGCTCGGTCTTCTATCGCGTCGGTGATAACGCCGAGTTCTCCTGGGCGGGCATCGTCAGCGAGTCGCACAAGCTCGATTCGATGCTGAACCCCTCGTGCGCCGCCGGGCCGACTCCCGAGCCGACGACACTCGCAGACGACTCGGAGACCACCGCGTATGAGACTCAGGTCACGGTCGACGTGCTCGACAACGACGGCCTGCTCGGCGAGCCGGCACTGGATGCCAGCACCCTGGCGCTGCTCGACGGCACCACACCCGTCACCACCCTCACGGTCACCGGTGGAACATTCGCCGTCGTCAGCGGGCAGATCCAGTTCACCCCTGCTGCGAGCTTCTCCGGATCTGCCGGCCCGGTGACCTATCAGGTGACCAATGTCGACGGAGTCGTAGGAACCGCGACCATCACGATCACGGTGGGTGCAGCCCCGCAGCACACGACCATGCTGAACGACACGGCTAGCACCGCGTTCCAGACGGCAGTCACCGTCGACGTGCTCGGCAACGACGGCCTGCCCGGCGAGCCGGCACTGGACGCCAGCACCCTGGCGCTGCTCGACGGCACCACACCCGTCACGAGTTTGACCATCACCGAAGGCGTTTTCGAGGTGGTCGGCGGGCAGATCCAGTTCACCCCGAGCTCGAGTCACACCGGCCCCGTGTCCGCGGTCACCTACCAGGCCGAGAACGCCGAAGGCGTGGTGGGCACGGCGACCCTCACTGTCACCGTTGGGGCAGCGCCGCAGCCGTCGACGCTCGCCAACGACACGGCGAACACCTCCTACGAGACAGCGGTGACGATCGATGTGCTGGGCAACGATGGATTGGGCGGTGAGCCCGCGCTCGACAGCACCACCCTGACCCTGCTCGATGGGACCACACCCGTCACCACCCTCACGGTCGCCGGTGGAACATTCACCGTCGTCAGCGGACAGATCCAGTTCACTCCCGCTGCGAGCTTCTCCGGCGCGGCGGGCCCGGTCACCTACCGGGTGACCAATCTCGATGGCGTCTCGGGAACCGCGACGCTCACCGTCACCGTCGATGCGGCACCTCCCGCGACCACCACGCTGGTGAACGACACCCCGTCCGCCGCATTCGGCGCAACCGTTCTCATCGACGTGCTGGGCAACGACGGCACGGGCGGCGAACCCGCGCTCGATCCGAGCACCCTCGCACTGCTCGACGGCACCACGCCGGTCTCGACGCTGACGGTGACCGGCGGTGTCTTCACCGTGCTCAGCGGTCGGGTGCAGTTCGTTCCGACCGGGGGCTTCTCGGGAGCGGTGGCGCCCGTGACCTACCAGGTGACGAACGTCGAGGGGGCCACCATGACCGCGACGCTCTCGCTCACGGTCTCGGCGGCGTCCGGCAGCGGGTCGGGCACGGGGTCGGGCGGCGGCGCGCTCGGCGGCACCGGTGTCGAGGGAGTGCTGCCGCTGACGCTCGTTGCGCTCGGTGCCCTACTCCTCGGCGCTGTGCTGCTCGTTCTACGACGCGTCCGAACGCGCGACGCGTAGCAGGTTGCCCGAGAAGAACTGCGTCAGTTCTTCTCGGGCAGCCAGCGGAAGAACGTGCGCAACATACTGATCGGGGCGCACCACCACGACACAACCGGCTCGATCGATCCCCCGCTCATCGAAGAAGTCGGGGTGCTTCGGGTCGACCGCATACACCTTCTCGTAGTCGATCAGCCCGAACTGCCCCACCCTGGGAAGAAAGATCCGCGGCACCGACCCGAGGTCGACATCCTCGTACCGCTGCTGGTAGACGACCTTGACGTCGAAGACGCTGTCGACATCGTCGCCGGCGGGGGTGAAAAGGATGACCGGCGACTCGGCGTCGGCAGCCAACCACTCGGCCCACTCCGTCAGTGCCGAGGGCTCCCCCGCATGCGGCGCATCGGCGAACGCGTACAACCGCCACCGGCCGTCCGCCCGATGGTGGTGCCCGAGGTGCACCGGGTTCGCGTCGGCAACCCGCATGGCACGCGCCGACTTGAAGCGCTTGCCGATCGGGAAGCCGCTTGCAAGCTGCTGGTGCGTCGCCTCACCGGTGAGCATTGACCGCTCGTACTGCGTCATGAACCCGGCCGGGAACTCGGCCGTGGTGACGTAGAACTCCGCCAGCTCGTCGGGACTGTCGAACTCCTCCGGCTTCTTCGCCATCATCGCCGACCACTCGCGATCGAAATCGATGAGGTTCTGGGCGACCACCTGCCGCTCGCCTGAATAGGTGTCGAGCAGCGAGACGGGGCTGCGACCGGCAACGACCTGACCCAGTTTCCAGCCCAGGTTGAAGCCATCCTGCATCGACACGTTCATGCCCTGACCGGCTTTGGCGCTGTGGGTGTGGCAGGCATCCCCCGCAATGAATACGCGCGGCTGGCGCGTGCCGACCAGGTCGGTCGGCACGTCGTCGAAGCGGTCGGTCACCCGGTGTCCCACCTCGTAGACGCTCCACCACGGCACGTGCCGCACGTCCAGGGTGTAGGGGTGCAGGATCTCGTTCGCCTTCCCGATGATCTCCTCCAGCGTGGCCTGCCGCACCGAGTGGTTGCCGTCGGCGACCTCGCCCAGGTCGACGTACATGCGGTAGAGGAATCCGCCCTCACGCGGGATGTGCAGGATGCTGCCCTTGGACGAGTGAATGGCGCACTTCGTACGGATGTCGGGAAAGTCGGTGACGGTGAGCGCATCCATCACACCCCAGGCGTGGTTGGACGGCTTCCCGACGTGCTGTCGGCCGATCGCCCTGCGCACTGCGCTGTGGGCGCCGTCGCAGCCGACGACGTACTTGGCGCGCACCATGCGGGTCTCGCCCGCGCCGTCGCCAGTGGATCGTTTGAGGGTGACCGTCACGGGATGCTCGCCGGAGTCCTCGACCTCGAGACCGACGAACTCCCAGCCGTAGTCGGGTCGGATCCGGGCCGGGCCGTTCGCAGCGTATTCGGCGAAGTAGTCGAGCACCCGCGCCTGGTTGACGATCATGTGCGGAAACTCGCTCACGCCGTGCGGGTCATCCTCGGTGATCTTGGTGCGGATGATCTTCGACGGGTCGCTGGGGTCGGGCGCCCAGAAGTTCATGGCGGTCAGCTGGAACGCCTCCTGGATGATGCGCTCCGCGAATTCGAAGGCCTGAAAGGTCTCGACGCTGCGCGCCTGGATGCCGTCGGCCTGTCCGATCTCGAGCCGCTTCTCGCGCCGCTCGATGATGCGGGTCGTGACGCTCGGGTACTGAGTGAGCTGGGCCGCGAGAATCAGGCCGGCCGGCCCCGACCCGACGATGAGCACGTCCATGGTGTCGGGGAGTGACTCGGGGCGGTCGATGCCCGTGCCCGCCGCGTCAAGAATGCGCGGGTCTCTCGTGACGTAGCCGTTCCTGTGAAACTGCATCAGTAGTCCTCACGCTTGATCGTGTTCCGCACCGAACATCCTGCACCCACCCTTGACAGCGGGGTAGCCGCATGATGAAATCATATATCTTTTCATACACAATGGAAGAGGACGCGTGAACCCCATCGCCGCGCTGCTCGGCACTCGCCCCGGCAAGATCATCGCCGTGCACCTCAACTACCCGTCCCGCGCCGCGCAGCGCGGGCGCACCCCCGAGCAGCCCGGCTACTTCCTCAAACCCTCGACCTCGCTCTCGGCCGGCGGCGTGCTCGAGCGGCCGGCCGGATGCGAACTCCTCGCCTTCGAGGGCGAGATCGCGCTCGTCATCGGCACGACCGCGCGGCGTGTAACCCCCCAAGACGGTTGGGCCTGTGTTTCCGGCGTCACCGCCGCCAACGACCTCGGCGTGTACGACCTGCGCTACGCCGACAAGGGCTCGAACCTGCGGTCCAAGGGTGGCGACGGCTTCACCCCGATCGGCCCCGCCGTGATTCCGGCGACGGATGTCGACCCCGCCGCCCTGCGCATCCGCACCTGGGTGAATGGCGAACTCGTGCAGCACGACACCACCGCCGACCTGCTCTTCGACTTCGGGCGACTCGTCGCCGACCTCTCCCAGCTCATCACGCTCGAACCGGGCGACCTCATCCTCACGGGAACGCCGGCCGGATCCACCGTCGTGCAGCCGGGCGACGTCATCGAGGTCGAGGTCGACGGCAACGGACACAGCAGCGGGCGACTCCGCACCGAGGTGGTCGAAGGAACCGTGCCCCTCGCCGAGTTCGGTGCTCAGCCCCGAGTCGACGACGAGCAGCGGGCGGAGGCGTGGGGGTCGGCGGCCGGGTTTCGAGACGATTCGGCTTCGCCGAATCCCTCAACCCTCAAGCCCTCGGCGAAAACCGGTGATCGAGTAGCGGACGAAGTCCGCGTATCGAGATCCGCCCTCTCCCCAGAACTGACAGCCCGCATCAACTCCGTCGGCACCGCCACCCTGAGCGTGCAACTGCGCAAGCGCAGCATCAACACCGCCACGATCGACGGCGTGCGGCCGACGCAGCCCGGCATGCGCCTCGTCGGTCGCGCACGCACCCTGCGCTTCATCCCCGGTCGCGAAGACCTCTTCGAGCAGCACGGCGGCGGCTTCAACGCGCAGAAGCAGGCCTTCGACTCGCTGAGGCCCGGCGAGGTGCTCGTCATCGACGCGCGCGGCGAACGCGGCACAGGCACCGTGGGCGACATCCTGGGCCTGCGCGCGAAGATCAACGGCGCCGCGGGAATCGTCACCGACGGCGGGGTGCGCGACCTCGACGCCGTGACCGAGCTCGGCATCCCCGTCTATCACGCGGGCGGACACCCGGCGGTGCTCGGCCGCAAGCACGTGCCCTGGGAGGTCGACGCGACCATAGCCTGCGGCGGAACCGCCGTGCAGCCGGGTGACGTGATCGTCGGCGACAACGATGGCGTGGTTGTCATCCCACCGACGCTGCTCGATGAGGTCGTGACCGACGCGATCGAGCAGGAGCGACAGGAGACCTTCATCGCCGAACGCGTCGCCGAGGGCGACAGCGTCAAAGGCCTCTACCCCATGAACGACGAGTGGAAGAGGCGGTACCAGGCGTGGCTCGAGGATCGGCCGTGAGCATGGATGTCGCCACGAAGTCTAAGTCGCAGCTCGCCTACGACTTCATCAAGGAGCGCATCGAGGACTCGAGCTACACCCCCGGCTACCGGCTCGTCCTCGGCTCGATCGCCAACGAGCTCGGCGTGAGCGTCGTGCCCGTGCGCGAGGCCATCCGTCTGCTCGAGGCCGAGGGGCTCGTGCAGTTCGAGCGCAACGTCGGCGCCCAGGTCGCCATGGTCGACCCCCGCGAGTACGAGGTGACCATGCAGACACTGAGCCTCGTGGAGGGGTGGGCGACCGCGGCATCCGCCCCGTTCATGACCCCGGATGACCTGGCTCGCGCGCGTGCGATCAATGACTCCATGGCGCGAATGGTAGGGAACGCAAACACCGAGCATGTGGATGCCGCCCATTTCGATCCGGTCGTCTTCACCCGGCTCAACCTCGACTTCCACTCGGTGCTGTTCGAGCACTGTCCGAATCCGCACATCCGTGACCTCGTCGATCGCGGCTGGGCCAGACTGCGTGCGCTGCGCGAGTCGACGTTCAGCTTCGTTCCCGGCCGCGCGCGGGAGTCGGTCGCCGAGCACACCCGCATTCTCGACCTCATCGAGGGCGGAGCCGACCCGCTCGAACTCGAACTCGTGGCCCGCAACCACCGCCTCACGACGCTCGACGCATTCCTGAAGCACCGCGAGAACCACCGCAGCAAGGAGACAGCATGAAGTTCCGCAGCGACCCCGCCCGGATTCGCGGCTCGATCGCGCCGCTCATGACGCCATTCACGAGCGACGGTGCCGTTGACCACAACAGTCTCACCAACCTCGTGAATTGGCAGCTGGCATCCGGAAGCCACGGAATCTCCATCGGCGGCTCGACGGGCGAGCCGAGCGCGCAGACGATCGCCGAGCGCGCCGAGGCGATCCGCACCGTCGCCACCGCCATCGACGACCGGGTGCCGTTCATGCCGGGCACGGGCTCGGCGAAGCTCGACGAGACGCTCGAACTGACGGCGGCGGCGCGTGATGCGGGCATCGACGCCGCGCTCATCATCACGCCGTACTACGCAAGGCCCACGCAGGAGGCCCTCTACCGCTGGTACAAGACGGTCGCCGACAAGTTTCCCGACCTGCCCATCGTCGCCTACAACGTGCCCAGCCGCACCGCCGTCGACATCGCGCCCGAGACCGTCGCCAGGCTCTTCCGAGAGGTCGAGAACTTCGTCGGAATCAAGGAGACCACGCGCGACTTCGAGCACTTCTCCCGCGTGCTGCACCTGTGCGGGCCGGAGCTGCTGGTCTGGAGCGGCATCGAACTGCTCTGCCTGCCCCTGCTCGCCCTCGGCGGTGCGGGCTTCGTGAGCGCGACGGCCAACATCGCACCCGCCGCGAGCGCCGAGATGTTCGAGGCGTGGGAGTCGGGCGACTTCGATCTCGCCCGCGAGATCCACTACGGCCTGCACCCCCTGGTCGACCTGCTCTTCGTCGAGACCAACCCCGCGCCCGGCAAATGGGTGCTCGCCGAGCGCGGCCTCATCACCAGCGGCCACGTGCGCTCACCGCTCATCGAGCCGACGGATGTCGGGCTCGCCCAGATGCGCCGGCTCATGACCGAGGGCGAGCGGTACCTCACCCCCGCCGAGGGCTTCACGATGGGAGACCGCTGATGGCCCACTTCGTTCCCGCGAACCTGCCCGACCGCATCCGTCACTACATCGACGGAGCCTTCGTCGACAGCGTCGACGGCGAGACCTTCGGTGTGCTCGACCCGGTGTCGAATGAGACCTACGTGCAGGCGGCGGCAGGCACCCAAGCAGATATCGACCTCGCGGTCGCCGCCGCGAAGCGCGCGTTCGACGACGGGCCGTGGCCGCGCATGAAGAACCGGGAGCGGGCGCGCATCCTGAACCGCATCGCCGACCAGGTCGAGGCACGGGATGCCGAGCTCGCCGAACTCGAGACCTTCGACACCGGACTGCCGATCACGCAGGCGCTCGGCCAGGCGCAGCGGGCCGCCGAGAACTTCCGCTTCTTCGCCGACCTCATCGTCGCCGGGCGTGACGACACCTACCAGGTGCCCGGCGCGCAGGTGAACTACGTGCACCGCAAGCCCGTCGGGGTCGCGGGACTCATCACCCCGTGGAACACCCCCTTCATGCTCGAGAGCTGGAAGCTCGCGCCCGCCCTCGCCTCGGGCTGCACCGTCGTGCTCAAACCCGCAGAGTTCACGCCGCTCTCCGCCTCGCTCTGGGCCGGCATCTTCGAGGAGGCCGGCCTGCCGCAGGGGGTCTTCAACCTCGTCAATGGGCTCGGTGAGACAGCGGGCGACGCGCTCGTCAAGCATCCGGACGTGCGCCTCGTGTCGTTCACCGGCGAGACCACGACGGGCCAGACGATCTTCGCCAACGCGGCCCCGCAGCTCAAGGGTCTCTCGATGGAGCTCGGCGGCAAGTCCCCCGCCATCGTCTTCGCCGACGCCGACCTCGACGCCGCCATCGATTCCACACTCTTCGGGGTGTTCTCGCTCAACGGCGAGCGCTGCACCGCGGGCAGCCGCATCCTCGTCGAGCGCAGCGTCTACGACGACTTCGTCGAGCGCTACGCTGCCCGTGCGAAGAACATCGTCGTCGGCGACCCGCACGATCCCAAGACCGAGGTCGGCGCGCTCGTGCATCCTGAGCACTACGCAAAGGTCATGAGCTACGTCGAGCTCGGCAAGAGCGAGGGCCGGCTCGTGGCCGGTGGCGGTCGGCCCGCTGGCCTCGATGCCGGCAACTACGTCGCGCCCACGGTGTTCGCCGATGTCCCCTCGGATGCCCGCATCTTCCAGGAGGAGATCTTCGGCCCCGTCGTCTGCATCACGCCGTTCGACACCGAGGCCGAGGCGCTCGAACTCGCCAACGCCGTCAAGTACGGACTCGCCGCCTACCTCTGGACGAGCGACCTGACACGCGCCCACACCTTCGCCCACGGAATCGAGGCGGGCATGGTGTGGCTCAACTCGCACAACGTGCGCGACCTTCGCACCCCCTTCGGCGGAGTCAAGGCGAGCGGACTCGGCCACGAAGGCGGCTACCGCTCGCTCGACTTCTACACCGAGCAGCAGGCGGTGCACATCTCGCTCGCCCCGGTCCACACCCCGAAGTTCGGAGCCACCCCGTTGGTCGAGTAGCGCGCAGCGCGTATCGAGACCATCCGTCGATCTCGATACGCCGGCTTCGCCGGCTACTCGATCAACGAGAGTAAGGAAACCCCATGCAGACAACCCCCTTCGACATCATCCGTGCCGCCTACGCCGAGCTCGTGGTGCGCGACCTCGCGGAGAGCAGGAAGTTCTACGTCGACATTCTGGGCCTCGTCGTCACGCACGAGGATGACGAGGCGATCTACCTGCGCGCCTTCGAGGAGTACCTGCATCACTCGCTCGTGCTGCGCAAGGGCACCACCCCGGCCCTCGCCGCCCTCGCCTACCGCGTGCGGTCGCAGCCCGAGGTCGCCCTCGCCGCCGCACACTTCGAGGGTCTCGGCTGCCCCGTCGAGCACCGCGCGCCGGGCGCCACTCGCGGTATCGGGCAGGCGGTGCGCGTGGTCGACCCTCTCGGCTTCCCGATCGAGTTCTTCTTCGACGCGGAGCACGTCGAGCGCTACACGCGCCGCTACGACGTGCACGGCACCGGTGCCATCTCGCGGCTCGACCACTTCAATATCCTGACCCCGGACGTGCCGCGCGCGCAGGCGCACTACGAGAGCCTCGGCTTCAAGGTCAGCGAGGACATCCAGGATGACGAGGGCACGGTCTACGCCGCGTGGCTGTATCGCAAGGCGACCGTGCACGACATCGCTCTCACCGGCGGCGACGGACCCCGACTGCATCATGTGGCGTTCGCGACGCATGAGCGCAATCAGATCGTCAACATCTGCGACAAGCTCGGTGCGCATCGCCGCAGCGACCACATCGAGCGCGGCCCCGGGCGCCACGGTGTCTCGAACGCCTTCTACCTCTACCTCAGAGATCCCGACGGGCACCGAATCGAGATCTACACGCACGACTACTACACGGGCGACCCCGACAACCCGGTCGTCACCTGGGACGTGCACGACAACCAGCGCCGCGACTGGTGGGGCAACCCCGTCGTTCCCAGCTGGTACTCCGAGGGCTCCACCGTGCTCGACCTCGACGCCGCACCGGTCGCGCTCACCGAGCGGGTGGAGGCGGAGGAGGCCGAGGTCACGATCGGTGCCGACGGCTTCAGCTACACGCGCAAGGGCGAGGACATGCCCGAGTACAAGCTCGGCACGCAGCTCTGAACTGCGGGCTCTGAACAGAGGCTCCGAACAGAATCGACCCGCGCGATGCTCCGAGGCTACGTCGAGGAGCCCGCGCGGCCGCGAAACTCGTCCATCGACCGGTAGACGCCGAACCACGTGCCGCCCACGACATCCCAAACGCGTGTCGGCAGGATGCCCCGCAACCCCTTCGACAGATTCACCGACCACGGCAGATAGAGCACCGGCTTGCCCCTCAGCATGGCCCTCCACGCTCGATCGACCGCGTACTCGGGCTTCATGATGGGTGTGAGCGTGGGGCCGCGAGCACCCGCGAACATTCCCGTGTCGATGTAGCTGGGGCAGAAGGTCGTCACCGCCACATGATGGTGGCCGGCCTTGGTCAGCTCGAGCCGCATCGAGTCGCTCCACCCGAGCACCGCCCACTTCGACGACGCGTACGCCGCCATTCTCGGGTTCGACAGCGTGCCGGCCGCCGAGGCGACGTTGAGAATATGGGCCTCGCGCCCGCGCTCGATCATTCCCGGCACGATCGCGCGGGCAATCGCCATCGGCGCAAGGGTGTTGACCTGCAGCGTGAACTCGATGTCGCGCTCGAAGTCCTGCTCCCAGAACCATCCGCTGCGCACGACGCCCGCGTTGTTGACGAGCACATCGATGCCGATACCGGATGCCTCGAGCTCGGCTACGGCATCCGTCACCGCCGTGTGGTCGGTCACGTCGATGATGCGGGCGCGAACGTCCGCGCCCTCAGCGGCGAGTTCGGTGCGCGTGGCTTCGAGAGCATCAGCGTTGATATCCCAGAGCACCACGGTGGAGGCGCCCTCGGCGATGGCGCGTTCCGCGTAGAGTCGCCCCATCCCCATCGCGGCACCGGTGACGAGCACGTTCGTATCTGCGGCGGTCTTCATGGTGCAGCAAGTCTGGCAGACCCGCACGGGGAGAGACCCCCAGGAGCCTGGAACTCCGGATGCTCAGCCGACGCACCGACGGTGTCCAGCCCACTCACCACGTGGGCGATTAGCGTGTGACTCCACTGACGAACGAAGGAGTTCACGATGTCCGATCCGATGGATCCCACGCTTCCTCCCAACGAGCCGCCGCTCGACGACCCGTCGCGACCGGGTGAACCCGAACCCCTCACGACCCCCGATGTTCCGATCGATCCGCGCATCGACGATCCGCCAGTGGATGAGCCGGTCACCGACCCGGCCGACGATCCTCGTCGAGACCCCCACCGTGATCCTGCGCGCCCCGAACCCGAGGAAGAAGTCTGACGGGCACGATCGGTGGAGAAGCAGGTCGAAAGGACACGCCGCCGACCATCGTGACCCTGGCAGACGCGCGAGCATCGACGTAGGGTTGCTCCAACGCAAGGAGCGGCGATGAAGTTCATGCTCATGGTTTTCACCGACCGTGACGATCTCCGGGCGAGACCCCCCGAGTGGGCGGAGCGCCTGGCAGCCTTCATGGTGCGGTTCGATGACGAGCTCGCCCACTCGGGCGAGCTCGTTGCGTCCGAGGTGCTCGAGTTCGGCGAGGACGCGACCCTCGTCGACCGGCACGGGGGCACTCACAGGGGTTCGTTCTCGGGAACGACGAAACCACTTGCCCGGTTCTGGGTCGTGCGCGTGCCCGATGAGAGCCGGGCGATCGAACTCGCCGCCCAGGTCGCTGAGGTCGTCGGTTCTGCGGTCGAGGTGCGTCAGGTGTGGGAGGCCTCGCACCGACCGTGACGCGAGCGGGCACCTCTTAGACTTGAGGGCGTGCAAAATTTCACGCGAGCCGGACATCAGGTAGAGGCCGTCATCTTCGACATGGATGGCGTGGTCACCGACACCGCGGTCGTGCACGCGGGCGCGTGGAAGGCGCTCTTCGACGAGGTGCTGCCGACGCTGGCTCCGGATGCGCGGGCATTCGACGCGATCTCCGACTATCGAGCGACGATCGATGGCAGGCCACGGGAAGACGGGGTGCGGGCTTTTCTCGCCTCGCGAGGCATCACCCTGCCCGAGGGCGAGGACTCCGAGGACGACGAGTCGACGGGCAGCACGCTCCCGACCGAGCTCACGGTGCAGTCTCTCGCGGCGCGCAAGCAGTACTTCTTCGACCGGCAACTCGACGAGATCGGTGTCAAGGTCTTCCCTGACGCGATCACCCTGCTGAACCGCCTTCGCGCGAAGAACACCCCCACGGCGCTCGTCACGTCGAGCCGCAACAGCGCGCGCGTGCTCGAGGCTGGCGGGGTCGCCCACTTCTTCGACGTGATCGTCGACGGAAACGACGCGCGAGAGCTGGGGTTGCCGGGCAAGCCCGAGCCCGACACCTTTCTCGAAGCGGCACGCCTGCTCAGGGTGCTCCCCGACCAGGCGGCGGTGCTCGAGGACGCCGACGCAGGCGTCGCCGCCGCCGCCGCCGGAAACTTCGGCTGGGTGGTGGGCGTTGCTCGCCACGGCGGCGTCGATGCCCTTCGCGCGGCGGGCGCGCACATCATCGCGAGCGACCTCAGCAACCTCGACACGCGCCTGCAGAGCACCCACCCGGGCTGGGGTGCCGGCGAGTCGCAGAGTGATCCATGGCGTTTGCACTACGAGGGGTACGACCCTGCTGCCGAGCCGTTGCGCGAGACTCTGTGCACCCTCGGGAACGGTTACTGGGCCACCCGCGGCGCGGCTCCCGAGTCGAGCGAGGGGCCTGTTCACTACCCCGGCACCTACATGGCGGGCGTCTACAACCGTCTCGAGACCGACATCGGGGGGCGCACGGCCGAGGACGAGCACCTCGTCAATGCCCCGAACTGGTTGCCCCTGACGTTTCGCATTCACGACGACCAGCGACCGTCGAAGCGTGCCGCAGCGGCCAAGCTGGTCGCCCGCCGGGGGGCGAGAGCGGCGAAGCTCGACGACAACGGCTGGTTCGACATCGACTCCGCACACCTGCTCGACTACGAGCAGACCCTCGACCTGCGTCGAGCCGTGTACACGCGACGCTTTCGGGTGCAAGACCCGCAGGGCCGCATCACGAGTGTCACCCAGCAGCGGTTCGTCTCTCAGGACATGGAGCACGTCGCCGGCCTCGAGGTGAGGTTCACCGCCGAGAACTGGTCGGGAAAGCTCGATGTTCGATCGGGAATCGAGGGTCGCGTCGCCAACCGCAACGTCGCCGAGTATCGTCTGCTCGCCGACCAGCACCTCATTCCCCGCAGGGTGCAGGCCGTCGACGACGAGACCATGCTGCTCGAGGTGGCGACCAACCAGTCGAACATCCGTATGGCGACGGCCGCCCGAACCCGAGTGCGAGCGAACGCCGAGATCATCGGGGTCCCCCGAACCGTGGCGACGGACCCCGCCGGGTGGATCGGGCAGGTGCTCACCATCCCTGTGACGGAGGGCGAAGCGGTGACGGTCGAGAAGACCGTCGTAGCGTACTCCTCGAGGGACCGCGCCATCGCATCCGCGGCTCTGTCCGCCACGACCTGGCTGTCGCGCCTGCCTGACCTGCCCGCCCTGCTGTCGCAGCACGAGGAGTCGTGGCGCGAGCTGTGGAACGAGTTCACGGTGCTCATCGAGACCGAGGAGCGCCAGCAGCTCGCACTCAACCTCAACACGTTCCACGTGCTGCAGTCGGTCGCGGGCGTGACCGTCGACCTCGACGCGGGCATGCCGGCGCGCGGTCTGCACGGCGAGGGCTACCGCGGCCACATCTTCTGGGACGAGATGTACGTCTACCCCATGCTCACCATGCATCGGCCCGAGATCAGCCGCGCCCTGCTCGGCTATCGCTACCGCCGGCTCGACGAGGCGCGTGCGGCCGCGCGCGCCGAGGGCTACCGGGGTGCGATGTTCCCGTGGCAGAGCGGTGTCGACGGCCGTGAGGAGACTCCCACCGAGCTCTTCAACGTGCGCAACGACGAGTGGATGCCCGACAACTCGCACCGCCAGCGACACGTGGGCCTCGCCATCGCCTACAGCGCGTGGCAGATCTATGAGTGGACAGGCGACGTCGACTTTCTCGTCGAGCAGGGCGCCGAGCTGCTCATCGAGGTCTCGCGGTTCTTCGAGAGCCTGACGACCTACGATGACGAGGCCAACCGCTTCGACATCGAGGGCGTCATGGGCCCGGATGAGTTCCACGACGGGTACCCGGGAACGCCCGGCTCGGGGCTGCGCAACAACGCGTACACCAACGTCATGGCGTCCTGGGTCATGCAGCGAGCGGCCGACGCTGTCGACCTGCTCCGTCCGCGCTACGCCGACTCCTTCTGGAAGCGAGTCAAGGTGCGCCCGGGCGAGGTCGACCGCTGGCGAAAGATCAGCTCGCGTTTGCGAGTGCCGTTCCACTCCGACGGGGTGATCAGTCAGTTCGAGGGCTACGAGAACCTCAAAGAGTTCGACTGGGAGGGCTACCGGGCGAAATACGGTTCGATCGGCCGCCTCGACCTCATCCTCGCGGCCGAGGGGGATGCGACCAACAACTACAAGCTGTCGAAGCAACCCGACATGCTCATGCTCCTGTACCTGTTCAGCGCGGACGAGCTGAAGTCGCAGCTCGGCTACATGGGTTACGACTTCGACACCGACACGATCCCGCTCGCGATCGAGTACTACCGCGAGCGCTCCACCCACGGCTCCACTCTGAGCAACGTCGTCCACTCGTGGGTAGAGGCACGGATGAACCGCGAGAAGTCGTGGGAGTTCCTGGTGCAAGCGCTCGAGAGCGACCTGGCCGACATCCAGGGCGGCACGACACGCATCGGCATCCACCTGGGCGCCATGGCGGGCTCGGTCGACATGGTCACGCGCTGCTACACGGGGCTCGAGGTGAAGGACGGCCGTCTGTACTTCAACCCGGCCCTGCCACCCGAGCTGAAGCAGATCGATTTCACGCTGAAGTTCCTCCACCAGCTGGTGCGCGTCACGGTCGACCGGCAGAAGCTGCGCCTCAAGGTGCATGAGGGCGGCATGGCTCCGGTTCCCATCACGGTTGAGGGCATCGACGCGGTGCTCCTGCCCGGCGAGGTGCGCGAGTTCGCGCACGACGACGGCTAGAGAAGCAGTCGGCCCCTCAGCCTGTTCGTCAGAGGGGCCGCAGGGTGAGAGTCTGCTCCGCCCGTCCGAAGGGACCCGCCTCATCGTGCAGCACGGTTGACGTGACACCGATGCCGTCGGTGCCGAACGTGACCGAGTTCTGCAGGCCGAGCCACTCGCCGCTCGGCTCGCGGTAGAGGTGCAGCTGCAGGTCGACGTTGGGGAAGGCCCATCCGCCCGGTCCCGGGAACACCCGGGGGGCGATGCCATTGCTCGTGTCGACCAGCCCCACCAGCCGCGCGAGGTCGCTCACGCGCTCAGACTCGAGCAGGGGATGTCGCGTGCGCAACCACGCGCGCCCGTGACCCGGCTCGTGACCCGGTGCCTTCCGCACCTCGATCGACTGGATATAGCCCCCGGGCCACTCGGTGAGGGCCACCGGCCCGCCCGATTCGTCGGGTCCCGGCA